>NZ_BSDR01000001.1:1912500-2240000 GCF_027925305.1 Desulforhabdus amnigena | reverse complement strand
GCCATATTGAATTTGTCAGATTTCCTGACACGGGGACGCACAAATGTATCGCGTGCGGACAGTGCCAGCGCATGTGCCCCAGCGGATTGATCAAGGTTCAGGGAATCAAGGAACGGGCAAAGGGCAAAAAAGTTGGAACACACTACGTAATCGACTTTACGCGGTGCAGTCTTTGCGGCCTGTGTGTAGAGGTCTGCCCCACCAAGACGTTGAAATTTTCCAAGGAATACGAGTTGGAAGGGGAGTCGCGGTGGGATGGAGTGATTGATCTGATGGCCAGGTTGGAGGAGAGCCAATCTTAACCCATTGGCTTATTTGGAGGAAAGGGTGTCATGAGCCTTCTGATAGGGACTGAAACGTTAGCGCAAATGGCCTTCTGGGTCGTCGTAGGGTTTTCGCTTGGAGGAGCGGCTATCGCCGTGTTTCCGCGCAACATCCTCTACAATGTACTCGGATTGGTGCTCGCTTTAGCCGGAGTGGCCGGGTTCTACTTGTATCTGGGGAGCTTTTTCATCGCTCTCATGCAATTGTTGATTTATGTCGGTGCGATATGCATCTCCATCGTTTTCGCCATCATGCTCTCCCGGCCCCTGCACCTCGAGGTGCCTAAGAGGCGGGTGCCGAAGGTGGCCATGGCGTGTTCTGCGAGCGTTATTTTTTTCATGGCCGTCGTGGGTGTGGTCTCCAAGAGCCATTGGATCCCTGCTGCGGAGCGCAGTGAGGATTGGTCTGTGGTGACGATTGGTCATCTTTTGCTGACCCGGTACGATCTGGTTTTCGAAATCATTTCTCTGGTACTTTTGGTGGCCATCATCGGGGCGATTTTAACGGCGGGATATAGTCGGAGGTTAAGCTCATGAACTCACTGAGCACATACCTGGTCATTGCTGCATTGCTTTTTAGTCTGGGGTTGCTGGGAGTTTTGCAAAGGCGAAATCTCATCGGTATGCTGATCTCTGTGGAATTGATGCTCAACGGGGCCAGCTTGAATTTTATGGCATTCAATCGGTTTCTGTTTCCGGAGCCGGCGGTAGGGCAGATCGTCACACTTTTTATTATGGGACTGGCGGCTGCGGAGGCGGCTATTGGTTTGAGTCTCATCCTTGCTCTATTCCGAAGGATGCGTTCGATCAATGTGGAGCGTGCACAGCAACTGAAGGGATAAAAGTTTATGAGTTGGCTTTTTAAAGATCCGGTCTTACTAGCGGTAGCTTTGGGTACGGGCCTGCCACTCCTTTCGATGGCGGTCATCTTGATATTTACGCGGGCAAACACTCGCCTTTCCTGCAGCATTTCCATCAGCGCTGTGAGTGTTTCTTTTATATGTGCGGCATTTCTGCTCGCCAGGCTTTTTCACGCTGGTGCCCCTGTTGAATACCAGACGGCCTGGTTGTTGGCAGATGAGGTTCTTATCCCGTTTGGATACCTGCTCGATCCTCTGAGCTTGCTGATGCTGATGATCGTGGCCACCATCAGTTTGCTCGTGCAGATTTATTCGCTGGGCTATATGGCGGGGGACCCGGGCTTTACCCGGTATTATGCGTTCCAGTCGCTTTTCGCCTGGGCCATGATGAACATGGTCATTGCTCCCAGTATGTTTCAACTGTTTATCTTCTGGGAGCTGGTCGGCTTGGCATCGTATCTGCTCATCGGCTTCTATTACGAGAAGTACAGTGCTTCTCAGGCGGGCAAGAAGGCCTTTGTAATGACCCGCTTTGCCGATCTCGGGTTTCTGATGGGGCTTCTGATACTGGTCGTAGGATATGGAAACCTCAATATCCTCGATTTGTGTGAAGCGGGCAAGATGCATCTCCTTCCCAATATTCTCGTCACCGTTTCTGGATTGCTGATTTTCTGCGGTGTCATCGGTAAGAGCGCCCAGTTCCCGCTCCTCACCTGGTTGCCCGATGCCATGGAAGGCCCCACCCCCGTCAGCGCGTTGCTCCACTCTGCAACGATGGTTGCGGCCGGCGTTTACATGTTCAGCCGCATATTTCCCTTTTTCGCATCCTCTCCGGACGCCATGACCGTTGCCCTCACCATCGGAACGGTCACCATGCTTCTGGCATCCACCATGGCCATGGCTACTTATGACTTGAAGCAGGTCTGGGCGTACTCCACGGTCAGCCAGCTGGGATTCATGGTCATGGGCCTGGCCGCGGGTGGATATTTTGCGGGTGTTTTCCACCTGACGACCCATGCCGGTTTCAAGGCCTTGCTCTTCCTTTGCTCCGGCATCTTCATCCATGAATATCATACCAATGATATGCGCATCATCGGGAAGCAGGGGGGGCGAAATCTCCGCATCCCCATCGTCTGCATGTCCATAGGCGCCCTGGCTCTTTCCGGAGTGTTCCCCTTTTCAGGATTTTTCAGCAAGGAAGCGATTCTCGGGGCGTTGGCCAACTCACCCAACAAGATTTGGCTTTTTGCGGGCCTTCTCGGCGCTCTCATGACTGCCTACTACAGCTTCCGCCTCATTTTCTTTGTCGTATTTCCCAAGGGGGGTATTGAAGAGCATCCCGCTCACCATGGAGAAGAGGCCCACGGACACGAAGAACACGGGGGCGAGCACCATGGATACATCTTCTGGTGCATGGCAGTGCCCGTCATGGTTCTTGCCAGTGTCACCGTCGTGTTGGGATTTTTCCAATCCTCTCTGGAACATTTCCTGATGGGACCGAGCAGTACCGTTCAAGCCGTTGCTCAGCATGCGGCTGCGATGCACGAGGGTGCCGAGGGAGCGCATGCTGCGGCGGGTCATGGAGCCGGCCATTACATTTTATTGTTTACTGCCGTGGGTTGTGCGTTGACTGGAATTCTGTGGGCATGGATGGAATTTGGCAAGAGAGGTGCCGAGCAGAAAGGTTTTCTGTATAGATTTCCAAGAGTTGAAGAGCTTTTTGCCAGACGCTGGTATATGGATGATTTCCTGAGAAAGTCGCTGGACAATGTTGTGTATGGAGGTCTCACCAATGCCTTTACCCGAAATGACAGGCGTGTAATCGACGGCGGGATCGACGGCATATGCTTTTTCACCGTCGCTGGCGGTCGTCTGTTCAGCTTTCTGCAGTCCGGCATGCTGCAATACAATCTGCTTGTTATGGTGGCTGCGGTTGGCTTGGTGGTTCTATATTTCCTGATCTAAGATCAGTTTTGAAAGATAGACGTGAAAGGGCAATTAAGAATTAACCCACTTTCTGAGTAGCGGACGGACTGCTTATGACTTCGATGGAAATGGCACATTTTCCTATCCTGACGGCAATCTTGATGTCAACTATTGTCGGCTTGCTGGTCATTCTCTGTATTCCGGATGACCGACCCAAACTGGTCAAACAGGTAAGCCTCTTCTTTGCAGGTGTTGGTCTGATATTGGCATTGTGGCTTTATCAGGCCTATGACGTGCAGAAAGGCGGTTTGCAATTTGTTGAGCGCTATCTCTGGGTAAAGAGCCTTGGAATCTATTACTTCAACGCAGTGGATGGAATCAATCTTCCCATGATCCTTCTCACTGCCGTGGTTCTCTTTACCGGCGTCTGGACGATGTGGGACCTCGAGGTCCGGGTAAAAGAGTTTTTTGCTCTCACTTTCCTCCTCGTCGCCGGTGTCTATGGCGTCTTCATTTCCATGGACCTCTTCTGGATCTTCGTTTGGTATGACGTCTCTCTCTTTCCCATGTACCCCCTGATAGCGATATGGGGTGGAACCCGGAAGGAATATGGCGCCATGAAGCTCACCCTCTATCTGCTCGCGGGGAGCGCCCTCATCTTGCCCGGCATTTTATATCTGTGGGCACAGGCGGGCGGGGTGACCTTCGATCTGTTTGAACTGCAGAGAATCGGGTTCAGTCCCCTGGTGCAAAAGATCGCCTTTGTGATGCTCTATGTGGGTTTCGGCATTCTTGCTGCTGTCTGGCCGTTCCATACTTGGTCTCCGGTAGGCCACGTTGCGGCGCCTACGGCCGTGAGTATGATTCACGCCGGCGTGCTGATGAAACTGGGAGCTTATGGAATATTGAGGCTGGGCATGACACTCTGTCCGGAAGGTCTGGTCTATTGGGCTGACTTGATGGCACTCCTTGCAACGATAGCGATTGTCTACGGCGCCCTGGTCGGCCTTGCCCAAACGGACCTCAAATATGTCATCGGTTATTCGAGCGTCTCTCACATGGGCATGGTAGGCCTGGGACTCTCGACCATGACCGTCAACGGCATCAACGGGGCCGTCTTCCAGATGTTTGCTCACGGTGTCATGACGGCCCTTTTCTTCTCTTCGGTCGGCTATATTTATGATCGGACGCATACCAAGATGATTCCGGATCTTGGAGGACTTTCCAAGACCATGCCGATTGCGTCGAGCTTCTTCATTATGGCGGCTTTCGCCGGGATCGGTGTACCCTGCATGGCGAGTTTCTGGGCTGAACTGATGGTGTTCGTCGCAGCGGTGAAGACCTATCCGGTTCGTGGGCTTCTGGCTGTTACGGGGTTGGTCGTCAGCGCGCTCTTTATGCTGCGGGTTGTGCAGAGGACGTTCTATGGCGAGAGGAATGAACGATGGGCTCATATTCCTGACGTGCCATTGTTTCTTGCGACACCGCGCATCATTTTGATAGGGATCATTCTGTTTTTCGGATTTTTCCCAAAACTGATGCTGGATGTCATTCAAAGTGCAGTGGTTCCATTTGTTGGGAACTTATAGGGCTAAGTGAGGGGAAGACGTGGCGATGATGAAATGGGTCCTTTTTATTCCTGAGTTGTATGTTGTTCTGTGCGGCCTGGTGTTTTTCATTTTGTCGCTCAGCAAACAAGCCTCATCTAAACGCCTGCACAAGATTGCAGTGACCCTTGCCGGGATTGGTGTTTTGGTGACGGTGTTCTGTGCGCGGCAAAATGGAATGGTCTTTTTTGATGCCTACCGGGTCGATTTGTTCAGTCAAGTATTTAAACTGCTGCTGGCTCTGGGCACCTTCTGGGTGATTTCGTCGTGCAATGAGCTCAAGGGAATCGATGAGCGGCAGCATGCGGAATTCTATTTTCTTGTCTTCATCTGTACACTGGGCATGATGATGCTCGTCAGTGCGGTGGAACTGCTGACCATCTATGTGGCCCTCGAACTTTCGTCCTATACCTTGTTCCTGCTCGTTCCCATGAGGAGCGATTCGAACAAGTTCGTGGAGACCGGAATCAAGTATTTCATGGTAGGGGTTACCGCTTCGGCTTTCATGATCTTCGGTATCAGTTTCATATTCGGCATGGCTAAGACGACGTATGTATCCGGAGTCATGGAGGCTTTACCGAAGGTGATCAACGAACCGGCCGCAATTGCCGGGCTTGTCCTCGCCTTGTGCGGCTTTTTCTTCAAGCAGGCGCTGTTTCCGTTTCACAGTTGGGCTCCGGATGTGTACCAGGGTGCCGCCAACCAGGTCACGACCTTCATTGCCACGGCTTCCAAGATGGCCGCTGCAGCGATGGTGATTCGGTTCGTGGGATTCTCCGCCGGAGAGAGTGCGGTTTTTATCAAGGTGCTGATTACGCTTTCCATCCTCTCCATGACCTTCGGCAACCTTGTCGCAATCATCCAAAAGGATATCAAGCGGCTTCTCGCTTATTCCAGTATCGCTCATGCGGGGTATATGCTTGTGGGTATCTTGAGCATGACCGAGCGCGGGTATGCGAGCGCCATTTATTACGCGATAGCTTATTTGATCATGAATTACTCGATTTTCATGGTCATCATGAAAATCGCAGACGATGGACACAATCTTCAGATCAAGGAATTGGCCGGACTTCATAAACGGTCTCCGTTGCTTGCCATGACCCTGATGCTTGGTCTGTTCGGATTGGCGGGGATACCACCAACGGTCGGTTTTACGGGGAAATTCCTGGTCTTTGCCGCTGCCCTGGAAAAGGGCTACCTTGCCCTTGTGATCATCGGTATGGTCAACGCCACGATTTCTCTGTATTACTATCTCATTGTGATCAAAGCTGCCTACCTGCTTGAACCCGTTCGGCCGTATCCTGCGATTCGTGTTGACGCCTGGACCCGGTCCATGAGCTTTGTGCTGGTAATATTGAGTGTTTATCTCGGGGTTTTCCCTGACAAGTTTGTAGCACTGACGGAAGCTGCTGCTCGTAGTCTTCCTTACTAGGGTTTGACTTATAAGGATAGAGCTTCCAAGACTGGTGTTTCACTGCCGGACTATGTAGACTATTCGGCTTCAAGGTTTGTCATGCTGGATAAGGAAGAGAGCCGTTATGGGTATATTTAAAGAACTTACTCAAGCACTTAAAAATGATCCGTGGATTCCGATGGCCAAGAAAAGATCGAAGCCTGCAGCAAAGGCTGCACCTGCCGCAGCGCAACCGAAAATCGCAAAAAAGGCAAAGAGTTTTTGCGATCCGAATTCTAGCAAACCTTGCGTCACAGTCTGTGTTCCCAGGGAGGGATGTTCTTGTGAGTGTGATGCCATTCGGCAGGCGCTGACGGATCAGATCAAGCAGGAAGGCCTCGACATTAAGGTTGGAAACGCCAAAATGGGATGTTCCGGAACCTGTAAAAACGGCCCTTTTATAGGCTTTCCTCAGAAGGGGTTCTTTTACCTGAAGGTTCAGAAACAGGATGTCCCTGAAATCGTGAAGGAAACCCTCGCCAAAGGCAGAATATTGTTTCCGCTCGCTTCCATAAATCCTGAACAATCCTTTCGAAGCGATGTGTACTATGAAAGGGATACGGGATTCATTGGCGTCATCGATGAGCAGATTTCGATGGTCGATGTCGCCAAATACTTCCTTGATTTTGAAGAGGGTCTTTCCTGCGGGAAATGTACTCCGTGCCGAATCGGGATAAAACGTCTGGGTGAGTGTCTCGAGCGAATAGTTTCGGGGGAAGGAACCACGGAGGATCTTGCACAGGTTCGTACACTTTGTGAGACAATGCGAGATGCTCCTTACTGCGACTTTGCTTCAACCAGCAGCCAGCCGGTGCTCAGTGCGGTGACCTACTTCGAAAGTGAGTTTCGAGCGGTTGTCAAAGAAGTACCGCCTCCTGCTGAACCCGCAAAAGAGCGCGGTGCAGAAAAAAAAAAAGCTAGTTTAGAGGCGGAACCCAAAAAGGCGGCCGGGCAGGTTGCAGAGCCTGTTCTGGCTGCGGAGCCCGTTAAGGAACCGCAGGAAAAGACCGTTGCCAAGGCCGCCCCTGAAACTGTCCAGATATCCGTTCCTGTTGAAGTTGCCATAATAGAAGAAGAGATCAAAAAGGGCCCTGCAGTGGAAGAGGCAGAGGCGGCAATGGAGGAAGAGGCGGTCGCGCCAGCTGCCGGCCCTCCGGAAGTGTCCGGAGAAGTAGAACTTCCTGCCGCTGGGCAGGTTCCGGAGTCGGTGGCGGAAATCACTCCCGAAGCGGCTTCTCTTGTTGCAGAAGAGGTTGTGACCCCTCCAGAAGAAGTCAAGATAGAAGAGGAGCTGGTATCCGAACCTGAGGCACCCGTTGCGGAAGCCCCGCTCGGTGAAGAGGAGGCTGCTGTTGAAGGTGAGGCCCCTGAGATTGAGGTTCCTCCTGTAGAGACCACCCTTGAAGGACCTGAGCTGAGTGTTGAGAAGGCTCCCCTGATTGAAGAGATTCCTGAAACGGGAATCGCCTTTGAGGCCGAGGAGGTTGCAGCTGCTGAAGAGGTTCCCTCGGTTGAGGCTGGGGAGGAGGAGCTGAAGGCTGAGCAGGTGCCGGAGGTAGAGGAAAAACCGGCAAAAAAGGCTGTCAAGAAAGCGGGCACCGCCAAGAAACCGAGAGCCACAAAGGGCAAAGCGAAAACGGAAAAGGAAAAATCCGCTGGAAAGAAGAAAAAGAAGGGATCGACAAGTAGCAAAAAGTGATTGAATCAAGATAGTTGAGATAGATCGCCCGCAGAATCGCACCTGCGTTTTTAAGAGCGTTCTCGCGTATGTATGGCCGGGTTCCTGAAAAGGAGTATGCCCGGCCATTTTGTTGATAGCGGGTACGCACCCTTTTTAGCCATGGGGACCGCATGCTTAGTACTCCAGCGCGATAATTACGCAACCAGATTTGTTCAACCCTAGGTTCTGTTGACATTTCACCTCAACCAGATGAGAGCTGCGACAAAGCCAAGAAAGCCCAAGAAGCTTCTGTCGAGCTTGTCGAATCTGGAGAAAATGCGTCTGAAATGTTTGATCTTGCTCATAAAGCACTCGATCAGATGTCGTTCGCGGTAGCGGCATTGGTCGTATTCGCGGGGCTCTTTGCGATTGGACCGGGGTGGAATCACAGCAGTAGCTCCAGATTGGGTGATCGCCTGGACGAAGGCATCCGAATCATAGCCCTTGTCTCCCAGTGCATGAGCGAAGGTGAAGCCCTCGATAAGAGCCGGTCCCTGTTCGATGTCACTCTTCTGACCGGGAGTGAGAATGAACCTCAGGGGATTTCCCAAGCCATCTACCGCTACGTGGATCTTGGTGGAAAAACCTCCTCGGCTGCGCCCGAGAGCCTGTGTCTCTTGTCCACCGGATCTTTTGAGGGCTCCGGCAGCACAGGGATGGGCACGAACAATGGTGCTGTCAAACATGAAGTTCTCCATATCGGGATCATCTATGAAGTGCTCGTGCATTCTGGAGAAGATACCCTTGTTACACCAGCGGGCGAATCGTTTATAGACACTGTTCCAGTTACCGAATTTCTCCGGGAGCAGTCTCCACTGAGCACCACTTCGTGTAATCCAAAGGAGTGCCTCAATGAAAAGACGGCAATCACCTTCTTCTCCTACGTAAACATCCACACAGGAGCGAAGGAATTGGAGGATCTTCAACCATGTTTCATCTTGTAGTAGTGCTGTTGACATCTATTAATTAGAACCCAAATGTCAACAGAACCTAAGAGGTTCCAGGCATGTTAAAATTAAATAAGAAGGCAACAAACAGGAGAGGAGTACAACCATGCCTGGACCTCAACACAAATACTGCATCTACATTCCTCCAGAGAAACGGAAAGTATTGAAACATCTGAGAGTGAGCTACACAAAACCCTATGCGGAGGTTGTAAGGGCTCGTATCCTCCTCCTATCGCATGAGCACCCGGAATGGAGCATCCGGCAGATCGCTGATGAAGTCGGATGCAGGCCATCCACCGTTAAGAAGTTCCGCAACAGATGGGTCAATGAAGGTAGCCTCAAAAACCACCCCCGACCCGGAGCCCCAAGAAAGCATCCTTCTGCCGTGAGGGCTCAGATCACCTTGTTGGCCTGTTCGAAACCGTGTGATCATGGCAAGCCATGGCAACGCTGGTCTGGAGAGAAGCTTTGTCAAGTCGCCAAAGAAAAAGGAATCGTCAGCCACATTGCCCCGAGCACTATTCGTCTTTGGCTGAAACAGGACAAGATCAAACCCTGGCAATATCATCTATGGCAAAAATCTCCTGATCCAAAATTCGTTGAGAAAGCGTCTCCAGTCCTGGATCTCTATGAGAACGCTCCCCAGTTGTTCCAGCAGGGTGAAGCTTCCGTTTGTATCGATGAGAAGACCTCCATTCAAGCAAGAAGACCTCTTCACGAGACCAAACCCGCCATAGCCGAACACCCCGTTCACGTGGCATCCCGATACAAACGGATGGGAGCATTACAGCTGTTTTGTGCTCTTATCGTCGCCAATGGAATCACCTTCGCCCGTACCTTCGCTCGCAAGCGCTTCGCGGAGTTCAAAACCTTTCTTCTGAGTTTCTTTTCTTCAGCCATTGTCAAGGGATTCAAGGTTATTGATCTCATTCTGGACAATGGCTCTACGCATGCACCCAAACAACTGGGCAAATGGATTGCTTCTCTCAACCTTTCTTTTAATGTTCGTATCTACTGGCTTCCCACATATGCCAGTTGGCTCGATCAGGTTGAGATCATCTTCAGTAAGGTTACAAGGGATGTACTCACTCCCAACGACTTCAACGACAAAAAGGAGCTTTCACAAATGCTTATGGGTTACTTTGATGAGCTCAACAGACATCCAAAACCCATAAAGTGGACCTATACGAAAACAAAGCTCGTGGCCAAGTTCGCTCCAAAATCCGTGCAAATGGCCGCGTAATTAGTGCGTTGGGGTACTTAGGGAGTGAGTCGCTCTTGAAATCCCTATTTACCACGGAGGCACGGAGGGCACGGAGAAGATTTTGGAATTCTTACGGGATTCCTCCGTGATCTCTGTGGCTCCGTGGTGAATAACGGGATACTGGAATCCGCCAACTCCCTTACTTCTGGGCAGAGCTTCCGGCCGGCTGCTCCATGCGAATGACCTGCAAGGGAAATACAGTGAAAGGAACAGGAAAAGTTATCATTGTGTTGGGTTGGGCAACACGAAGGGGGGTAGCAGCCAAGTCCTCGAAGTAGTTTAAAGTGTGCTCCATCGTCCTCCCATCGGGGTAGAGAAACTCGAGCGTCATGCCTGCAACAATCCTGCTTCGGACCTCAACCCTGACCCAAAGGGATTGTTCCTCTTCGGGATAGATCGATAGGGGATGTTGGGGCAGGGAGTGTTCGCGAACGATGCCGGCGAGCGTATGAGTCTGGCAGTAGGGGTTGGACTCGTCGCTCCCCTGGTGTAAAGCATGATCTTCGGGAAACAAGAGCCCTTTGCTGTACGGACGGTGGCTGACGTGTTCCAGGTCCAGGCGCCATTCCTCTTTGGCCGTATAACTGTCCGGATCTTGCCAGTAGGCGTCAATTGCCTGACGATATGCACGAACTACGCTCGCGAGATATAGAACACCCTTCATTCTTCCTTCGATCTTGAATGCTTCTATTCCAAGGGACATGAGAAGGCCCATCTCTTGCAAAAGGCACAAATCTTTAGAATTAAAAATATATGAACCATGAGTATCTTCGGCGATGGGAAAGTATTGCCCGGGCCGCTTTTCTTCCACCAATCGGTATGACCAGCGGCAAGGCTGGGTGCAAAGTCCCCGGTTAGCGCTCCTGTCATTGAGAAACGCGCTGAGAAGACATCTTCCGGAATAGGAAACGCACATGGCTCCATGTACGAAAATTTCGAGCTCGATGGAGGTCTCGGTACGAATGCTTTTGATTTCATCTATGGAAAGTTCGCGGGCAAGGTTGATGCGGCTGATCCCCTGATTTTTCCAGAAGAGTACACTCAGAGCATTTGTTGTATTGGCCTGGGTACTGAGATGGATAGGAATGGTGGGGGCGTGTGCCCTGCAGAGGAGGATGACTCCCGGATCGCTGACGATGAGGGCATCAACCTGGATCTCCTGGAGATACTGGAGGTATGAGGGAAGGCTTTCGAGATCGGACTGGCGGGCAAAAGTGTTGACTGTAACGTAAAGCTTTTTACCGGATTCATGCGCGAGCCGGGATGCGGCTGCAAGCTCATCGCGGGTGAAGTTGGTTGCAAATGCCCGCAGGCTGTATTCTTTGCCTCCCACATAGACGGCATCTGCGCCGTAGAGGTATGCGATTTTGCATTTTTCAAGACTTCCGGCAGGGGCCAGGAGTTCGGGTTTACCGGGGGATGCTTGTGCTCGTTTTTGCCGCATGGTGGGCTGGACGCATCGATTCATAAGGGACTCAAGGACCTATTTGGCTCAGATCACAGATTTACTTCATTCCGAAAAATCATTATCATCGATTTGACAAATCTTAAAGTCACCTGTACTTAACATTCCATAGATTTAAAAAGCAAGCAGGATCAAAGAATCGGAAGGCCGCGAGCCGGATGGATGGCCAGAACCCTTTCAGTTGAATGAATATGCAGACCGAAGACAATTTACACTTCAGCGAACCGGAAAGAATCGCGTGGCTCACTCTCAAGCTGATCGCAGACCTGGGGAACAGGTCGATTTTGCGATTGGTAAGGCATTTTGGGTCCCCCACTGCTGTCTTGAGGGCTTCAGCTCAGGACATCGATGCGGTTCCGGGACTCAGGGACAAGGCCAAACAGGCGCTTTTGAGAAGAAATGTGATCCGGGCTCCCCGGATGGAATGGGATTGTCTCAAAAACGAAGGCATTCGAATGCTGTGCCTGGGAGATCCGGATTATCCGGTCAATCTTGCGAATATACCAGATCCTCCCGTTGCTCTTTTCGTGCGGGGGAGAATCGAACCCAGGGATCTTGTCTCCATCGCTATAGTGGGCTCAAGAGCGGCTTCTCCCATGGGAATGGCCTTCACTGAAAAGCTGAGTATGGATTTGGCGCAGTACGGGGTAACGATTGTCAGCGGACTCGCCGTCGGCATTGACAGCGCCGCCCATCGAGGAGCTCTGAAGGGCAATGGGCGCACCCTTGCGGTGCTGGGATGCGGATTGGATATAGAATACCCCCAGGTCAACTCGGGGTTGCGAAAGGATATTGCTGCATCCGGAGCTTTGATGACCGAATTTCCTCTTCAGACTCCACCTGCACCGGGACACTTTCCCCAGCGAAACAGAATCATAAGCGGCCTGGCCCTGGGTGTGGTCGTTGTAGAGGCTGCGCACCGCAGTGGTTCTCTCATAACGGCGCGGATGGCTCTCGAACAGGGGCGAGAGGTATTTGCCGTTCCTGGAATAGCGCGTCATTACAGGAGTGAGGGGCCTCATCGGTTGTTGAAGGAAGGGGCTAAACTGGTCGAGAGTGCCGAAGATGTTCTGGAGGAGATTCGTCCCCTCATTCGACCCAGTTGGATTTCCGACTCCGGGCAAGAGCGTCCCATGGCTCCAAAGCCGCAACTGTCCCGGGACGAAGACTTGCTTTTGAAGTCTCTCGATGAAAGTCCCCGTCATATCGACGACATTTGTCGATCCTTGTCTTGGCCTGTTGCCCAGGTGACGGCCAGTTTACTGTCTCTTGAACTCAAGGGTATAATCAAACAGTTGCCCGGAATGTATTTCGTTCATTTTCGTAACGGGACTTGTTGAAAGAGGAAATGAGGTTTTGCCCGCATGTCGAAATCATTGTTGATTGTTGAGTCTCCCACAAAAGCTAAAACGCTTGGGCGCTATCTAGGCAAAGATTTTATGGTTATGGCTTCGGTCGGCCACATCAAGGATCTCCCGAAGAGCAAGCTCGGTATAAATCTGGAGGATGAATTCAAGCCGGAGTATCAGGTAATACGTGGGAAAAAAAAGGTGATCAATGAGCTGCATGATGCCGCATCCAAAGCGGATGCCATCTACCTCGGGCCTGACCCCGACAGGGAAGGCGAGGCGATTGCCTGGCATATTGCCGAAGAGATTCGGGCGAAGGACAAGCCCCTATACAGGGTCCTTTTTTATGAGCTGACTCAGAAGGCAATTGCAGAAGCGCTCTCTCATCCCAAGGAACTGAACAAGTCTCTTTACGAAGCCCAACAGGCGAGACGTATCCTGGACAGGCTCGTTGGATATCTTATTTCACCCATCCTGTGGGAGAAGGTGAAGCGTGGGTTGAGCGCCGGGCGGGTGCAATCCGTAGCTTTGCGCCTGATTTGCGATCGCGAGAAAGAAATCCAGAAATTCGATCCCGAAGAGTACTGGACCATCGATGCACAGTTCATGGCGAAAGAGGGCAGGGAGTCTGCGCGTAATTTTGTCGCTCAACTCTTCAAGTGCAAAAAGAAGAAATGTAAAATTTCCAACGAAGATGAGGCGAATGAATTTTTGGAAATTTTGCGTCCGCTGTCCTACACTGTGGAAAGTGTCGAGCGAAAAAAGCGCAAGAAAAACCCTGCACCCCCTTTCATAACGAGTACCCTCCAACAGGATGCGGCCCGCAAACTCCGCTATTCCGCCAGACAAACAATGAGTATCGCGCAGAAGCTCTACGAGGGGCTTGAAGTGGGTGAGGAGGGGGCTGTCGGACTCATCACCTATATGCGTACGGATTCAACGCGTCTTTCCGGGGATGCCGTTCAGGCGGCAAGAGAGCATATCCAGGCCAACTGGGGCAAAGATTACCTTCCTTCAAAACCTGCTGTGTACAAAAGCAAATCCAGTGCACAGGATGCGCATGAAGCGATCCGCCCCACAGACGTGAACAGAACACCCGAATCGATGGCTCCCTATCTGACTCGCGAGCAGCTCAATCTCTATACTCTCATTTGGAAGCGTTTTGTTGCGTGCCAGATGTCGCCTGCTGTCATTGCGCAAACCACCATCGACATTTCTGCCGCCGATTTTATTTTCCGAACGACCGGATCCGTGATTGAATTTCCCGGTTTTATGACTCTCTATGTCGAAAGTCAGGAAAATGGTGACGCTGTTGAGGGAAACGAAGGATATCTGCCGGAGCTTGTCGAGGGACAGTCGGTCAATTTATTGGGCCTTGAATCCAAACAGCATTTCACCCAGCCACCTCCACGATTTTCTGAAGCCAGTCTTATCAAGGAACTCGAGGAACTGGGAATTGGGCGCCCCAGTACGTACGCGACCATTTTATCGACGATTTTGGACAGGGAATATGTGAGACTGGAAAAACAGCGTCTTCACCCCAGTGAATTGGGCTGGCTCATCGATGGACTGTTGGTCGAAAACTTTCCCAATATCGTGGACGTAGAATTCACTGCCAAGATGGAAAAGAGCCTCGATGAAATAGAAAATGCACATTACCCTTATCTGAAACTGCTGAAGGAGTTTTACGACCAGTTTTCCAAGAGCCTCGAGGCCGCGCAGACCAACATGCTCAATCTCAAGGGTGTGGGATGGCCCACCGATCTCAAATGCCCTCAGTGCGGCCTTCCATTGCATATCCGATGGAGCCGGAATGGGCCCTTCATTACCTGCAGTGGATATCCCGAATGTAGTTTCTCTTCCGATTATGAAAGGGATGCAAAGGGCAATGTCAGGTTGATAGAAACGCCGTCTACAGGGGAGACATGTGAAAAGTGCGGCCGTCCTATGATTTTGAAACGAGGTCGCTATGGCACTTTCCTTGCTTGCAGTGGATATCCTGAATGTAAAACAACTCGATCTCCAAGCAGTGGAATCCCGTGCCCCCGGGAAGGGTGTACAGGCGAACTCGTGGAGCGCGTTGGAAAAGGAGGACGTCGGTTTTATGGCTGCAACAAGTATCCTGAATGTAAGACGGTTTTCTGGGGAAAACCGGTGAAAAAGACCTGTCCTGTATGCGGCTCCCCTGTCCTCATTGAGAAGGTCAGTAAGCGCAGCGGAGTCAAACTCGTCTGTCCCAATACTTCCTGCAAGTATGAAGAAAAAGAGCAGTCGGAGGCTGTTGAGACTCAGAGTGATTGAAAGAAACAGCATATGCCTTTTCCCATTCCATCTGTAGCGCTGCAAGGGGTTGTCTTTGTTTTTGGGTGTATCCTGGGAAGCTTTTACAATGTTGTGATTCATCGGCTGCCCGCAAAAGAATCCCTTGTTCAGCCGGGCTCCCGCTGTCCAAACTGCAGGCACCCCATCGCCTTTTATGACAATATTCCCCTCTTGAGCTATCTGCTGCTGAGGGGGAGATGCCGTTTTTGCAAGACCCCAATTTCTTTGCGTTATCCAACTGTGGAGTTGCTGACTGGGCTTCTGGCGGTCCTATTGTTTCGTAAGTCGGGGATGGATGCGCAATTTTTGATCGATTTCCTTTTCGTTTCCTTGCTGCTCATTATCGCTTTCATCGATTTGGATACATTTCTCATTCCCGATGTTTTGTCCCTGCCGGGTATTGTCCTGGGGTTTTGCCTTTCTTTTGTCGGCATGCGTATTTCGTGGTTGGACTCATTGCTTGGCATGCTGCTCGGAGGAGGTCTTTTTTGCCTGATCGCGGTGGGGTACAGGTACTTCAGGCGCCGGGAAGGGCTGGGAGTAGGCGACATCAAACTGCTGGGTATGATCGGAGCCTTCATTGGATGGCCCGGCGTGGTTTTCACCATACTGGTCTCTTCCCTGACAGGCTCCATAGTAGGTTTTGTGACCATGTGGCGATCCGGTGAAGGGATGAATACCATGGTCCCTTTCGGGCCTTTTCTTTCTCTGGGGGCAACCGCCTATCTATTTTGGGGTGAGAAGTTTTTTCGATGGTATCTGGGGCATTTTGCCTGAAAAAGCTATGTGCCGAAAAGGAGAATAAACGGGGATGGACTTTCCGGAATCATGACTCGCAAGTGTTTCTTTTTGCCAAACCTCTCCGATGGTGAAGAATGTGTCTCTCTTCCGCGGGAAACGGTGCACCACCTCGAAAGTGTGCTGCGTTCGAGGCCGGGTGACAGCATTGAGCTGCGAGACGGTGAGGGGCATGCCTGGGAGGGGGTTATCGAGGAGATCAAGGGGGGAGCCATCCGGGTGAGACTGCTCGAAAGGCGGATTCTGCACAATGAATCCCCTTTGAAGGTTACCCTTGCAGTGGCCATTGCGCGGTCGGATAGAATGGAATTGGTGATCCGTCAGGCAACAGAATTGGGAGTAAACCGTATTATGGTTTTCAGGGCTGCCAGGAGTCAGTATGGTCTGAGGGGGGCGCAGGCGGAAAAAAAACATGAGAGATGGCTGAAAATTGCGCGAGAGGCTTTATGCCAGTGCGGAAGGGCGCGTATTCCTGAGATCATGGTCTTGTCTGAAATAGAAGAACTCCTGGCGTATGTTCCCGGCTGGGAGAAGGAGGAAGGGCTGCGGATCAAGGTTGTCGCCCTTGAGTCGAAGGCGGAGAAAAACCTCTTGGCCCTCACCCATTCCGTCCCTGTCTGCAAACAAGTAATGACGGTCATTGGGCCCGAAGGGGGTTGGTCTGACCAGGAAGTGGAACGGTTCAGAAAGGCCGATTTCGATTTCGTGCATTTGGGGCCGAGGATTCTGCGCTTTGAAACGGCTGCGGTAGCCATCGTTTCGGCAGTCCAACTGCTGTGGGGGGATTTCGGCGGATCAATCGGGGAGCAGCTAAAATGAAATGCAACAAGTGTGGTTTTGTAAGTTTTGACTATCTGTCCGAATGCAAGAAGTGCGGCATCGATTTGACTGTCGTAAGAGACGGATTGGGATTGTTGCCCGTGCGCCCTGCCGTTCCCTTTCTTTTAGGGCCTCTCCTCAAGGAATATGACGAGTTTTTGGGGGAAAAAAATGAGCCTGCAGATATCGAGGATGCAAAGCCTCTGAGTGCCTTCTCCGAATCTGAAAATGAGGAAATCCAGTTCGATGCGGATATGGATTTCACGGAAATCGCGCCTGAGGAAGTACTACAGCCCGTCGCCTCTGAGCCCGTTGCGAATGATCCTGTCGCTGATGTCTCTCCTGAAGCCACTCCTGAAATGGTACTCGCCCATGATGAAGAACCCGAATTGACGATCGATCTGCAGGAAGAGACCCTCCTGGCAATGGAAGTCCCGGACGGGATAAAGGAGGGCAGCAAAGAGTCCGTGGAAGATTCTTTGACCCTAGAGATGGATCTGGGGCGGGAACTGGAAATTGCGCCCGAATCGGAACCCGCAGACTCAGTGGAACGTTTTCAGAAATTGCCGGAATCGAAAGAATTCCTCGATCTCAGCCTGGAGTTGAACGATGAACCCGAAAGCGATCCGGAGGTCGCAAAGGGGGCGGAACGTCTTCAGAAACTTTCAGATTCCGAAGGGTTGAGCGATTTCAGTCTTGAGACTGAAAGTCCTAATGCAATGGGAATGGAAATCGGCGACGGAGATCTCTTGGAACTCGTCCTCGATGATGACGACCTCGACTTCTTCCTGGAAAGTGAAAATCAACAGTATTCTACCGGAAGTCCGGATAAATCCGAAGAACCGCATAAGATAAAAAATGAAATTCCAAGTATCGACGATATCAACGATTTCGTTTTGGCTCTCATGAATGACACCAAGAAAAAGAAATAGATGCCGTCGATCTGTAAATGCATTTATTGTAGCTGCGAAGAATCGAGCTTATCCGACCAGGCGGATGGCATGGTCAATTGCATGATAAAAGTCTGTTCCTCGCCGACGTTCAAACTCCAATTATCGGTCCAGACGATTCTGGTGCCGTCATTTGAGATGGAGGCTTTGGTTTCCGCCACGTATTCCCCGGGTCCTCGTGAATTGTACAGTTTAGCGAGATAATACGCAGAGGGCTTCTCTCTATCGAGTTTCACCATGGCAATCATCCGATCCAGCCAGTTGTCTTCCTGCACGTCGGGAGGACAGAAAGTCGAGACAACACAATAACCGGGATAGTTGCAAGATATATGGATGGACCGGGTACTCGACGTAAGTTGGATGAGGGGCCTGATACCATTGCCTTCATAATCTCCAAGAGTCTTGACAGGCTTGGAAGTAAAATCGAGGGGAATCAGATCGACATATCCAGTGCAGGTATTTACCATGACAATCACTTCTCTGCCTTTGTCATCGAGCCCAACGTCGGAGTGCCCATGCCTGTTTGTAAGCTTGTAGAATTTTCTGAATTTTTTGTCGGCCATGTTCAAGCCGGACAATATTCTTCCACTTGCCGGGCGCCCAAGAATCAAGACTCTCTTTCCGAGAGGGGACATCCCAACCCAGTCTATGAGTTCCGCTTCCTCTCGAGAGAGCTTGAATACACCTAAAATTTTATTTTTCTGCCGGTCCCATGTGAATATATACCTCAGCCTGCCATCCTCGTTTTGACCCTGCAGACAGAGTGCCCAAAATCTGTTGTTCAAAGAAGCCTCTCCCTCTTTTTTCGTCGTGATGCGAAAGAGATCGGTTTCGGCCCGAATGATGGGAGCGAGGGTCTTGTCCTTGGCAAAATCTTTTACGACTGTTTCCTTGCGTGTTTCAACATCGATCTTGATGATTTTGAAGTCTCGAAGCCCCCAAATGATGTTGGAAAGATTTCGATCCCATCGGAGTTCTGTTGTTTGACTGCTCAAGGTCATCACAAGGTTGGCGGGCCGGTCGCAGGGCAGGGGGGTGGTGCGGTATATCCACCACCTGCCGGTGTTTTGGTAGGTCATAAGGAGCAGGGAATGGTTGGCATTGAAGGGATCGAAACGTGAATATTCATGTCTCAATCCCAGTCTGCGGGTCATTCGGGTGAGCACCGTTCCAAAATAGAGATCGTAGAATGACTTTCCGGGACTTGGAACTTTCTTGTCGATAAGGGGATAGACAGGATTGTCCAAAGAAAGGGGATCGGGTACCTGCTCAAAAGTATAGTCGACAGGATAGTCTAGTGAGTTTGCAGGCAAGGAGAAGCTGCAGGTCAAAAAGAATACAAATATGCAGATGAGCCTCGATCCCATTGTGGTCGGTCCTTTCAGAAAGATATGTTTTTTCATGAATGGGCTTTAAACGGTTTTACTTTCATGAATATGCTTGAGTAACCTTTCGTTTTAAAATGATTTTTGAAGTTGTTTTTTTATATGCATGGGTCATGTCCTCATTTATGCCGGGACAATTCGCGATCGATCAGGTCCTTGAAACGCTCAAAAGAGGGGCCTCCCGGTAACAATTTTCCATTTATGACAAAGGATGGTGTTCTATCAACACCTTGGGCAGCAAATTCTTGCGCCTCCTGCAGAACATTGTTTCGATATTGCCCGCTATCAAGACACGCCGAAAATTTATCCATATCGAGATTGAGCTGTTTTGCCAGATCTTTCAGCTTATCCGTTGTAAGCTCCTGAGTTGTTCCAAAAAGCAAGTCATGATATTCCCAAAACTTTGATTGGTCGGCAGCACAGCGGGATGCCTCCGCAGCTTTCACTGAAACGGGGTTCTGCCCAAGTGGGAAATCTTTGAAGACCCATCTGATCCGACCTTTGAAGGTCTCCATGATCCGCTTCGTGACGCCATAGGTTTGACGGCATGAGGGGCATTGATAATCGGAAAGTTCAATGATAGTGAGAGGTGCGTTGGAGGGGCCTGAAGAGGGGGAGTTTCCCGCTGTTATGTTTACAGAAGGGAGTGGGGGGTCCTGAAGATATATCTCCACCTTATTTCGAGATATCAGGGTTTGTATATATTCATTGATCTTCTGGTAATATTTCTGTTCCTCCAGTGATGTCTTGATCTGTTGTTTCAGTTCTTCCTGTGTTCCCTTCCACTCTTTTAACGATTCCTGATTCTGCGTGTAATATTTTTCAACCTCCTCGTCGCTCACCTGGACGCCTTGCGGAAGGATAACCTCTTTGACAAACTGGTCCAAGGAGATTCCTTTCTTGTCCGCTTCCTTTTGAAGAAGAATCTGGGCGATGGTCTGTTCCAGTTGAGTGCGCTTCAAATTGTAGATTTCTTGTTGCATTCTGTATAGCTGCGATGCAAGAGGCTTTTCGATTTGTTCGGAAGTAATGATTTGTCCATTGACGCTGGCGACGGCATTTTTGCTTTGCCTGGGGGAGGACGTCGCTGCCTGAGTCATTTGTGAAGAGAATGAAAACAGGATTGAAAAGGCGGCAAGTGTCATCAATTTGTAAAGCCGGCGACTGCGCCATTTGTGAAGGCGTCGAAGAAAATATTCGAAGAATGAATGTCCGTTGAATTCGGTTTTGTAAACATTTATAGATGGCATGGTCTTATATATTTTCCCTTGACGGCATCTCTGTGGAATGTTGTCGGGATTGTATCCCGAGTAATTTTCATCTGATGGAATTTGGGAATGACGAGGGGACGGGAAATGAGCCCCGTTCCTCCCCGGTTGTTCGTTTTTATATGAAATGGCAGGTCGGGTTTTCCTGCCCGACACCCAACAGCGTCGGGCAGGGAATTCCGACCTTCTGACGGCGTGCTTTCACCGTATATCTACTGGAACGATACGAAGGGGATGTTTTAAGAGAACAAAGGTCATCGATGAGCGAAAGAGCGGTTTTCCGCTCATTGAGATTTTTGACTCTGTACCCCTTGCGGTGGTTGATTGAACCAAACTTGAACCCTGGTTAATGGCTGTTCCTGTTCAATATTCATATCCTTGTACTGTGCAGCGAATTGTGGGGGAGGTATGGGAACGGTACCGCCGGTGGCAATGGCGAAGTCGAGAAAACCGTCCTTGTTCACGTCGCCGGCTACCATACCCCATGTGACGGAAAGCCCATTGGCTGGCAGATTTGTATTTTTAAGCTCATTGAAGTTGCCTTTACCGTCGCCTTTACAGAGGAAAATGCCGTAAATACTGCCAAGCCCTTTTGTCATGACCCCATTGACGAGGAGATCCAAATGCTTGTCGTTATCGAAGTCCGCAAGAGTGACGCCATAAGCTCCGCCGTTCATATCGGGCAGTATCGTAGGGCCTTGTTGCCATGTTCCATCCGGTTTCTGCAGGTAAAGTACGGGACCATCGACACGGTTCGCGACGACGATATCCTGTAGACCATCTTCATTCACATCTCCCACGGTTATTCCCCAGAAAAGACCTGAAAGGATCGGTTCAGGAAGCCCTTGAGATGTAGAGTGAAAGGAGCCTTTCCCGTCGCCTGTGAAAACCCTTGGTCCGTTGTGGAAGGCGGTGACGACGTCGAGATGGCCGTCGGAGTTCATGTCATGGAGAAGGACTCGACTGGCCCAGCCGTTATTGAGGGGATCGCCAGGGCTGATGTTGTAGACATTTGGAAGTCCGGTCGATTTCTGTTCAATCCATCGCTTGCCGGTACCATCGCCCAAAAAGACGATGAATCCTCCACGGGAAGAGTGGCTGAATACTAAATCCGGAAAACCGTCTTCATTGATATCTCCCACAGCGACATCTTCCGTACCCTTGAATTCGTCCACTTCCTCCGGGTCGATGGATGCATATTGAGGGCTGGAGGGTTGCTCTTTCGATTTGGCGGCTTTGGATCCCTTTTGTTTAGCCTTTGCGGCCTCCTCGATCATGGCGGTCTGAAGGTTTGATGCGGCAACCGTCCATCCCCCTTTGCCGTCGCCGAGGTAGATGAATCCACCGGCGCAGTGATCGGCGACCACGAGGTCTATCTTGCCGTCCTTATTGACATCCGCAAATTCAGTACCGCCTCCGCACGAAATGCTCTTCGTCGTCAATCCTTGAGAATCGTCCTTCCAATTGCCTTTGCCGTCGCCAAGCCAGACACGCGGCCCCTGTTCGAGACGAACCGTTGCGGCGAGATCCAGGAATCCATCGCCGTTTACATCCGCAAGGTCGGGCCAGCACTTCCATTTGCCTTCTTTCGGCAAGCCGGTGCTTGCAGATGAAAAAACCGTGCCGTTCGGCATCGATGCCTCCTGGGCCGGCGCATTGGAGGGTAGCATGATATAAAAAAGAGATGCGAGAGAAAAATAGATAAGCTTTCGATAGAAAAGAAACGGGTTTCCAAAAAACATGCTCTCTCCTTGTTTACTCTTGGTCTTCTCTGCCCGGGATATACCATTCCCCATCGATGTTTACCCACTCCTGGAACTTGGTCTTTTCGGTCGGGGTGAGTTTGGTCAGATTTGGATCGTTGATGCGATAGGTGAATTTGATCATTGTGCGCCCTATTTGGGGATCCTGGGCGTTGACTTGGGCCCAGGCGATTTCATGTGTCAGATACTTCAGAAACATGCGCTTCTGTTGAAACTCGTCAAAGGGCACTTTTTCCCTGAAGGAGGGCATGAAAAAGTTGTAGAGGGCCTGGATGTCCTCTTTTTCCAGGGCATCGTAATAGGCATTGGCCCGCTGGAGCAAAAGCGCTTCCGCGGCGGGAACCCGCTGGCTCGGTGGAAGGGAAGGGTACCTTTCCTGGCTGTACGGATCTACGGGATACCAGGCTTCCCCCTGTTTGATCCAAATCTCCCATGAAGCGCGGTGGGTGACCGGGTAGGTGGGAAATTGTGTGGGGCGTACATCATATTCCGTCCAGATCCAGGCGACATCGCCTGAAATTTCAATATTTCCTATTTGGTAGGAAAGATAAAGATATGGGGCATCTTTCTTCATGAGCGATGCATATTTTTCCTGGTCCTGTGCATTGTGTTCAATATTGGGTAGAAAACCGTATTCCGTATTCCAGTCTTGTTCGACACGCGCCTGCCATAGGCGAATAGCTCGTTGTTTGAGAGCATCCTGTTGTTCGTTCAGGGGGGATGCGTTTGAAGATGTATTGAAGGATAATAATGTCAGGAAAAGGGAAAGGACGATTGCTAGATTCTTCATGAAAACTCCTAAAACATCGGGGCTGAGTTGGGGGCCTTGTGCAAAATGATGTAAAGAGTCCCACCGGAGTTGGGAGCAATAAAACGGGGAGCAGGCCTTTACTTCTCCTGCTCCCCTGAAAACTTCGATCAAAACATGAACCGAAGACCGCCTTCAGCTCTTGCGATGTAGAAGGCTGTGTGACAGACTGCTTTAGCGGCTATTGGTTGGTAGACCAGCGCATATAACCCTTTTGTGCAGAAAGCCCGGTCATGTTGGTTGTACCGGTATAAGCCTGTTCCCACTTATTGTAGAACAGATCTTCAACAACTCCTCCATCGGCATCGGCGGAAATATCGAAGTTCTTGCCGCGGAAATGAGGAACAATGAACTTGTAGGTGACGAGCCCAAGCAGAGGAGTTGCTATGGTATCTTCTGCTTTGGAGCACCACTTGCTGCCGGCAATGCTTCCAGCCTTGGCGTCGACGCGTGCATGGCCGAAGAAAGTGCCCATCTGATCCAGCAAGAAGTTATCGCCCGCCTCGTTCATCTGGAAGGCATCCTGGATCCTGGGATAGCGGAAACCGAAATTTTTGAAGTAGTCGCCAGAGTTGTCTATATTCCGATACTGCCTTCCTGCGTAGGAAGCGGTGTCGGTGAGCGCAGATTCAAACCAGCACTTTATACATGCCCGAGGCATCGAAAGATCCAGTTCGTCAGCATTGAAAACCGAGAATTGAGCGACGGTTTTGGTGGGGACGACGGGATCGCCAGGTGCGTCGGCTTCTCTCATGTCCTGCGTACAGGGCACCAAAACGACTTCGGTCTGGGTACCGAAACGGCCGTTTTCAAGAGAATCAGCCAGGAAGTTGAAGGACAGGTAGCTGGGACAGGCGTCATAAGCGCCGGGCTTGCCGGTAAGATCCAACTGCAGAGGATCGTTCTTATTGGAGCTGACCATGACGGACTTGAGAGGCGCATACGCATTGAAGGCCCATGCGGTGTACATTTCAGAGGTCTTCTTTGCAAAATCGTATATAGTGGCCTGACCATTCAGCTTGTTGTATGCGATGGGCTTGGGGCTTGTTGCGGCGCCCTGAACCACAAAGCATCTGAGCTCACCCTTCCCTACGCTTCCTGATGCCGGGGTAGTCGGGAAAGGATTGATCGTCCCATTGAGCCCGAAGTCCTTCAAAACCGTTCCCTTTTTGGCGGAGAAGGCAATGACCTGATTCTTGGTGAGATTGAAGGTGAAATCCTGAGCTCCACAGCATACCTGCTCATACGCCTTGTAGTAAATGTTCGTGCTGGTACCATCGTAACTCCGGTTGGGATCTTGCTTGGTCACCAACGAAATTTTGGGGTAATGCCAGATACATTGTACCTGTACAGACTCAGGTCCCTCGTTGGAAATGGTGACAACGGTGTCTTTCTCTTGCCATCTGTCATCACTCACATCGATCTTGGGGAAAATCAGCAAGCTTCCATTCTTGGAAGTCGATGCAACGTTTGGCGCCGCTGATACGCAGGTTGCGAAACCTGCAAACAGGAAAACCGCCAGTATAGCGAAAATAGTATACTTTTTCATGAACTTTCCTCCCCTAATACTCTAGACAAATCTACCAGAAATCTTTCTGCCTTTAAGAAACAACAATCCCTTAAATTCGGAACTTAACGGCTTCCCACCCCCTTTCTCGAGAATAGGCACCTCCAGCCCCGGCCTATTCACCAAAATCCACATAACTGTCTCAGAACCGGTACCGACCCTTTTTTGCGGTTCTAAACGGCAGCCTTTTTGACCGAAGACCATTTGGGCTTTTCGTAAGCGGCTCCAGCCTGATTTTTACCATTAGAAAACTATACGAGAAACCAAAGATACTCTTACCTCAATTGTGCAATATAAAACAATCATGTTTTCTTTATTTGTAGAGGACAAGAATTACCTTGTCAAGCGAAAAACGCCCAGCCCTTGATTCCGCTCAATGCGTGCGAAACAATATGACATAATTTTTTCGTTTGTCAATTATATCTGAAGATTCGCAGCAGTTCTTGAGGCGGCTGTGGATTGCAATATATTGAAGATTATGGGCTTTTCATAAAAAGCAGATTCGAATCGATTGGGGTGTTTTTGGGGCAAGTTATTGAAAATAATAATAAAAAAATTATCACAAGAATGCTCTCCTATCCTCTGCCTGTCCAACGTGAGATTCAAAATCACCGCATGACCGCATGAATGTTGATTTTAGGGCCGGTGGCGCTCCAAATCAGTCACTCTCATTGAGTTTTCAATCGCTGACATCTTCTTGCAAAAAAAAAGATTGACACGAGAACATTATTTCTGTAGAAAGCAATCATTCTTTGGCGAGGTAGCTCAGTCGGTAGAGCAGTGGACTGAAAATCCTCGTGTCCTCAGTTCGATTCTGAGCCTCGCCACCAGAAAGATTCAAAGGCCGTGGTTGATCAGCCACGGCCTTTTTTTTGTTTTTTTGCCAAGCAACCGAATTCCCCCTTGAGGGGATTGGCGCCAGGTTAAGCATGAAGTTACTCCATATAGGAAGGCAGCAATTCTCATTTTGGATGGTCCTCATGATGCTGTCGCTTTCAACATCCCTCTTGATCCCCCTTCAAAGGGGGACTTTCCCCCGGGAATTCCCCCCTCGAGGGGGGCAGGGGGTGTAGGTTTTTCAAAATGAGAATTGCTGATAGGAGGGCATCAGATCTGAATGGACAAAATAAAATACACTCGTATTCCAGAAGGCGTAAAAACCGTGACTTCATCCCCTTCCGAACATCCCATGAGACATCTTCCCACGGGGGATTCAATGGAGAGCTTTCCCTCCCTGACATCCGATTCGTAAGGGCCGACCAATTGATACCGGTGGGTTGCCCCCGTATCCATATTCTTTATGACTGTAATCGCTCCGAAGCTTACCCGTTTCGCATGGAACTTTCTTCCTGCAAATACCTCACATCCGCCCAGTTTGCTTTCCAGTTCTTCAATCTTGCGAAGCAGGACAGTGTGCCGCTCTTTTGCCAAAAGGTACTGCTGGTTGTCCGTCTTGACTCCGAAGGCCCTGGCTTCTTGCAAATCTTCCAACACGGTAGGGCGTACGACACGCCGGAGGTGTAAGAGTTCATTTTGAAGGCGGCGGTAGCCACAGCGGGTGATGGGGACTTTCATAATGGGAACCCTGAGCGTTACGCAAAGAAATCTTCCGGGATTTCTCCACGTTCCTGCTTTGCCCGGAAAAGAGAAATGCCTATGACTGTCTTGCCGTCGCTGACGACACCCTCCACAATGAGGTCATGAAGACGATCCAGATCGATGACTTCCAGCCTGGATATCTCGTCCACATCCTGAGTTTCGGAGACATGCTGCAGGCCTGAAGCCGCATAAATTTTTATGACTTCGTTTGAATAGCCGATGGCGGGATGGTAACTGAAAATAGGGAGGAGCCGTTCCGCGTGATATCCGGTTTCTTCCAGGAGTTCCCTTCGCGCGCAGTCCAGGAGATTCTCCCCCGGATCGACCTTCCCTGCCGGAATTTCAAGGGTTTCCCGGGCGATGGCGTAACGCCATTGGCGGACCATCACGATTCTTTGAGAGTCCAGAAACGGGATCACCGCCGCGGCTTCAGGATGGTCGATCTTGATGCGTTCCGTGGTTTTTCCCGTGCGCAATCGAACGGTATCCAACTGAGCGGTGAAGTGATTGGCAAACAGCTTGCTGAGAGTTCTGATCTTTTCTTCCATATGCAATGCACCTGCTTTCTGCTGGGAGCTCGTCCGAAATTCCTGTAACATGACCCTCGTTTCCGTTCCCGGAGAATAAAACATTTTTCCACTTTTGGATCAAGCGGGATTGTGTGGTAATCTTCTTTCAGGAATTCGCACTTTGAAAAACGTACACATGCCCCAACACAGTTGCTCTAGGGAGGGTTTATAAAAACGGTAGCGCCGCCTTCATGGCGGCGAGAAGAAAGAATGTTTGTGTATTCAAATCTCATCCAAGCGCCGCCAAGGCGGCGCTACTGAAAAATCATCCAGGAAGGAGTATGAAAGCATGAAACAAAGAATCGGCTTTATGGGACTCGGCATCATGGGAGTGCCGATGGCTGCAAATGTGATCAAGGCGGGTTATCCTCTTACGGTATACAACCGAACGGCAGGAAAGGATGCTGAGTTGAAAAAGTTGGGCGCGGCGGTTTCTCCGACACCCAAAGCTCTGGCGGAAGCGTCCGATGTGATCATTGCAATGGTTACGGGACCCGAGGCCCTGGACAATCTCCTGTGGGGCCCTGAGGGCGCCGCACAGAGCCTGAGCGAGAAAAAGACATTCATCAACATGAGTTCCGTTTCTCCCATGTTCACGCGTGAGTTGGCAGGAAAGCTTGCGGAGACGGGAGTCGTTTTCATCGATGCTCCTGTTTCCGGGTCCAAAAAACCAGCGGAGGATGCGACGCTTCTGATCCTGGCCGGCGGCCCCGAAAAGGAAATCGAGGCTCTCACCCCGCTTTTGAAAACCATGGGGAAAGGTGTCATCTATTGCGGGGAAGCTGGCCAGGGTTCCATGATGAAGATGATGAACAATCTTTTGCTCGGAATCATGATGGAGGGGCTTTCGGAAGCCGTAAATTTCGGGAAATGTGGCGGCCTCACCATGGATTCCATGCTGGAAGTGATTCTCACGGGGCCGCTCGCCTCGCCCATATTCAAGATGAAGGCGGATATGCTCCAATCAAACGAGTTTCCAGTCAATTTCCCCTTGAAACACATGACGAAGGACCTCAAATTTGTCGTGGATACCGCCTACGACCTCGGAGCGCCCGTTCCGGCCGGGCATGCCCTGCTCCAGGTTTTTCGCCTGGGAGTGGGCCAGAAGTGGGGAGACCTCGATGTCGCCGCGGTATTCAAGGCGGTGCAATATATGAACGAATCGAAATGAGATCGGGTGTGTGAACGAGGGAGAGAAGAGGTGCATTTCGTCCCTCCAGGAAGGGGATGACTCTCTCTCTCGATTTTTTTGGGGGGAGAAAGCCATGTAGAAATTGCATGGGATGATCATGGAATGACTTCCGTGGTCGGAAGGAGGGGGGCGTGTAGATCCTTATCCAATGCAATGGGTCCTTGCAACGGCATCCAGGATAATGGAGAAGGGGCTATCCGCCCCCAACCGGCGGAAAAAGCGCAACACGCTCATCCCCTTTCAAGACCGTCTCCCATTTGCATCCAATGCCGTCCACCATGATGAGTTTGACCTCGTCTTCGGGAATTCCCAGTTGCCGGGCCACATCCCGCACGGTTGCCCCGGGCGGAACCTCCATTTCGTGCCCTACCGCGCCGTCGTAGCCGGGGACATGTTTTCTGAGTGTTGCAGCGAGCAGAACTTTCAATGCCATTGCTTCACCTCTTGGAGACGAACTCAGGCGAAATCCCCCCGGCGATAGACGCGTTTTATGATCACGTTGGACACCAGCGCCGTGTATTCCTTGCCTTGTTCCAGATCTACCTTTATGGTTTGGTCATCGATTTCCATATACCGGGAAAGCACCATCAGAATATCGTTTTTTAGAGACTCCATGACGTCCGGGGTCAAGTCCAGCCGGTCGTGCATCAAGACGACCTGCATCCGCTTCCTGGCCACCTGACCGCTGGCCTTTTCTCCGAAAAACCGGCGTATTGCCTTCAGCATGACATCCTCCTCCTCTTCAGCTCCAGATGAACCGCTTCATGCGCCCCAAAAAGGTACCGTTGTTGCCCTCCTCGAGGGGGACATTGTCACCCTGCAGTCGGGCGGCTATTTTCTGAAAGGCGAGCCCGGCCTTGCTTCCCCTTTCATGCACGAGAGGCACTCCCCGGTTGGTGGATATCACGACCTCTTCGCTTTCAGGGACGATACCGAGCAGAGGAACGGCTAGAAGAGAGACGATATCTTCCGTGGACATCATGTCACCCTTTTTCACCATGCGCTGGTTCAATCGATTGACGATGAGATGAATGTCTTTCAAGAGACTCGCTTCCAGGAGACCGATCACACGGTCTGCGTCCCGGATGGCGGAGACTTCCGGGGTGGTTACGACAAGGGCGGCTTGAGCTCCAGCGATGGCATTCCGGAATCCCTGTTCGATACCGGCCGGGCAGTCGATGAAGACAAAATCGAATTCCTCCGCCAGTTCGGTGCACAATTTTTTCATCTGTTCCGGCTCGACGGCATCCTTGTCCCGAGTCTGAGCTGAGGGGATGATGTACAGGTTGTTCAACTTGCGATCCCGGATCATGGCCTGTTCTTTGCGGCATCTGCCTTCGATGATATCGACCAGATTGTATACGATTCGATTTTCAACCCCCATGACCACATCCAAATTGCGCAAACCGATATCCCCGTCGATCAGAACAACACTGTGTTTTTTCTTTGCAAGCGTTGTTCCAATGTTGGCCACGGTGGTCGTTTTCCCAACGCCGCCCTTGCCAGAAGTTACAACAATGACTTTACCGGCCATGACTTATCCCGTCCATATTTTGAGTTGAAGTTTCAAGATGGAAGCAGGTACTAAAAAGAACGACAGGAGCAGAACCCCGTATCCGCTCCTCCCATGTTGCCACCCGCATCCGTAAAATCTATATTCCGAGGTCCGATGCTCTCTCACATTTTGGAGCCTAACCTATAACCCTCCTCGGCAGCGGACACCCCCCCCTTCAATTTCCCCCTCGAGGGGGGAACTAGGGGGTGTTCCAAAGTCCATAGGAAGTTTCCGGATAGGCTCCAAGCACTCAAGACCCATCAGACAGTAATGACTCCGATGGATTCTCCCTGAATCTCGGCGATTTCGTACCGCTTGGGAACGGGCTTGTTGCCCCGGGGAGGAACAGCCACCAGGTCCGCGATGCGCAGTTGGTTCGGTTCGATGCTGAGGGCCCAAATGCGCGCCGAACGGTCTCCGGCGGCTCCTGCATGGGCAAGCCCTCTCAAGTTGCCGAATACCACGATATCCCCCACGGCAACGATTTCCGCTCCAGGGTTCACATCCCCGAGAACGAGGCAATCGGAGGGCGATACGATACGGGCCCCCGATCTGCAGGTGCTGCGGACGATTACAGGCGAGGGCTCCTGCCTGTTTGAGCTCTCTTTTTTCACAGAAACCGGCGGTCGCGATGGGGGGCGATCGACCAAGAGTTCAAGGGAATCACTCAGCCTTACAGATGAAAGCTTTACCCTGGACTTTTCTTCCAGTAAATGCTGCAACGCCAGGATTTCATCTGTGCGAAGAGGTTTTTCACGTACATCCAAGACCATGTCGGAGTATTGGAAAAAATCGTGCGATTCTTCCAGGCGGTGCTCCATATAGGTCATGATGGATTCAAAGGAGGCCTTTGCAGAGGGCACCAACATGAAACCATTGCGATCGGCCTTGATCTGTACCGGGATGGGTTCGTTCGATTGCCTGTCCGTTTCTTTGGTTTCAGGAATTGGGTCGGATTTCATCTAAGCATTCCAAAATGTTCACGATGCAGGACCCTCTGAAGCCGAAGGCTTCAAAATTCTCTTCTATGGGAATTTCATCTCCGGTCCGCATGGATTTTTATTCATGCCAAACAAAAGGGTATAGCACAAGTCTTTGGTACTTCAAGATTTCTCAGAGACACACGATTCATTCCGTGTAACTCCAAATACTTTATCGTAACCCCTCGTTCTAAGGCAAGACCCATTCGGACAATTGGGACCAGCTTTGCACCCGAGGAAACGACTCCGCCTGTGGCGTGCGGTTCCATGGTTGATCGAAAAGAAGAGGCTGAACGCCCCCCTGAGCCAGAAGCTTGCAGGTTTCGAGGCGGTCTTCCACAAAGAATTTGATATCCATGTTCTTCAAGATTTGCAATTTGCTTTCCGGCGCTCCCGTAGCGATCACCTCTATCCGGTCGAAGGGCACATCCGGCAGGGTGGCATGCAGCCACTGTGTGATGGATTCGGGCCAGATACGCGCCGTGACAAACCGCAAAGGTCCGTGCCGGGCCAGTTCGTTCAAAACTTTCGGCGCTCCGGGCACGGGGGGAGTCTGCAGCGTGTGTTCGTCGTCCAGGGTAAGGCAGATCAAATCGTTCACTATCCCGGAATCCAGATTCAGACATCGATGCAGATCATAACATGCGATGTGATCCTTGGTGAGATGAACCAGCCCGTAACGCTCCCTCGCCAGGGTTACGAACATGGCCATGGTGTCCGCGACGACGCCGTCGATGTCAAACGCCAGGTCCGCAGGGGAAATCTCCTTTTTTACATGCATCATCATTGGCAATCCGTAATACAAACTTGAGAGGGTTCATCGAACCGGAATGCAATTTCATAAATGCCGTCTTCAAGATGAGTGTGTACAACATAACCCACTTTATGGAAGACGGCGAGCATCTTTCTGTTGGAAGCGAGCACGTAGGCCGTCAGGCCGCTGATGCCTTTGCTCTTTGCAATTTCGCAGAGATAGTGCAGCAGGAAGGTGCCGATGCCCTTTCTTTGCCAATCGGCTCGAACGGCAAAATCCACCTCCGCCATATTCGTCTTCTGGTCCAAAATATATCTTCCCAGTGCGATGACGGTTTCATTGCCGATCTCCCCGGTGACTCCAACGATGGCCATCTCGTGCTCATAGTCGATATTGACCATGCTCTGCGTGTTTCGATGGGGAAAGACCTTCATGGCCGAGAGAAAACGGTAGTAAATATCCTGATCGGGCAGGGAATAGAAGAATTCCTGAACGAGCCGCTCGTCGGTAGGCTTGATGGGCCGGAAGAAAATACGAACATCACCCGGAAAGATCTGGTGCGTTTCCCACTGGCCGGGGTAGAGGGGTTCGTAGATGGGCGGAAGGATCTGATCCTGATAGACATAGCGGAGGTCTTTGGCCTCGGAGAGCAGGCGTTCCCGAAATTTGGGATGTGCAATGTTGATGAGGGCCAGGGCCCGTTCCCGTATGGTCTTCCCGTGCAAATAAGCAATGCCGAATTCGGTCACGACATAACGGACGGTGCTTCTTGAGCTCACAACTCCCGCTCCATCAGTGAGGTGGCTGACGATGCGGCTTCTTCGTCCATCGGAACTGGTAGAGGGCAGAACAATAATGGTTTTTCCCTTGTAAGAGCGCGACGCACCGTGCATGAAATCCACATATCCGCCGATGCCGCTGAAAACCCTGTGCCCGATGGAATCGGCGCAAATCTGGCCGCTGAGATCGATTTCCAGGGCGGAATTGATGGCCACCATCTGGTCGTTTTGGCTGATGAGGCGCCTGTCGTTCACATATTCGATGGGATACACCTCCACTTCCGGGTTATTGTGCACGAAGTCGTAGAGTTCCCTGCCCCCCACACAGGAACTGGTGATGATCTTTCCGTGATGCACATTCTTTTTACGCCCCGTGATGACCCCCTTTCGCACCAGGTAGAGGTGTGCGTCCGTAAGGATTTCGGAATGGATGCCCAAATCTTTTTTGTTGTCGAGGTATCTCAAAACGGAGCCGGCAATCCGCCCGATGCCCACCTGGATGGTGGAACCATCCTCCACCAGGTGGGAAACGTATTTTGCAATCCGTTCGGCCACCGCGCTGCGTTCCCGGTATGTGACCTCCAAGAGAGGCTCTTCGTACTCCACGAAACGATGCATTTGGGTGACATGGACAAAGGTGTCGCCAAAGGTACGCGGCATGCGAGGATTGACCTGAGCGATAATGATCTTTCCCATCTCGATGGCCGCCTTGGCGACATCCACGGCGATACCCAGGGAACAGAACCCGTGTTTGTCGGGAGGGGATATCTGAATGAGACAAACGTCCAGTCCCCAGGAGCCTTCATCGCGAAAGAGGCCCGGAATGGACGAGAAATAAATGGGAATATAATCGACAAGGCCGAGGTTGACGGCTTTCCGCGTACGTGGACCCACGAAAAATGTCTTGAGCCGGCAATGTTTGTGGAGCTCGCTCCAGTCTTCGGGAAGGGTTCCCACAGAAAGGTTCTGTACGAGCTCCAGGTCCCGGTATCGAGGTATGATTTTGAGCAATGAACGCACCAGGTGCTGCGGCTCCCCGCATCCGCACCCTATGAAGATCCGGTTTCCATCCTGAATGTTGGATTGAAGCACCTCTTCCGCGCCACCGAGCCGCTCTTGGTAATAAGATTTCCATCGCCCGTCAAAAATCATTTCTGCCCGCGATCCTCATTTTGTTGGAGTGTGTTCTGGAACATAGGGTCATCGCACATTTCATGCAACAAGCAGCCCATCTTTCCGCACAGGCCATGCTTGTACTGAATTTACCGGATGAATCCATGAGACGGAAATCCAAGAAAATTACGACGAATGATTGGGACTTGCAACTGAAATTGCGAGGACAGAAAAATGAAACTGCAGTGCCCCCCATGAACGGAGCGGTCACGACGAGGGATGAAAATAGGTGAATGGATCGGTCTATTCACCCATTCACCTACTCACCGTATTTCATATAAATCCGTCGAAGTTCATCGGGTGTCCGCCGGTTCAACCCGCGGGACCCGTTGGTGAAACAAATCCCGCGAAGGTGAAGCGCTTTTCCGAATATTATTCATCGTACGGGTGACGCAGGAGAATGGTTTCATCCCGTCCGGGCCCGACAGAGACTATGGACAAGGGAATTCCCGACATCTCCTCGACGGCGCGCAAATATCGTTGCGTATTCTTGGGAAGATCCTCGAATTTTCTGATTTGCCGCAAGTCCTCTTCCCAGCCGGGAAATTCCTCGCAAATGGGTTCACAGGCTTCCAGGGCGTTCAATTCAGGAGGAACTTCGTGCAACCGTTCTTGCCCGCATTGGTAAGCCACCGCGATCTTGAGCTTGGGTATTCCCGTCAAAACATCCAGTTTGGTGATCACCAGTCCCGCCAATCCGTTCAATCTTGCGGAAGTTTTGAGCACGACCATATCCAGCCAGCCACAGCGCCGCGGTCGTCCTGTCGTGGCGCCGAACTCACCGCCCACGGATCGAATGCGTTCCCCCGTTTCATCCAGGAGTTCGGTCGGGAAAGGTCCCCCACCCACACGGGTAGTGTAGGCTTTGACGATTCCGAGAACCTTGTCGATTTTGGTCGGACCGATCCCGGTTCCACAGCAGGCATTGCCCGCCACTGTATTTGATGATGTAACATAAGGATAGGTGCCGTGATCGATATCCAGGTGTGTCCCCTGAGCCCCTTCAAACAGGATATTCCGAGCCTTTCCGCAGACATGGTGAAGATAGCTGGAAACATCTCCGGCAAAAGGAGCCAGCTTTTCACCGTAAACCAGGTATTCCTCCTGGATAGCCGCCGGGTCGAGAGGTTTTTCTGCAAAAAAGTTCTGAAGCATGAAATTCTTCTCTTCCAGGCTCCGCTCGAGTTTTTCCCTCAATGCCTTTGCATCGAAGAGATCATGGATGCGGATTCCCGTACGGCAGACTTTGTCCTCGTAGCAGGGGCCGATTCCACGTCCGGTGGTCCCGATTTTGACTGTTCCCTTTCTGTTTTCTCTGGCCAGATCGAGAGCACGGTGATAGGGCATGATCACATGGGCATGGCGGCTGATCATGAGATTGCTGGATGTTATAGGAACTCCACAGGCATTCAAACGGTCTATTTCCTGAAGGAGTATGGCGGGGTCAAGGACCACTCCATTTCCAATCAGGCACATCTTGCCGGAGTGAAGAATCCCTGAAGGAATGAGATGAAAAACAAACTTTTTTCCATTGACGACAAGCGTATGTCCGGCATTGTTGCCACCCTGAAAACGAACGACACAGTCGGCCCTTTCTGTGAGTAGATCGACGATCTTGCCCTTTCCTTCATCTCCCCACTGGGTCCCGATAACAACCACGTTGGCCATGATATTTTCTTTCTCCCGCTTCGGAACGAGTAGAACTTCTTTCTACGATTCCAGTTACAATTGTCAGCATTGCACAAACAGCCCGAATAATCGCCCGCTTGCCCCCCGCCCGTGGAGTCTTTCAGAACTGCAGATCCACCGCGAATGGGGGAGATCCACATTGGATAGACAGCCCATATTGTCTCATGTCTACTGTGAAAAACAGCACATTCCTACGTGTAATTAAAAAAGGTGTTCCTGTCAAAGGCAAATTCAAATCAGAAGGAAACTGATGTGGAAAGAAGGGTACAGTATCGACGGTGCGGCATGAAGGGGGCGTTTCCCGGGCCTCGAGCGTCTCGCCCGGGCCGGGAAACGGAATGCCTCTTTTTTTTCATGAACCGAATTTTCAAGTATTCCAGAGCATTCTGAAGCCGACTTACATGGAACGCAGACGCCTGATTCGTTCCTCGATGGGAGGGTGCGTGCTGAAAAGATTCGCAAGACTTCTTCCTGTCAAGGGATTCACTATAAAAAGATGCGCCGTTGCTGGTTTGGCATCCACCATGGGGATGCGCTCCGAAGCGATGGAAAGCTTTTCGAGGGCTCGGGCAAGGGATTGGGGGCTATGAGACAGGCGGGCGCCCGTTTCGTCTGCAAGGTATTCCCTGGACCTTGAAATGGCCATTTGAATCAACATGGCGGCAATGGGAGCCAGCACGGCCGTAAGGAGCACCCCTATGATTCCGCCGCCCTCATCTTCGTCGCTCCCTCTCAATCCTCCGAAAATAGCGCCCCATCGAGCCATATTCGCAAGGAACATGACCACCCCTGCCAGGGTGGCTGCAATGGAACTTACCAGGATATCGCGATTCTTCACGTGACCCAGTTCATGCGCAAGAACCCCCTTCATTTCGTCCGGAGTCAACAGCCGCCAGAGCCCTTCGGTGACAGCCACTACGGCATTTTCGGGATTCCGTCCCGTTGCGAATGCATTGGGAGTATCTTCCGGAATCATGAAAATCCTGGGCATGGGGATCTGAGCTTCCATGGCCAGTTCCCGGACCATACGGAAAAGCTCGGGGGCCTGACTCTCGTCCAGGGGTTGAGCATGATACATACTCAGCACGATTTTATCCGAAAACCAGTAGCTTCCCAGATTCATTACGGCAGCAAAGATGAAGGCAATCGTCATGCCCTGGGACCCGCCGAACTGCCCCCCCATCCAGACGATCAAAACGGTCAGCGCAGCCAGTAAAAAGGTCGTACGCAACCTGCTATCCATTTTCTGAAACCTCCTCATACAGGGTTTGGTTGGATTCCATATCCTGTTTCTCGATTGAAACACATTCTTTCGATTCACGAATGTTTCAATTATATACTTTGCATATACTTCATTTCCACAATTTGTGAAGAAACCGTGTCCGCCGGGAAAGAAAAAGCTAATCCGCCCTGACCGCAATCTTACGAGCGGGCGTTTTTTCTTTTTCGAATTTCGGAATCGATAGAGTCAATACCCCTCCTTTCAATTTGGCTTGAATGGCCTCGGGCTGGATATGAGGAGGCAACCGGAAGCTTTTCGAAAAGCGTCCCTCTTTCCGTTCAGCCATCGATACCTTGAGGGCAGTGGTCCGAGGAATCGTTGCCCGCTTCCCATGAATGCTCAACTGAGCATCGTTTACTTCAACATACAGATCCTCTTCCGAAACGCCCGGAAGGTCCAGTTCAACAACCCAGGCTGTTGAGGTTTCCCATATGTCTGCCAAAGGTTCCCACATTTCGACGGGCTGCCCGGAATCCATATTCCTTTCCATTTCCATGTCGGGTTTTTCATGTCCACCGAGGCTTTGGGAATAGAGGACATCCATGCGATGCTTCATTTCCTGGAGCTCGTTCAATACGGGATCCTTATTCGTTTCAGCCACTCAAATTCTCCTCTCTTATAAAACTTTTTTTCATCTTCAACGCTCGCTGCCGAAACAGGAACGACGCAAGTTGAATCCCCTTCCTGCAGCGCCATTAAATTTAAGGGAGAGAAAGATTACTGTCAAGACAAGTAGGTGGAATATCGGCAGATCTCAGGTCATTGAGAAGTTTTTCGACCTCTCTTTCCAGCCTCTCGGAGGGTGGGGGGCTCATACAAAGGGGAGGAGATAATGGTTGTGAATCTGGAAGGATGCATGCTAGTATTCGACGGTTATCGGGCCGGCGTCTGAGGCACGCTTTTCATTTCGTGAATTCAATGGTTTCTTAAAATATAAAAGACAATTTTTGGAGGCGAAGAGGCATGCGTTATTCAAATTTTTTCATTCATACCCTGTTTGATGTTCCCAAGGAAGCTGAAACCCCGTCTCACATTCTTCTGCTTCGCGCTTCCTATATTCACCCCGTAGCGGCCGGCATCTATTCGCTTTTACCGTTGGGGCACCGGGTGGCTGAAAAGATCAAGAAAATCCTTCGGGACGAACTGGATGCCATCGGAGGCCTCGAAATCACCATGCCCGTGCTCAACCCTGCGGAACTCTGGAAGACAACCGGAAGATTCTACGATATAGGAGACGAACTCTTCCGCCTGAAGGATAGAAAAGACCGGGAATTCGTTTTGGCCATGACTCATGAAGAGGTGGTGACGGACATTGCCAAACAGTTTTTCAAATCCTACCGCGACCTGCCTGTCATGCTCTATCAAATCCAAACCAAAATTCGGGACGAAGCCCGTCCGAGAGCCGGATTGCTTCGAGTCCGCGAGTTTTTCATGAAAGACGGCTACAGTTTTCATCGGGATTTTGAGGATCTCGATGCCTACTATCCCAGGATTTTCAACGCATACCTGAGGATCTTCGCCCGGTGCGGTCTCAAATCGGTTCCCATCGAAGCCGATTCGGGCATCATGGGTGGGACGGGGTCCCATGAATTCATGTTGGAATCTCCAAGCGGCGAAGACCATTTCGTCATGTGCACTCAGTGTGACTATCGCGCCAACACGGAAAAGGCGGTGGGAGCGAAACCTTCCTTCCAGGGACTTGCAGGCGAAGCACCGGCCATGGAAAGAGTCGCCACACCCCAGGTCAAGACCATTGCGGATCTCATGAAGTTTTTCGATATAAGTGAAAATCATTTCCTCAAGACCGTGGCCTACGAAGCGGACGGGCAACTGGTGCTGGCGGTGGTGCGTGGAGATTTCGATATCTCTGAAACCAAATTGACCAATCATTTGAAAGCGATCCACATGACCCTCGCTTCAGAGGATGTGCTGGCAAGCAAAGGCCTCCATGGCGGCTTCCTGTCGCCTGTCGGACTCCAGGGGGTTCGAGTGGTTCTCGATACGTCCGTCGAGGAAGAGACCCTGTATGTGGCAGGGGGGAACGAGCCCGACGTGCATCTCAAGAATGTGCTGTATGGACGCGATTTCAAGTGTGAAGAACGGGTGGACATTGCCGAGGTGCGGCAGGGTGACCGGTGTTTGCGATGCGGAAAGGGCGTTTTGGATATTCGCCGGGGAGTTGAATTGGGGCACACTTTCAAATTGGGTACCAAGTACACCGCTCCCGACTCCATGGATGTCACGTTCCTCAATGCTTCGGGTTCCCAGCAAAGAGTCGTGATGGGATGTTATGGAATCGGTGTGGAGCGCCTCATGGCATCTGTGGTGGAACAGTGGCATGATGAGAGCGGTATCGTCCTTCCCATCACCATCGCTCCCTTTCAGGTGGAGGTCTGTTCTCTTGGCAAGAAGCAGGAAGTCCTGGATGTGGCCGAGCAACTCTATGCCCGGTTGAAAGAGAAATACGAGGTTCTTTATGACGACCGTGACGATTCACCCGGAGTCAAGCTGAAAGATGCCGACCTTCTGGGCATCCCCGTTCGTGTGGTGGTGAGCCAGAAGCTTTTGAAAAAGGAGGAAGTCGAAATCAAGGTGAGGCAGACGGGGGAAGTCGTCTTTTGCCCGCAAAAGGACTTGGAAGCCGCATTGGAAAAAATCTTGAAAGGCCTCGAACCCTCCCTGGAAGGGCTTCCCTATATGCCCGAATGATATGGGCGATTTTTCGCTTGACATTGAGATCGCCTGATATATTAGTAGCTCATGTATGACTTTTTCCATACATTTTCTGCTCCCGGAGAGGCGGCTTCCCACATTTTAAGGAGGCGCCCCCATGGCAAAGAAAAGCATCGTTCCCCTGATTCTCCTACTGATGGTTGCAGTGCTTTGTTGTACGTTTCCGGTTGTCTCAAGTGCGAGTTCGACGGAGGGGGGAACACAGGCCAAACAGGAAGAGCCGGCTGCCGCAAAACCTGCAGTGGAAGATGCATCTCAGGCGAAAGTGAACATCAATACGGCCAATGCCGCCGAGTTGGAAAAACTCCCGGGCATTGGACCCAAGATTGCTGAGCAGATTGTTCAACATCGAGATGCCAATGGCCCATTTAAAACCGTCGAAGACCTCAAGAGCGTGAAAGGGGTTGGAGACAAGAAGTTTGAAGCCATCAAAGCAAAAATAGCGGTTGAATAGCTTGTAGAGTTTTTTCCTGGCCGTCTCTCCGGGGGCATCCCCCCTGTTTTCACGCTTCCTTTTTCAGGTTTCGGAATTTACCCGCATCTCTATGGCAAGGACCGACTGGGTCTGCTCCGTGACCTTAACTCGATCATCCAGGCGGTATCCCGCGATCCAGCAAATTTTTTCCCTGTCACAGAGCAGGGGGATCTCTTTCCTTTGCTCTCGCGGAATCTTTTTGTCCATGAAGAAGTCCTGCAGTTTTTTGCTTCCTGCCAACCCCATGGGTTGAAAGCGATCTCCAGGTTGCCACGTTCTAAGGGTCAAAGGCCATTTGACTTTGTCGGCATCCAGCCGAACTGAATGAGGGGAAGTCGGCGGCATCGCCTGGTCTGGAAACGACCCTCGATCCTGCAATGAAAGGTTCAGATGAAATGGGCCGAAAGCATAAAGGCCGGGCCGGGGAATATGTGCGGACAAGGAAAGGGGGGCCGGCTGGGAAAAAAGAGGTGGGATAGTTGAGAATAGAAGGGAATCCCCTTTGTGAACGGCCCAAAGTGCGCCGGGAAACTCGAAGATTTTACCCGATGAGCTTTGGCGGACCCATTGGACAAGGTTTTCCAGGTGGATTGAATAGATTCCCTGCAGGTTTCCGCGAATCTTAGAGATGGCGAGGCGCAAAATCCGCTTCTGAACAGCATGATGAAGTGAAAGGAGAGAGGAAATTCTCAGGGCGATCCTCAAAGGGGCTTCCTCAACGCATACAGACGCCCAGCATTCTTCAAGATGCCTTTCCCAATAATCTTCTTCGTCTCGAACCAGTCCGGCATGTCTGGCAAGGGTTGAGATTACCTGAGAATGGAAGTGCCTTTCCAGAATAGGAAAAACCTCCAGACGGAGCACGTTCCTTTGGCAGAAAGGTTCCTGGTTGCTGGAGTCGTCTCGAAAGGAAAGCCCCTGCTCGGAAAGATACGCCATGATTTCCTGTCGTGTGGCAAAAAGCAATGGGCGTATGATTCCCCGATCCGTCTTGGGGAGCATGCCGACCATGCCCGACGGGCCCGTACCACGAAAAAGTCTGAGAAGAATCTCTTCTGCCTGGTCGTTGGCCGTGTGTCCCAGCGCTATTCTTTGTGCATCGAGTCGAACCTGAAGATCGTAAAAAAAACGATGCCGCAGCTCGCGGGCGGCCATTTCCAGAGAAAGGGCGTGTTGGCGCTGATACGCCAGTACATCTTCGCTGCGACAGACAAGAGGAACACGAAGATTGGCGGCCAACTTTTCCACAAATGCCCTGTCGCCTTCCGATTCCTTTCCGCGCAGACGATGATCAAAATGGAGCGCCGTGAGACGGGTGAGGTTCAGAACTTGTTGAAGTACGTGGAGGATGTGGAGAAGAGCCACCGAGTCGGGGCCTCCCGAAACGGCGATGAGGAGGTGGCTGCCCGTCTCGATGAGTTTTTCCTGTCGAATGTAATCCAGGGCACGTTTTTGGAAGTTGGACAGATTGGGTGGAGGCATGCAAAACCTGAAAAAGGCTGAAGCAAAATTATCATAGAGATACAGAGAGTACAGAGGAATTTAATATGAAAAAGGCTCATGGTTCGTAGCTCATGATAATATCGCTTTTCAAGAGCGTTTCCCGCTTTCCATATTGGCTTGCGTCTCTTTGCCTTTTTCATTTTTCGTTGTGACCGTTCCGGTCATGGGAGTTTATAAGAATTCCAAAATCTTCTCTGTGCCCTCCGTGTCTCCGTGGTGAATAACGGGATATTGGAACCCGCCAACTCCCTTATCAAGAAGTTTTGAAATCTACAGAGGGGGCCAGAGGGACACCGGTGGTTTCCGTTTCAGGAGAAACTCCGGAACTCTCCGCCGGAAGCAAGGGAACCGTTTCCTTCCATTTCTTCCCGTTTATGAGGAGCTTCCCGTCGCGGTTGAGCACCGTGTTGTCTTCAAGAATGATGAGGCCAAAACGCTCGGCCACTTCGCTCTTGTATTGGTATTCCATGGATCGTTTGCGAAGCTGGTAGTTGAGCACAATGAGAATGAGGGCGAAAACGGAAGCGAGAGCGACCAGTACTACGGCGGAAATGAGAAAAATCTTTACGGACTTTTCTCCCACGCTTGCAAGAAAGGAAAGGATCGCATCCAAATTATAGAAAAAACCGACAGCGACCGCAAGGAGCAGCAGAAGGGCTAAAAAAGGGAGACGGCGCAGGAAGTGAACCCACCGGTAGATCTTGTAGATGTGCCCTGACTTGTCGCCTGGAATCTCTATCCCATCGATTTCGATGCTCTGACCTTCAACCGCTTCGGCCTCGGCCTCTGTGAAATACTTGTTGAAACCGACGACGACCATGCCGATAAGAAAAGTAATGGCAATGGGAGCCAGAAAGGAAACCAAGAAATATGCTTTCCATGGAAATGGAATTTCGACGGGACCGAATCGGTCGTAGCCTCCGTCACCCAACTGATAGAGCCAGCAGACAGCCAAAATGAGAACTTCCACCCATCCGAGAAAAAACAGATATTTCTTGAAAAATTCCTTACGCTCAAAATCATCGAAAAGAGCCGCAATGCCTCGCAGAGGCCTGCTCGAGGGAGCTGTCGTTTTTTTCATAGTATTATCCCTGTTTATCACGTTTCTTTTGACATCTCTTTAGAAATACTTGATATCCACACGAAAGCAGGATAACAAATGGCGACACGGGGGTCAACCTGGATTTATGCCGCCTCCGCACGGTTTTATTGCGGGATTATGGTATATGATGTCTTTGCAATTTTTTGTACTCGAAGAAATGTTCGCTATGAATTGGATTCTATTGTTTGACGGCAATATTTTTTTGAAAGCAGGAGGAAAAGATGGCTGAAGGCCCCATTCTGGAAACACATTTTCCCGATTTAAAACTCATGTCACGCGGCAAAGTGAGGGACATTTACGACCTCGGCGACAGTTTGCTCATTGTCGCTACGGACCGTATTTCGGCTTTCGATGTCGTGATGCCCACCCCTATTCCCGATAAGGGGAAGATACTCACACAGCTTTCAAATTTTTGGCTCCGGTTTTTCAGCAACATGGTGGAACAGCACCTGATCAGCATCAACGTTGCTGATTTTCCAGCTCCCTGCCAACCTTATGCCGCCCAACTGGCGGGGCGCAGCATGTGGGTCAAAAAGGCCAGGGTCCTGCCTTTTGAATGCATCGTCCGTGGCTATTTGGTGGGATCTGGCTGGAAGGATTACCAGAAAACCGGTCAGGTCTGCGGCATTCCGCTTCCTCCAAACATGCAGGAAGCTCAGAGGATTCCGGAACCCATTTTTACCCCTTCCACCAAGGCGGAAAAGGGCGGACACGATGAAAACGTTTCCTTTCTGCAAATGTCCAAATCCATAGGAGAGGAAATGGCAGCCCGCGTCAGGGATATCAGTTTGAAGATTTATACGAAAGCTGCCGAGTACGCTCTGAGTCGGGGAATCATCCTGGCGGATACCAAGCTTGAATTCGGCCTGATCGAAGGTCGTCTGATGCTCATCGATGAGGTCCTGACACCCGATTCCAGTCGCTTCTGGCCTGCCGACCGGTATAAGGTCGGGTGCAGCCCTGAGAGTTTCGACAAGCAGTATCTTCGGGATTACCTGGTGCAGTCGGGTTGGAAGGTCTCCGACCCCCCGCCGGAACTGCCCGCCGATGTGGTGGCCAACACCCGGTCACGCTATCTGGAAGCCCTGGAACGTTTATCAGGCCACGGTCTCGAGAGTTGATATGAAGGGATTTTTAGCTGCAGTTCCTCTTGATGAAGTGGATTGGGAAGATCGGACTTATGCGATTCGGAGCTTCAAGCCCTTTGCAAGGCTTGAATCCTTTCTGGAAAAATTCGGTTTTCTCGATCCTCCCCGGGTTTTGCATAAAGGGCCGAAGCGATATGTCGTCGTGGATGGATTCAAAAGATTCCAATGGGCCGGGCGAAACGGTTTTGAGAGCATCGAATGCATGGTTTTCCCCGAGGAAACGGATGCGAGGGATCTTTTGCTGATGCGTCTGGAAGGTAAGCTTCTGGGAGCTCCGCCCAATGTTGCCGAAAAGGCTCAGATCATCTCAAAATTGAGAAAATTGCTCCCGCCGGAACAGGTCGTGCGGGAGTATTTTCCTTTGCTTCAGGTGGCCGCCAAACCCGAGGCACTGGAGGAATGGTGCCGGCTGGCCGAAGCGGGAGACGAACTGCTCGAGGCGGTAGCTTGCGAAGAGATTTTTGACCGGACGGCGCTGGAACTGATGCATTGGGAAGAGGATGTGAGACTGGAAATGCTGCTTCTTTTCAAGGAATTGAGATGCAGCGCCAGTGTTCAGATGGAGATCCTCGAACGCATCACGGAGGTCGCTCTGCGCCAGGGGCGGAAAAGGGCCGATGTCCTTCATGATCCCCCGGTGCAAAGCATCATTGCGGACCCCAACCAGAACCATCGCCGGAAAACCCAGGTTTTGCGGGATTTGCTCACCCGGCTGCGTTTCCCCAGGCTTCAGGCGCGTGAAGAACATTTTGAACGGCAGTTGCAGGGGCTGTCTCTTCCTAAGGCCATGCGGCTGATTCACCCCCCCACTTTCGAAGGCGAACGATGGCAGCTCCAACTCGCCTTTTCCCGCCCGAAGGAACTGCAGGAAGCGGTGGAGAAGGCAAGGGATCTTGCTCTTTCCCCCGCACTGGAATCTTTGATGTTTCCAGACACGCTCGTGGAATGAAGGAGCCGCTGAATGCATCGCGGCTCAAGATGCGTTGATTTCCCCCCAAAGAAAGTTTTTCAGAACATTTATGTACGTACATGCACCGAAAAAGATATTGATTGAAGCCGAAGTGGCCGGCAGCCCCCTGGTCAAGAACCTGCGGGAGCGCCTTCCCTCCGCCGAGTTTGAAATCGTGGAACGCATTTCCGAGAGGCGGGACGCAGACCCCGAAGTTCTTGAAGTGGTTGCGTTCCGCGGCCGTTTCATAAAATCCTGCCCCGGTACCCGTCATTACTGCTGTTGCGGCTATCGCATCCTCCACTTTGGAGTCCAATGCTCTCTCGATTGCACGTACTGCTTCCTACAGGCTTATCTCAACCAGCCCAATCTGCGGCTCTTCGGGAATACCCCCGATATGTTCCGGGAGCTCGAAGAAGAGTTGCGGACTCACCCTCGAACACTCTACCGGGTGGGGACCGGCGAATTCACCGATTCACTGCTCCTGGATCCCTGGACGGGATTTTCCCGGCAATTGGTGCCGCTCTTCGCTCGTCAACCCAATGCGGTTCTGGAACTCAAGACGAAAACGTATTCCGTGGGAAATCTCGACGACCTGGAACACGGGGGGCATACCATCGTCGGTTGGTCTCTCAATGCAAATGAAATCCAGCGCCGTGAGGAACTCAGGGCGGCGACGATCCGCGACCGACTCGCCGCGGCCCGCTATTGTGAGGAGCGTGGATATTGGCTGGCCTTTCATTTTGACCCCATGATCGATCACGAAAACTGGCGCAAAGGGTATGGGGAGACTTTGGACCGCCTTTTCGATGCCGTCGATCCGGCCCGTATTGTCTATATGAGCCTGGGAGCGTTTCGGTTCATGCCGGAATTGAAGCCCATCATCCAGCATAGGCATCCCCGGAGCCGCATTCCTTACGGGGAGTTCATCCGGGGGTTGGACGACAAGATGCGCTATTTCCGCGACATTCGTGTGGAACTCTACTCCTTTATGGTGGAGCGCATCCGGAGGGTAGACCCGGAGCTATGCCTTTATCTCTGCATGGAAGGGGAGGACATCTGGCGGGAGGCCTTCGGGTTTTCCCCCGAAGAAAAAGGCGGATTGCCCGCCATGCTGGACCGGGCCGTGAAAGAGCGCATGGAGGTGGGACTCCATTGCGATGAGTGGCCGCTTCCCTTCATCTGTGAGACGGGTCGGCATCCGTCTTGAAAGATAAAGGGCCGCCAACTGCTAAAAAAGAAAGCGCGCCGGGTGAAGGAAGCACCCGACGCGCTTGATGTAACTGGCTTCAATTATGGAATTTAGACAGATTCCAAGAATCAAAAACCATCAGGCTGTGATACTAGAAGCCGAGGTAAACGGGCCCCTTGCCACGATAAGGCAGGTTGACGGGCGTAAAAGTCATGACGCCTTTGTCAATAAGTGCGAAATACTTGCATGGCATGGAAGCTCCTGCATCATCAGAAGTTTCTACCCCAACGGCATCGCCCCAACCATGACCATATCCAACATCAAATTTCGCATAGACGGCAATCTTATGCTCGCCACGGTTCCATTTGTTGTAACTTACATCCTTGAGGATGAAATTAAAAGTACGACCCAGAGCCGGCGCCCATTCTTCAATATGAGCACCCTCTGCGGTGAGGACTTCGCTGCCGTCCGTATAACCGGTCACGTTGCATCCATCCATGTCTTCTGAACATTCAGTTTGAATTGCCAGAGGCGTAGAGTTGATTACAAGGCCATATTCCAAGCGCTCAAAGTTAACATAGCTGGGAATACCCGTGTTGTCGTCGTCGTGGTACCAGCCCCAACTACCCCAATGGCATTTTGGATCTACAACCACTTTAATCTTGAGGGTCGGCTGTGGCCAGCTGTTAGCGTCCCAGCCTCCGGGACCGCCATGGCGCTCAAACTCGCCAAAGGTCGTCGCCAAGGAGACACCTACGGCCAGATCGGTCGTACGGGGTACTTTCACCTTTTGTGACATAATCTGGACCCAGCCCTCGCCCGCAGGAACGGGTCTGATGTATTTGTCGTATGATGCGCCTTCATCGGCAGCGAATGCTGCTCCGGCCATAAAAGCTACAGCAAAAAACATCGCAAAAATCAAAATACTTTTTCTTTTCATTTTTTTCCTCCTCTTCTCATTTTCACCCTGTTAAGTTGCTTGGCAAAAAGACATGTATGCTCCTCTCTTTCCCTCTTTTTTCTTCCTCCTCTGTCAAGGGTTTACGAGATACAAGCCAGCTTCTAGACCGAACAGCCGGGTTTAAATTCTATGAACGAACCCTCCAATCCCGACTGTTTTCATCGCGACCTTGGCTCGCTTGACAACCATTAATGAAAGCGATAGCGTAATATGCTTAATGCTGGTCTTCGCAATTATACGGCCACTTACTCATCTAAGGAGAAAAACTGTTAAGGAGAAAAACTATAATCTTGCGAAAGGCATACTATGAACGGCTGATACCTCGGACTTCCCTAAGAACGATTTCCAACCGCTCCTACACAATGATCAATAATTTTAATTTTATCTGTGCAGAGTATAAAGTGAAATGAACAAAGCAACCAATGGCAATCTATAGCTATCTTGAACCGATCAAAATATTGTGATATTTTCCATTTTAATGAATACCGCAACCCTTTAATCGCTTAAACTTAACTTGCGGCCAACAAAGGGGAAAATCAAAAGTGCTCACTAGACTACCAATCTTTTAAAACCTGAATACAGTCATTCACATCCGGTGTCAAGATAAAAATTTAAAACCTTTTGTTTTTTTTAAAGATATCGATTGTTAATGAAATTATAGACTTAGAGTCTATCCGAAAATCTACTTCGGCAGCGGACACCCCCCTTGGCCCCCCCCTTCGAGGGGGGAATTGAAGGGGGGGTGTCGCAAAGTCCACAGGGGGGGTTCCGGATAGGTTCTTAGTACTGGTTTTCGTAATTACGCACCCGTTTACCCGTGCGTTTTTGTGGGAGCGGCATCCTGCCGCGACAAAGTGTGCGGTTGCCGGTTCCTGTCGCGGCTGGAAGCCCCTCCTACAAGATCATCAAGAAGTCAGGATCTCATCCGCGCGGAGTATACAATTTTCAGTAACTATAGGTTGCTTGATTCGCCGGGATCGGATCGGAAAGGACTCTGTGGGCGGTGTTGGAACGACATGAGCAGGGTCCGAAGGCCATGCCTTCGGACCCTGTTTTCAGAAACTCATCTGAAGATCAATAAGATTTGGTTGCGGTTGAAACGTTATTCGAATTGCTCGCGTCGTATGTGAGCGAACTATGGGTAACGCTGTTAACCTTGATAGTGAACGGACCTCGCGATCTGCTTGAAGGAGAGGCGAATGTAATCTGACCGCTGGAATTGGTCTTCCCGCTGGCGGTGCCGGAAACCACGCCACTCCAAGAAATCGAAACAGTGGCGCCACTGACCGGATTTCCACTGGTATCCTTAACGGTGATGGTGCTTCTGGCGTAGTAGTAACTGTAAGAAGGCCTCAAAATGGTCATGGATATGGCTGAAACGTACATGGAGGTAGCGGCGGCGGGAGCGGAGACGGTCACGGATTTAGAGGTGGAGGCTGTTGCGCCAAGATTGTCCGTGACGGTCAGGGTCACGTTGTATGTGCCCGCGGCGGTATAAGTGTGGCTTGGATTTTGCGCAGTGGAGGATGCGCCGTCGCCAAAGTTCCATGACCGGGACGCGATGCTGCCGTCGCTGTCGGAGGAACCGTCGGTAAAATCGACCTTAAGGTCAGTCGCTTTGAAGGTGAAATCGGCCGTCGGGTTCTGGTTCACGGGAGCGGAGACGGTCACGGATTTAGATGTGGAGGCTGTTGCGCCAAGATTGTCCGTGACGGTCAGGGTCACGTTGTATGTGCCCGCGGCGGTATAAGTGTGGCTTGGATTTTGCGCAGTGGAGGATGCGCCGTCGCCAAAGTTCCATGACCGGGACGCAATGCTGCCGTCGCTGTCGGAGGAACCGTCGGTAAAAGTGACCGTAAGGTCGGTTGCGGTGAAGGTGAAATCGGCCGTCGGGTTCTGGTTCACGGGAGCGGAGACGGTCACGGATTTAGATGTGGAGGCTGTTGCGCCAAGATTGTCCGTGACGGTCAGGGTCACGTTGTATGTGCCCGCGGCGGTATAAGTGTGGCTTGGATTTTGCGCAGTGGAGGATGCGCCGTCGCCAAAGTTCCATGACCGGGACGCAATGCTGCCGTCGCTGTCGGAGGAACCGTCGGTAAAAGTGACCGTAAGGTCGGTTGCGGTGAAGGTGAAATCGGCCGTCGGGTTCTGGGTTACAGTCACTTCTTTTGTCACTGCATTTTGCAATCCGGAGGAGTCGTCGGTCACGGTGAGGGTCACGTTATATTTACCGCTTGCGGCATATGTGTGCTCGGGACTTTGTTCAATGGAGGTTTCGCCGTCGCCGAATTCCCAGGACCAGGATGTGACGCTTCCCGTGGACTTGTCCGTAAAAGCGACATTGGGATAGGTCTTGAGTTCATAGGAAAAATCAGCTTTAGGTGACTGGCTGTCCGGTTCCAGGGTTTCTACATAACGCAGCGCCGCCAGTGCATTCACCATCCCGTAGCCGAAGGTGGTATCTTTGCCGGAACTTCCTAGATCATCTGCTGTATTGTAAAGAATATCCCGTATTTCAGCATTTGTGAGACTTGGCTTCTTTGCCTTGATGAGAGCGGCCACTCCCGCTACATGAGGGCTGGCCATGGATGTGCCGGAATAGAAATAATAGCCGGTACTGGTTCCGGAAAATGTGTTCTGAAGAATTCTGTCGCTATAACCGTCTCCATTGTAATCGCCATAGTCTCCGCCGGGCGCGGCGATGTCAACGGTGCTGCCGTAATTGGAGTAGGACGCAAGCGTGTCGTTTCCCGCAGTGGCGACCACGGAAACGGCATTCTCGTAGGCGGCGGGATAACTAGGTGCGCTCGTGCTCGAATTCCCTGCCGCACAGACGACCAACACGCCTTTTTGCCAGGCGTTATTGATGGCCTGTTCCAGTAAGGTTGAAGGCGAGGAACCGCCCAGACTGAGATTGATGATGTTGGCCCCATGTTCCACCGCCCAATTGATGCCGTCGACAATCTGCGTATAGGTCCCCGAACCGTATGCATTGAGGACTTTGACCGGCATGATGGTCGCGTTGTAGGCTATGCCGCATACCCCTTTTGTATTGTTGGTGGATTGCGCGATGGTGCCCGTCACGTGGGAGCCATGTCCGTTATCATCCGTGGGATCTGTGTCGTTGTTCACGAAATCATAACCGGCAGTGAATTTGGTCTGGTCGAGGTCTGTCAGGTTCTGCCTTACCCCGGTATCCACCACCGCTACGATGGCGCCCTCTCCGGTGGAAAGATCCCAGGCATCCTCCATGCCAATGCGCTTCATGTGCCACTGGTACTTGTAATAGGTGTCGTTGGGGACTCCGAACGCATACGCGTAGGCATTCTGTTCGGCGAATTCCACGGCGCCCTTTTTCCTGAGTTTTGCGAGCACAGCTTTGGGATTGGCATGACGAAAGACCGTAAATTTTCCAGGCTTACGGCTCTCGCGCAGTTTCTTGAGCCCGAAAGTCTTAATGATAGTCGTCTTGGTCGTCTCTTCCACACCCTCCTTGAACTTCACCACGATCTCGTCGGGCACCAGGACCGGCTTATCGTCGATAACGTTGACCGGAATCTCGTCCGGTATCGAGGCGGGAGCAGCGCCGGCCATAACGCATCCAGCGCCTGCAAGAAAAAAAAGCCCCATTCCCAGCAATACCAACCAAACTTTCGAGAACCTCAACATCATTCAATCTCCTCTTTCCTGTTCACCTCATACCCCTTTCGATTTTCCTCCCAACAATCCAGGACCATGGTCTTCCCAACTTTTTCCGGACAATGTTTGTCAGTCCTTTGCACAAAATGCAGGCCATGTAAAGCGTATTGGTGCGCAAAAAAGGATAGCTGGCAAAACCGACCTATTCGAGCCTGATGTCGGGCGGAGATTCCAATGAAAGCCGTGCCTGATTTTTGCCTCTTGAACTGATAGGGATTAGGAAAATGCCTGATTTCATCTGTCGATCCGGATGGAAGTAAAAAAATTGTGTGGCTGGCAAAAAGCCCCATTCAACAGGCTTGTTGTCTTTTATCTGGGAAATCAAGGAATTAGCGAATGGGCTGCCCGATTCAGCCATTCACTCGTTTTCGTGCTTCGTTGCGACTTTCCGGGCCATGGGAGTCGGATGCAAAATTCAATGAAATTCCAACCGATCGATCCATATTTTCAGACGCCTCATTTCCTTCAATTTCAGCGATATAGAAAAAACTTTGGGCGTACATGGAAACGGGCTCGCCCACGGCTTTAACAAATGTTTTTTGAAGAGACTTACAATCCAATCTTTTTTAGAAGTATGAAAAATGAATACTTTGTTTTTACCCACTATTCAAGCCCTATTTGACTCGGCATCCAAGATTTGTCATACACGGACATTTCCCGAAAAGCCGAATCGATCTTTGTTCCCGTGCTCCAAACATGGGAATGGATGCCATAGTGTTTCTGCATTCCCACAACCTCTCCAACCTTTTGTTGATGCGCTTTCTGTTCTGTCGGGCGAACGTTTTCAATGACTATTTTGTGACCGGCTTTTCAAATCTGCTCATTTTAGTTTTTGATTTCTTCACAAAATTTGATATTAACAAAACTATCTTTTTGGGCTGGAGTGATAACACTTTCCAGAAAACGCGCGTCTATGGGCAGAAAATGCGCTTTTGAGAGGTCCAACGCTAAAGGGAGGATTCGGATGGATTTTCAGCTGACTGATGAACAACGCATGATCAAGGAAACGGTATACAAGTGGGCTGTGAACGAGCTGGGGCCCCTGCAGGAAAAGATTGACGATGAAGACTGGTTCCCGCCTGACTTTTTCAAAAAATGCGCTGAAATCGGCATCCTGGGAATTACCATCGATGAAAAATACGGGGGGCTGGGTGGCGATGTGCTCATGCAGACCCTGGCCATAGAAGAGATGAGCCGCATTTGTCCCGCGTTGGCCATGTCCTACGGAGCTCATTCCAACCTCTGTGCCAACAATATTTACAAGAACGCCAACGATGCATTGAAGGAAAAATACCTGCCCCCCCTCGTTGCGGGCGAAAAAGTGGGCGCTTTGGGACTCACCGAACCCAATGCGGGATCGGATGCCATGGGGCTCAGGACCCGTGCCGTCAAAAAAGGCGACAAGTATATATTGAACGGCAGCAAGATTTTCATCACCAACGGAACCATTGCCGACACTCTGCTGGTCTATGCCAAAACCGATCCCGAGAAGGGCGCCAAGGGGATCAGCGCATTCATCGTGGAGAAAACTTTTCCCGGTTTTTCCGTCTCCAGGAAGCTCAAAAAGTGCGGCATGCGCGGGTCTCCCACCGCGGAACTGGTTTTTGAAGATTGTGAAGTTCCCGCAGAAAACCTTGTGGGCCAGGAAAACATGGGAGTCAATGTGGTAACCAGCGGGCTCGATATCGAACGCATCGTTTTGGCGGGTGGGTCCGTGGGAATGGCGCAGCAGGCCCTGGACTATTCCGTCCGCTATGCCGTGGACCGCGAGCAGTTCGGGCAGCCCATTGCAAACTTCCAGATGATCCAGCAAAAGCTTGCCGATATGTACTCCCGTACGGAAGCTGCCCGCCTTCTGGTCTATCGGGCGGCGGAAGCGGCTCAAACGGCCCCCCGGGGTGGGAAGGGCACCGAACTGACCCGGTTTGCGGCTTCCGCCATTCTCTTTGCCGCAGAGACGGCGACCTGGGTGTGCGATCAGGCGATCCAGATCCATGGCGGCTATGGGTATTGCCTGGAATTCCCCGTTCAAAAACTGTGGCGTGACGCCAAACTGTATGAAATCGGCGCCGGTACGAGTGAAATACGGCGCATGATCATTGCCCGTGAATTGACCCGCGAAGAATTCGCCCGAAAATCCCAGCGATAAATTCGAATGATAGACAGTGGGCAGGCAGATGCACGTGAAAAGGAGTATGCATCCGCGTCACGGCCGGTCCAGGAGAACGGACGATTGAGCCACAGCGAAGCTTCTTCCTGTCCACTGTAACCTTCACCACCGATCTCATACTCATCGGAGGAGTTATGGAACAACAACTGGTCCTTGAAGAACGAAAAGATCAGGTGGCCGTGCTCACTCTCAATCGCCCCGAGGTGATGAATTCCCTGAGCTTCGGGATGCTTCGATCCCTCAAAGAACGTGTGGAGGCATTACATTTCGACCCTGAAGTACGGGTTGTGATCATCACGGGGGCCGGGGAAAAAGCCTTTTGCGCAGGGGCTGATCTGAAAGAAAGAGCTACCCTCAGTGAACAGCAGGTAAAAGAATTCATTTTTACGATTCGCAATCTTTTTACTTTCATTGAATTCTTGAATAAACCGGTCATTGCGGCCGTCAACGGCATTGCCCTGGGAGGGGGGACCGAACTGGCTCTGGCCTGCGACATGCGTCTGGCCTCCCTCAATGCGACCATGGGCCTCACGGAAACCCGACTCGCCATCATTCCAGGTGCGGGAGGGACTCAGCGACTGCCTCGCCTCGTAGGCCGGGGAAAAGCAAAGGAACTGATTTTTACCGGCCGTCGTGTGGGGGCAGAGGAAGCACTCCAGATCGGTTTGGTGAACAAGATTTGTTCCCCGGAAGCCCTCCTTGACGAATGCCTCGCCATGGCGGCCATGATCTGTGAGACCGGCCCCATAGCCATCCAGCAAGCCAAGTATGCCATCAACTATGGTCTGGAAAGCGACCTCCATACGGGACTTGCCATTGAATCCAATGCTTACTGGGTCACCATTCCAACGGAAGACCGGTTGGAAGGGTTGACCGCTTTTCGTGAGAAACGCAAGCCCATTTACAAAGGCAGATAGAGCACAGTGCCGGGATGAAGGGCCGTGGGATGGAGCCCCGAGCCAGGGGCGGCAAGGCAGGAATTCCGGTGCTTGACATTCATCGCCCGAAAATGAGGATGCAAGATGGCGGACTTAACGGAAATAAAGAAAGAAAACCTGGCTTTTTGGGAAAATGAAGAGCTTCAACTGGACGCACGTGCTCACGAGGCCATGTGGCCGGGTGGAGACCGGGCCGTTCAACGCCTGGCAAAACAGGGCAAACAGACAGCTCGGGACCTCATCAAGAAGCTGACGGACCCCGACACGGAATTTTTCGAACTGAGCCGTCTGGCCGGCTTCGGAATGTTTTACCCCGATGTGGAGGATGTTCCCTGCGGGGGCATCGTGACGGGCATTGGAAAAATCCACGGCAACTGGACCATGATCGTTGCCAATGACAGCCGGGTGAAAGCCGGCACCTATTTTCCCATTACTCTCAAAAAACACATGCGAGCCCAGGCCATTGCAGAAAGATGCGGGCTCAATTGCGTCTACATTGCCGATTCGGGAGGGGCCTATCTTCCCATGCAGGCGGATGTCTTTCCGGACGATCAGCATTTCGGTTCCATGTTTTATAACATGGCCCGTATGTCGGCCATGGGGTTGAAGCAGATCACTCTGAGCACGGGGGGAAACACCGCCGGCGGGGCGTATATCGTTTTCATGGCCTGCCAGTCTGTGATGATCGATAAGATGTCCTACTCCTTCCTGGGGGGCCCGCCGCTTGTCAAGGCTGCAACCGGCGAAGTCATTTCAGCGGAAGATCTCGGTGGAGCAAGGGTTCATACGACCATTTCCGGTGGAGCGGATCATTTTTGCCGGAGCCAGGACGAGGCCATCGAGCGTGTGCGGGATATTCTTTCCCTGGAAGCGCCTCAGAGGCTTTTTATACACCGGTACCCGGAAGTGCCGCCTCGAGTGCCCGTGGAATCCATTTACGAAAACCTTCCGGCAAAGGTTCATCAGGGAATAAATGTTCGAGCTTTTCTGGAAGGGATCGCCGATGACAGCCGCTTTGTGGAGTACAAAAAGCAATATGCTCCGGGGCGTGGTGATAATATCGTGACGGGTAAAATTTGCATAAAAGGTATTCCCGTTGGGATCATCGCATCCAACGGGCTGGGAATCATTTTTGCCGAAGCGGCGCGAAAGGCCACGGAATGGATCGTGCGCTGTTCCCAGGAAAAAATCCCTCTGCTTTTCCTGCAAAGTTCACCCGGTTACATGGTGGGATCGGAATCCGAACACATGGGCATCGGAAAGTACGGGGCGGACATGGTGCGCGCCGTATCCTGCGCCCAGGTGCCGCGGATTCAACTGGTGATCGGCCCCGACAATGGGGCTGCCAATTATGGCATGTGCGGCCGTGCTTACCGTCCTCATTTTCTTTTTCATACCATGCGTTCCAGGACCTCGGTCATGAGTGGGCGGTCGGCCGCTGAAGTGCTTCTCTCCATCGAGGAACGCAAAAGAGTGAGCGCGGGCAATCCCATGAGCGCAGGTGAGAAGCAGGCCTTTCGCCAGCAGATGATGGACAAATATGACGGCGAGGCGCATCCGTTTTACTGCGCGGCTCGCATCCTGAACGACCGGGTGCTCAAGTTTCGGGAAGTGAGGGATTGGTTGGCCATGGCTTTCGAGGTCAGCCTGCTCAAGCCCATAGGCGAACCCGCTTTCGGAAATCTGCGCTTCTAAGAGCCTATCCGAAAACATTTCTCGGCAGCGGACACCCCCCTTTAATTCCCTCCTCGAGGGGGGGGGGACAAGGGGGGTGTCGCAAAGTCCACAGGGAGGTTCTGGATAGGTTCTAAGTACCGAAAACTGTAAATATGTGGCCATTTCTTTGTAGGAACGGCATCCTGCCGAGACAGGAACCGGCAACCGCATACCTTGTCGCGGCAGGATGCTGTTCCTACGAAAATGTATGGGGAAACGGCTGCGTATTACGAAGACCGGTACTTGGCTCAAGTCCGGGGCGTTCAGCAAGGCAGTAGTGGAGCGGACTGACGGATCCCTCTTCAGTCCAATTGGTTCTTGTTTATCAGACTTCAATAGGAGGGAAACGACAAGGATCTATTTTAGGAAGATTTTCAATGGGACCTTAATACGACAACGAGACATATTGAAGCCAGTCACCTCATGGACAGCGCAGGACACATTCAGAGGCTGCTGCTTCTTATCCTGGAGAAACTTTGCCGGCGGAGAAAGAAAGGAGCAACATGGCAATAAAGACAGAGTATGATTATTGGAAAATTTTCCCGAGGATGCCAAAGAAGGTGACTATCGGTGACATTACGATCCGTGACGGTTTTCAGCATCTCGAGAAGTTCATTTCCACGAAGGCGAAGATTTTCTACGGTCAGGAGCTGATTCTTGCCGGCTGCCGCGAACTGGAAGTGACGAACCTGGGTGCCGTCACGACGACGCCTCAGTTCGTGGACGCCGAAGAGGTCATGCAGGCCATGCGCAGCGACGAGTTCAGGAAGCGCGCCGCCCGAAAGGGCATCGACATCGACAAGGACGTGACGCTCACTTGCGTGACCATTCGTGAGAGCGCCGTTGACCGCGCCATCGAGATGAGGCAGAAGGGGTACGGTCCCGACCGCATCCTCATGATGGTTTCCACCGACGAAGAGCATCATTTCGCCAATTCGGGTACGACGCTTCCCAACTACTGGAAGGAAGCCGAGCGGTGTATCAAGAAAGCCCGTGACGCAGGTATGAAGATGTGCGGCACTGTGAGCACTATCTGGGGCAGCCCCATCAGCGGTGCCACGAAGCTGGAGGATGCTGTTGAGTTTTCGAAGCGCTGGTTCGACATCGGTGCCCACGACATCGAGCACGCGGACCACGACGGTTCAGCCAACGCAGCCCAGGTGTACCGTTACTTTTCGATGGTTCTTGATGCCATGCCCAATCCCGAGGCCCACCTTTGCCACCTGCACGAGACGAAGCGCGTCGCCTCCGCATCCATCCTGGCAGCCCTTCAGGCGGGCATCTGCCGCTTCGAGTCGACGCTGGGCGGCCTCGGCGGCCAGCCGGCGAACTTCCTCGATGACTGCCCCATCAAGGGCACCGGTGAGTACTACTATGCCGATCCCCGCTACGTCGGTCTGATCTGTACGGAAGACCTGCTGGTCCAGATCGACGAGCTGGGCATTGAGCATGGCTACGACGTTGACCGCATTCTGTGGCTTGGCCGGAAGATGGAGAAGACGGCTGGCATGCGGCTCCGTTCGGAAGCCGTCGTCAACGGCCGGACCCTGAAAGAGGGGCACATGGAGTTCGCCCGTCCGGGCCTTCCCAAGTTAAAGGAAAAGCTGGGTGAGAAACCGGGAACCAAGCTTCCCGAAGGTTGGACAGAGAAGGCGGTTCTTCCCGAGAAATACGGTCCTGAGGATCCTATTTGGAAGAAATAAGCAGTTCACTGCCGGTGGGGGGAAGCATCATGCTCCCCCCTTTTTTTTTGCCATATAAAGCGATATGGGAAAAGGGGCGATGGAGACAATGTTTGAAAATTGTGTTTGATTTTGGTATTTGAGAATGACTTGAAGCTTTGAATCCGGTTGCGTTTATTTCTCTCTACCCTTTGTGGGGGAAGAGACTGCGGGAAGGAATTATCTGAAATCGATGGAATATGGGCTCAGAAGATATGAAGCCGTCCAAAGGCTCCGGTGGTTTTTGTTTTTCCTGTTTTGTATGGTGTTTGCCTATCCCGTGGCCGGTTCATACACCATCGCCTCTCCGGAACACTTCAGTTCACTTTCCAGCCTGGAACTGGGAGAATTGACATCCCTTGGATTCTGGTTTCAGCTCTCATGGTTCTGTGTGGATCCATTGGGAAAGTTCCTCATCTATATTGCCTGGGTGGGCTGGATCTTTCTTGGGGGAAGATTCGTCTGGCTCCTCGTGCAGTATGGCGGAAAGATTTTCTTGAGGAACCTGCTCGAGAGATACATCAAGAAGCCGGTGGGAACTTTTGTCCCTGTGTGGGACAGCGCATCTTCCAATCGAGCTTTTCTCTTTCCCACCGAACTGCTTTTGCAAAAAATAAGACCCGTTCATTTTCAACTCATCTTTCATCCGTTCCGTCGTGTGCGTTTGATGCTGGCAGATTCCCAGGGTGCGTTCTCTTCCGAGGATCTGGTGGAAAAAGAACGGCGCATTGCGGAGGCGGATTGGCAGATCCTCTGGGGGGCGTGGTCTCCTTTCCAATGGCTCCTGTGGTTTTTACCTCTCCTGGCTTTGATTCAGGCTCTTTGGCTGTTTTACATTCAGCTGCAGCCCGCCCTGACGAGTCAGAAGGAAATTCAAAATATTCTCAAACCAGCCTTCACAGGTTTCCTCCCTTTCGCCCAAGCCATTGTCCTGAGTGTCATTTTTGCCCTGGGTTCCGGCCTCATGAAGCGGCTCGAAAATCTCTATCTCTCCAATGTAGACGCCTTGATTTACGATCAGTTCCTTTCACGCTTACCCTTCCAAAGCAGTGATACCCTGATCATCCTGGAGACGCTGCAGCGGCATTTCAAAGAAATGCAGGCAGTACTGCGGCGCCTGGAACGGTCGTTGGAGAGTGAAAAGGATTCTTCAGGGACGGTCGGTTGAAAAAGCGAGATCAAGAATTTACCATTGGGATTCTACTGCAGCAGGTGCTCCGGAAACATCCGGTCTTTTCAGCAAATCCATTGGGGGATTGGGGCGAACTTGTGGGAGAACAGGTGGCCCGCTATTCACAGCCCAAATCCCTTAAGAACAAGGTCTTGGTAGTCGTGGCCTATGATTCCGTCTGGAAACATCATCTGGAACTGCTCAAGGAAGACTTGATCGAGAAGATCAACAAAAAATTCCCTGAACCTCTCGTGGAAAAGATAACCATCAAGGTGGGAGAATTGCCGGAAGCAAATCCCGTTCTCAACCCAAATTATAATAAGTTGGAGAGAGTGAAGTCCAAACGGGTACGGCCCTTTTCCAGGAAGAAAGCGCCCTCGCGTACTCTGACACCCGAGGAAAAAAAGCTCGCCAAGTCCCTTCCCGACCCCGAACTCCGAACCTTGGCCACTCGCCTGCTGAAGCGGGTGCCACTGGAGGAATCGCCTGAAGGAGATCCCGGTGATGGCGAGTAGAAGTTTGTTTTTATTTTTCACGATGCGCCATCAGGCAGTTGATTCCCCAAAACCTCTTGGATCTTTTCGGCTATTGCCTCGGAAATTCCCGGAATCTTTTTGAGATCCTCCCTGGTCACGTTTTGAAGATTTTCCACACTTCCGAATTGCTGCAGCAGGAGTTGCCGTCGTTTGGAACCCACTCCTGGAATGGCGTCCAGGGCGGATGTCAGCAGTTCATGGCGATGAATCTGCTGATAGTTGGAGATGGCAAAGCGGTGCGATTCGTCTCTCAACCGCTGCAGCAGGTGGAGAATCTCTGGAAAACTGGACAGGATGCGCGGGTTTTTGCGCCCAGGAATATAGATCTTTTCGTAAAACCCCCGGCCTTTTTCACCCCGGTCCGCTTCTCTTTCCTTGGCGATGGAAATGAGGGGAAGCTGTTCAAGCATGCCAAGATCTTGCATGAGGCGGTGGATGCGGTTCAACTGTCCTTTGCCCCCGTCCAGAACCAGGAGATCCAGGCTTGCCGTAAGGTCGGGTTCTTCACGGAAGAGCCGTTCTACCACTTCAGCCATCATGGCCGGATCATCGGGTTCGTTCTTTCCTTCAACGCGGTAACTCCTGTAGGAGCTCTTGTCGGGTTGACCATGGTCGAACACGACGATAGCCCCTACCGCATGGCGCCCTTGAATATTGGAGATATCTACACAGGCCATGCGGAAAGGAATACGGGGAGTTTTGAGAACGCGCTGCATGCTTTCCAGCAGGCCTGCATTCCGCTGCTGCATGCGCCGGTGACTGATGAATCGCTCCCGGGCATTCTTTTCTGCCAGGTCCAGAAGTTGCCTGCGATCTCCGCGCTTGACCGGCCAGATGCGGACACGCTTTCCCCTGAGTTCGCTCAGCCATTCGCCAAGCACTTCTTCGGCTTCGATGGAGGCGGGAATCAGAATTTCGTCGGGGATGTAGCGTCCTTCCGCATAATACTGCTGGATGAAAGCCGTGAGAATTTCTTCCGGTTCTCCCTGGGGTTCCTTGATGTCGAAGTTTTTCTGACCGACAATGACTCCTTGGCGGACGAAGAGCACCGCCAGTTCCGTTCCATCTGTTTCCTGGTAGATTCCAATGACGTCCTGATTCATGAACCGGTCGGAAACGACGTTTTGTTTTTCGAGCATGGAATGAATGGATTGGAGACGGTCCCGGTAAAAGGCGGCCTGTTCGAACTGCAGCGCTTCCGCGGCCTGTTCCATCCGCTCCCGAAGCTTTTGCTGCAGCACATCTGTTTTCCCTTGCAGGAAAAGAACGACTTCATCGACCATTCTCCGGTAATCTTCCTGGGAGATTTTTCCGGCGCATGCCCCCAGGCAACGCCCCATGGCGTGATTCAGACACGGTCTCTCCCGTGGAACGAGATGCTTGCCCTTGCACTGACGGAGGGGAAACATCCGGTTGAGCAGTTTGAGCGTCTCCCGGACGGCATAGGATGACGGGTAGGGGCCGAAGTAAAGGGCTCCGTCCCGTTGAAGACGCCGGACGACTTCAATGCGGGGGAAAGGGTTGCGAAGATCGATGCGCAGGGCGGGGTAATTCTTATCGTCGCGAAGGATCACGTTGTATCGGGGGCGGTGTTTCTTGATGAGGCTCGATTCCAGGAGAAGCGCTTCCTTTTCCGTGGAAGTGATCACGTATTCCAGGTCTGAGGCCTTCGAGACCAGTACCCGTGTCTTGGCGCTCGTTGAACCCGCCTGTCGAAAGTAGCTGACCACGCGCTTTCTGAGGTCCCTGGCCTTGCCTACGTAGAGTACGGTCCCATCCGTATCCTTGAACAGATAAACCCCTGGCAGATGAGGAAAGACCGTCGTCTTCAGGGCCAAGGGATGGGGAGCCTCCTTCGCTGTTTCAGGCGAATCCTCATGAGAGGAGATGTTGATTTCCTGTGTGGGGGCAGATTCCTCTGAAACCATTTCAGTTCCTTTCAATGGGCAATATAGTCTTTTCAGCATATCTATTGTTTCTCTTCTTTCCCAGTAAATCAATATCTCGCTCAAATCACCAGCATTTCTCATTTTGGAAAGTGAACACGTCTCCCCCCTGCTTCCTCAAAAGGGGGATTGCCGTGGCAAAGTCCCTCTTTGAAAGGGGATTGAGGGGAATGTCGGCAATGACAGGATCATGAGAATTACCCAAAATGAGAATTGTCGATAAATTTTTAAAAAGAGTGGACAGACAAAACATTATTTGCTAAGAAATCCGTCTATTCGGTCGGGACGTGGCTCAGCCTGGTAGAGCGCTGCGTTCGGGACGCAGAGGGCGCTGGTTCGAATCCAGTCGTCCCGACCAAACGAAATCAATAAGTTAGCCCAATCTTGAAAGAGGTTGGGCTTTTGTTTTTGACTACTAGCTTCCGGTTCATTTCCCATTTATTTACAATGCGAAACCGAGTATTAAATGAAAAGAGCAAAATCAAAAATTGGAGAGCAAAATTATCCGCCACAACGGACATAATGGAGCGTCGAAATGGGATCAAGAATCAAAATGACCCTTGAGCTCCCCCTGCAGCTCAAGAAAAAGGAAAAATGGGTTGTCGCCTCATGTCCTGCTCTGGATATCATCTCCCAGGGAGCGACCGAAGATGAAGCCAAGCGCAATCTTGCTGAGGCCCTTCATCTCTTTTTTGAATCCTGTATCGATCGTGGCACCCTTGAGCAGGTGTTGAAAGAGTGCGGGTTTGAGGCTGTAACGCAAGATGTAGGAACCGAAACCGGCCCTGCTCCTGAAAGCATTAGCATTCCGCTCTACCTCCTCTCAAAGTTTGATGAGGGCAGAAATTGTCACCACGGATAACGCCAGTTCACTGGAAAACGTTGGAATGCATCTTCCTGAGGGGCTGGCTTCGTATTTGAAAGGCAAAGAGGCGATCATAGGTGCTACGTCAAGGAAGGTTGTTTACGTCCAGTAGTGATTCCCACATACAATGAAATTGACCCCGATATTATCCTTTCAAATATGAGGACAGCAAATCTTACTCGGGAAGACTATTTCAGGTATTTATCCGAGTGCAAGTAGAAACGATCTGATTAAAATTCATTAAGATATTAAAATAATTAAAATTATTATTTTCGTCCGGCCGAGTTTCATGTCGAAATTGCAGAAATAAGCGTTCTCCTTCCATCTGAAATTTCAAAATGCCTCAAGAATATTCCAGAGTTGGCGATAACCTGAGTGCACCAAAGGAGCTGAAATCATCAGATGAGGAAAGAGAATGCTCAGTCTTAGAAGAAAGAAAGTCGAAAAACGTTCCCCCGCTCAAAGCCTCCCCGCTTCGATTGCCTGGGCAGTCAATTCAGGAAGAGATTGATAAGATCTTCCACAAGGTTACTGAGATTGCCATCCTTTTGGGAATAGTAACGGTAATGAGCTTACTTGAATGGATGAGATATTTCCATAATTCACCTCCTCAGCCGGTATTGTTTTCGTTTATTGCACTTGCCTCCTGGAGTTATGGAATATGGAAGGTTGTCAAAATAAAAAGAAAAGTGTGGAATCTGAAGCAACCAGCCAGACCGGCAAACAGATAGATCCGCAGGTGTCGTATGGCGGAAGTTTTCGAACAAGGGTAGGATCCAGTCATGGCATGTAACGTGTGCAGGTAATAGACCATGAGCGTGCACCAACACAAAGACGGCCGATGGTTTTGCACCTTCTATGAGGAAGGGAAGAAAAAGTTTAAATATTTCGGGCGAGGCGACATTGCCGAACGTCGGGCCCGGCGGTTCGATGAGGAAACAAAGAGAGGAGCCGCGGCAGGAAAAACAGTTCAGCGTAATCATAGAACGTGACCGGGAAGGATACTACGTGGCATCGGTTCCTGCTTTACGGGGTTGCCGAAAATCTGGTTCAAATAGGGCTCAAAAGCAAGGATGTTCTTCATCAGCGGTGAGAGGTATCGGCCTCCATTGGGAGGAACTGGACGAGGACATTTCTGTCAAAGGTCTTTTGTTGGGAATTGGTGACAGAACCCAACCTGCCAGGAAGGCATCCTGACTCTTTCCAGTCCTTCCCTGGCTAAACATGTCGTTCCAGTAGACGGCGAAACCACGTAGTTCCCTTTCGCCCAGAGTCCCTTGGCACCGCTGCTGAGCTTTTTGGTGTGTGCCCGGCATGGCACAGAAATTACGAGGTGCAAGTCCTCGTGCCAGGACCGTCTCTATTATGATCATTGAATAAAACCGAAATTCGAACTTAAGAAAACGAACATGACAAGGGACTAATGGCCGGCCTCATAAGATTCCTTGGAAAACGCAGCAGCCCCTGGCTCGATGGATTGGCGAAGATCCCCCGAGTGAGCATCATAGCTTGACATTGTCAGATTTCATTTGAACCAAAGAGACACAGAGGGCACAGAGAGAGACTTTCAAATGAAATCATTGTGTTCTCCGTGTCTTTGTGGTTTATATGAAAAAAGGCCCATGGTTCATAGCTCATAGCTCATGATAACATCGTTTGTCAGTATCACTTCCAGCTTTCCCTATTGTCTTGTATCCCTTTGTATTTTTTTATTTTTCGTTGTGACCATTCCGGCCATGAAAGTTGCTGCAGGTTGATCCGGCGGATTCTATCCAGCTCAGGATTTGAGGTCCAAGGGTTCAAGTATGGAAAGAAAGCCCTGTGTCGGATCTCGGTCTTGCAGGTGATAGTGCAACCACTTTCGTGCTTCGGTGGGTAAGTTGGCTTCCAATATTCAAGGGAGGATTTCATGGATAGAAACTTGCAAATCGACCAAGCTGGCATTTACCGTTTCTTTTCGACAATTTTTCGGGACGAGCCATCCCTGGATATTGTGTCCTGCATTGGCTCGCCAATTTTCTTGGATCGTTTGAAATGGACCTACGAACTGGGGGGTATCCCGGCCTTGCGGGAAATGGCCGGGCGCTTTGCAGCCTTCGTCCAGGGTATGGCGCTGGAAAAGCTGCATACGGAGCTCCGTTACGAATATGCGGACCTTTTTCTGAACGCCGGAGCCAATCCCGTTTTTCCCTATGAATCCGTGCATCGTACCAAGACCCCGGTGGTCCAACAACAGGCGGTGTTCGATCTGCGCGAGCTGCTGCGCTCCCTGGACCTGCATGTCGATCCCGACTTTCGCGATCTGGAAGATCATGTGGCCGTCGAGTTCGAAGTTTGCGCGACTTTGTTGGAACAGGGCCGTCTTGACATGTACGAGGCCTTTTTCGCTGAAACCATCATGAGCTGGGGGCTCTTGTTCTGCGATCAGCTGACGGCTTGCGCCCAGAGCCCCTGGTACCGTGAGATGGGCCGCATGTGCCGGGCCTTTTTGGAATGCTGTCGTAACGTGTTGGAGGGATCGGCCCTGGTCAGCCCCGAAACCGCTGGAGAGCGTTGCCGCAGGATGGGCGACACCCTGCGCCAGTCCGGGTTTCCCTTTGCCGCGCCTCTGCTCCGGCAGGGTGCCAGGCCGGAGCTGCCGGAAAAGGAGGTTCCCACCCACTGCTACACCTGCGGCGCCCTGTGCGGCATGAAGGCCAAACTCAAGGATGGTATTTTAGTCGGTGTAGCCGGTTTGCCCGGAGATCCGAAAGGTGGCGGACGTCTGTGTCCCAAGGGCGCGGCCGCGCCCAATCATGTTTACAGCGCGTATCGTCTTAAAACCCCGCTCATTCGCGAGCACGGGCGTTTTCGCAAGGCCGGCTGGGACGAGGCCCTGGATCTGGTCGCAGCCAGGCTTTCCGCCGTTCCGGAGGGCAAGCTGGCCTATTTCCGCGGCAACGACTTTGCCAATTTTGTGCATGAGGCCTTTTTTGAGCACCTGGGCTGCCCCAAGGGCACGCACCGGACCATGTGCGACAATTCCAACCGCATGGCTACGGAGCATATCCTGAACGACAAGCGGCCCTGGATCAATTACGACGAGTCGGATTACATCATCCTTTTTGGCAACAATGAATTGGCTACGTCGTACGGCCAGCGCAAGACATCGGCTTTCAAGAAAGCCCTGAATCGCGGTGCGAAGCTTGTGGTTTTTGACCCGCGCAAGTCTGATACGGCGGCAAAGGCCACGGAATGGCTGCCCATCGTGCCGGGCACCGACGGGGCGGCGGCCATGGCCATGGCCTACGTGATCCTCAAAGAAGACCTGTATGACAAGGACTTCGTGCGAGACTGGACCGTTGGCTTCGACGAATTCCGCGCCCGCGTTTTGGGGCAGGAAGACGGCGTGGCGCGCACTCCCGAGTGGGCTGAGGCCATCTGCGGCATTCCCGCTGAAACACTGGCGCGGATCGCTCGTGAATTCGCAGCGGCGAAGGCCAAGGGAGTCCTGTCCTGGACCGGTCTGGCGCAGTGCCCCAACGGTCATTGGGCCACGGCGGCGATTCAGGCTTTGAACGGCCTGTGCGGGACCTTTGATGCTCCCGGTGGCCCCAGTCTACCGTTCAAGCGAAAATTGGGTTCGGCCTGGCGCGACGGTCAGAAAAAGCCGGAGAAAAAGAATGCGCCCAAGGTGGATTCCTTCCTGCTCTGGTCCGGATGGTCTCCAGCCAAGTTCGAGGATCATGTCCGGGAGGGTAAGATCAAAGCCCTGGTTTCGTATTGGGCCGATCCCGTGCTGACCTGGGGAAACAGTGCTTCGGTGGCTCGAGGCCTTACACAGCTGGACTTTTGCGTGACGATCGACGCCTTCATGTGCAATACCGCTCTGTACAGTGACGTGGTCCTCCCGGATTCGACCTGGTTGGAGCAGGCCCAAGTCAAGCCGGACTGGCTCTATGAAGCCTTTTTGAGCTATTTTGCCGAAGTAGTGCCGCCTATGTACGATTCCCGGCCCATGTACAAAATCGTTCAGGGGCTGGCCGAGCGTATGGGGGTGGCCGATGCGGTGCCTTGGAAAAATATGGACGAGGCCTTTGCCAACCAGATGCGTGATCTGCCCTGGAGCTACGAAGAACTGCGGGAGAAGGGCTTCATCATAACAGACCAGGCTGAATATCACAAATACAGGAAGTGGGGTTCGATCAATCCGCCGGAAGGGTACGGCAGTTCGGGCAAGAGCAAGACCGGCAAGTTCAATTTTCTCAATCCCGTCAGCCAGGAAAAAGGCGTGGACCCATTGCCCGACCACAAGCCCGTGGACGAGCAGTTGCTTCCGGATGCAGAGTATCCCTTCCTCTTTGGCAACATCCGGATTCTACAACACGAGCATTGTTCCACCTTCAACAACTACCAGCTCATGAAACTGAGAAAGACCAATTCGGTGCTCATCAATTCTGCTGACGCCGCCAGCCGGGACATCGTCTCGGGAGACACGGTACGTCTGGTTTCACCCTGGGGCAGCGTGCTCATCAAGGCTGAGGTCACGGATGACATCCGACCCGGTGTGCTGGCAGCAGCGGGTGGGTACGGGCACGTGCGCGGCCTGGAAGGCGATCCCAAGTACCCGGATTTCGGGGGGGTGAACGTGCCTGGGGCATTGATGCCGCCCAACTGCACCGAACCGACAGGGGGGACGCCGCTGCTAAAGTACATCAAGACCCGCCTGGAGCGAGTCGGATAGCCTTATCTCCTCGGTGGGGAACTCGGGCCGAGCGACTTGGGAATTGTACCTGGGCCGCCCGGCTTTTTTTTAGATTACAGGTCGGCTTGTCCTGCGAGAAATCATCCAGTCGTCGCCCTGGCAACCGGCCTCGTAAAGCGTAAAACATTGAAATTATAGTTTTTATTTTCTGTTTCTTGCTTAGAAAATAGACCTGGGGTTGTCATGGAATACAGAAGAGTATCACCAATGGGTGTGGCAGTGATCCTGTCGGTATCGTTCTTGTTGTTCACGGCAGGCTTGATGATGGCTTCAGCCGCATTCGCCTCCGGTGAGCAGACCATGGCTCAGGAGGGCCCTTGTGCGGGGCTGGTGCGCCCCAGGGACTTCGTGTATCTGGGGGCATTCAGGCTTCCCGGCGGCGACATTCGCCCCAAGACTTTCATGTACGGGGGGAGCGCCATGACGTTCAATCCTGACGGCGATCCTTCAGGACCAGCCGACGGCTTTCCAGGCTCGTTGTTCATAATGGGCCACGACAGGCTCCCGTATGGCGAGCTGCCAAATGGAAACCAGGTAGCGGAAATCAGTATTCCAGTGCCTGTGGTTTCAAAGAATCTGGGAGGCCTCAATCGAGCGGGCTTCCTGCAACGGTTTCAAAATGTCACGCGAGGGCGGTTCAAGGGCATGGACGAACTCCCGCGTGTGGGCATGCAGTACCTGAACACCAGAGCAACCGGCCCAAAGATCCATATCGGCTGGGGGCAGCACCTGGAGCCTGACACGTCACCCGCTACCCACGCATGGTTCGATCCGAACCTGAGGGAACCGAATTTCCAGGGAACCTGGTTTATCGGCAACAGGTCGTTTTACAGTGTCAACGGTTACATGCTCGATATTCCATCCACCTGGGCGAAAAAACATACAGGAGGACGGGTCCTTGGAACAGGGCGTTTCAGGGATGGGGGCTGGTCGGGTATGGGACCGGCCCTTTTTGCCTACCGGCCCTGGTCAGGAAGCCACGGTACACCTGCGGCCCCGGGAGCGCATCTGAAAGAAAAAGTGCTGCTGCTCTATGAAAACTCAATGAACACCTCCAAAATCAGGAACTGCCTCAAAGGCTATCAGCATCCTGACGAATGGGAGGGTGCCGCCTGGATAACGACCAGTACCGGCAAGTCTGCGGTCCTCTTTGCCGGCACCAAGTCAGTGGGAACGAAGTACTGGTATGGGTTCGTCAATCCGGCAGGCCCCAATCTGCCCTGCGTTGCCGAGGACTTGGTCGGTCAGTTTGATGTCTGCCGAATGGCGGATGGTACGCCCTGCCCCAAGGCAGATCTCACGGAATGCAAAGGGCACAATGATTATCGGGGCTGGTGGACCACCCGATTCGAGGCGCGGTTCATCCTCTATGATCCGGCCGGCCTCGCGCGGGTTGCAGCAGGTGAAATCAAGTCCTGGAAACCCCAGCCCTATGCGTCGGTGGGCATAGACAGGCATCTTTTCCTCAATCCCGAAGGAGTCGAACCGGCTATGCTGGGCACAGGGGTTCAGCGAAGATACCGGATAGGGGATATCGCATACGACCGGGCCAACGATTTGCTTTACGTTCTTGAGCTCTTCGCGGATTCGGCCAAACCGGTCGTGCACGTGTGGCGAGTGCGTTGAGCGCGATGAAACCGGTATGCGCTGTAACAGGGATTGTCCGTTCGCCGCTCTTCCGGGCAGGCTCCTAAAGATGGAAGTCCCCTGCCGCCTCGGGCTGATAAATGATTTCTTCGATCTTTAATTGTCTTAAGCCTGCCGGGACTTCCCATTCAACAACGTCTCCCGCTCTGAAACCGATGAGCGCCGTGCCGATCGGTGCCAGGATGGATATCCTGTTGTTCTTTGCATCGGCATCCCCAGGGAAAACCAGGTGATAAATTGTTTCATTGCCTGAGTTCAAATCTTTAACCCGGATTTTCGAGTTCATGGTTACCACATCAGGGTGGATGCTTTTGGAGGGCACCACCTTTGCCCGTCTGAGCTCATCTCCGAGCTGAACCAAGTGGTCTTGATCTCGAACATTATCCTCTTCTTCAAGCAGTTCAAGGAGTTTCTCTAACCGCTTCATGTCGGATTCGGTCATATAGATGGCTTTTCTTTGCTTCATGGCGTTCGTCTCCTATCGTTTCTTTTTATTATGAAATGGCGGGCCGGGTTTCGCGTCCGACCAGGACCATTTTCGACCGGCAAGGCTCACCCTCACGGCGGGTTTTCCCTGGCGGACCTCGATTTATTGCAGGAAATTTTTTTCTCCCCGGGGGCTCGGTGGGGTAGCGGATGTTGGGTAGACAAAAAAAAGAGACTTCCAACACTCTTCTCGAATGTCGAAAGTCTCGCTCAGCAACAACTCATTTATGGCTAGGCTTGTAAAAAAACCTTTCCGAGCTCCCTCTATTTCTTCAATCCATCCAATTCCGACCTAGTATAGACAGTATTTCGTACATGTCAACCCCGCCTTGTCTTTAGAAGGCAACCATAAATTTTAAATAACCTACGGTCAGGTACTTAGAGCCTATCCAAAAACCCCCTGTGGACTTTGCGACACCCCCCTTGGTCCCCCCTCGAGGGGGGAATTGAAGGGGGGTGTCCGCTGCCGAGGAATGTTTTCGGATAGGCTCTTAATCGGTGGGGGGGACGTGGAGAGTCAGGCGGGGGTAATGGCCTGACTCTCCAGTAGGGAGGTGAGATACAAGGAGGAAAGACTCTCTTTCCGGCTTTATGGATAACGCATTATTGTGAAAAAAATGTGAAGAAATTGTGTGGAAGTCTTGAAGACGTCTTCTGATATTCAATAGAGAGTAAAGAGCCAGGCAAGGGGCGTTTACCTGACTCTTTACTTGAGGAGGAAAGAGCTACTTTCCATTTGCATTATAACCCTCAAGTCAAGAGGTTTGTAACTCGACAATGTCCGATTTCATCTAACCACGGAGACACGGAAATTTCATTTGATGGTCTTTCTCCATGCCTTCCGTGTCTCTGTGGTTAATGTGACAATGTAGCACTACCCAGCCGGAATTTAGTGTCAGACTGAAATCTATTCTCCCAGCAATTTTCATTTGGAAAATTTACATCTCCAGCCTCCCTCGAGCGGGGAGTCTTGTAGAAGGCTCCCTTTTGACAGGGGATGGTTGTCGAAAATGGCATTATCGTGAGAGATATCCAAATTGAGAATGGCTGCGTTTCCGCATTGCATGTTTCGAATAATAGATTATCATGCCCCGACTCTCCTCCATGAAAACGTTTCACAGATATGCATAATATACCGATGAAATGGGCAGGATGAGGAATCGACACCCATTGGGGTTGAATACGCCCGAATGGGAGATATCGGTGGTGTATGAATCCTGTCTGTCAAATGGAGGGGGAGGGGAATTGTTATGTTGAAAACATTAAAGTTGTTTTTGCTGTTGGCGGTTGTTTCGTTGCTTGCATCTTGTGCCACGGTCAAGGGACATGTCCATGATGCGGATTTCAGCGCCGAGAATTTGCCCCTTAGAGAAGTTAGAGTCCTTGTCGCCACGGATGGAAGTCATGGAAGGGATCAAATCGATCAGCTGATCTGGGAGTGTTCAAGAGTTTTCGACGAGCAGGTGGGAATAAGGTTCGTTCCCATCGAATATATCTCCATCCAATGGGAGAAGCGCGATCCCACTTCCATGCTTGAAAAACTCTTTAACGCGGCTGAGGGGCATGAGTTCGATCTGGCCATCGGTTTCACGCGATGGAACGTCGGAGAGGGTTTGATGAGGAACTTGATGGGGGCATGGGAAGGGTGTATTGATGATACATACAGGCGGTATATCATTGTGAAGCATCTGGATAGGCGCACTTTACTGCATGAAGTGGGTCACGCATTTATTTTTTCGACCCAACACAGCACCGCCGGCTTGATGATGCCGGTCTCCTTTCAGTTGCTGCCTTTCATTCCCGTGAAATTAGAAAGCCTGTATTTTACACAAGAGGATCGAAGGGAAGTGTTGAAGAACAAATGGCGTGATTTTTCCGAAATCCCCGTGATCGCCGCTAGAGAGCATACTCTCGCTCCCGGCAGGCGCACTGGAGAGGACAGGTAGGTTGGAATTCCGCCCTGAGACTTGATTTTCCTTCATTCCATTGGTGGGGGAGGAAAGTATGTCTGATCTCAAGTCGAAGGGCGGTAAAATCCGACCAATAGAGGACATTCATATGGAAAATCTCAGTAGTTTTCAGCGACAATATCTCAAAGGGCTGGCTCATCACCTGAAACCCGTGGTGCAGATTGGGAAGAATGGGCTGACGGATCAGTTATTCGATGCCGTAGATATCGCTCTCAATGCTCACGAACTCATCAAAATCAAGTTCCTTGATTTCCAGGAGCAAAAGAAAGAGCTTTCCCAGGAAATCGCAGAGAGGCTGAACTGCGAAAGGGTAGCATTGGTGGGGAACATCGCCATCCTTTACCGGCAGCACCCGGACCTGGCCAAACGCAAGATTTCCCTTCCCGCCTGAAAGGGGGCGAGTAGAGAGCTTAAGCTATAAGTATTTTTAATTTAAATGAATTATAGATTTTTGTGAATAGAAGGAATGATGACTTCGCCGGATATCTTAACAAAATATAGCGCAGGAGCTCAAGACGAGCTTCGGCGCGTGACGGAATGTTTCCCTTTCAGAATCAGTTCCTACTACAGAAATCTGATCCGATTTTCTGGAGATCCCATCTGGCGGCAGGCTGTTCCCGACCTCAGAGAGTTGGAAGACCTGGAAGGACTGGAAGACCCTCTGGCCGAAGAGGCTCTCTCCCCCGTGCCGAACCTTGTACATCGTTATCCCAATCGAGTCCTCTGGCTGATCTCTCATGAATGCGCCATGTACTGTCGTTTCTGTACCAGGAAGAGAAGGTGGGAAAAACCTCTTCCGTTTACCGATGAACATTTCAAGGGAGCACTGGACTATATCGGCGGCAACAGGAATGTGAAGGACGTGCTCCTCTCCGGTGGAGACCCGCTCCTGCTCCCTTTGTCCCGGCTGGAAAATATCCTGGCAGCGCTGAGGAAGATTCCTCATGTGGAAATCATTCGTATCGGGTCACGGATTCCCTGCGTGGATCCTGGGAGGATAACGCCCGAATTGGCGGCCATGCTCTCCAGGTATCACCCTCTCTTTATGAACCTTCATTTCAATCATCCATGGGAAATCACGCCGCAATCCCGCAAAGCATGCACACTCCTGGCTGATGCGGGAATCCCTCTGGGCAGTCAAACAGTGCTCCTGCGGGACGTCAACGATCAGCCTGAAGTTCTTGGCGAGTTGTTCCAACAGCTTCTCTCATTGAGGGTCCGTCCTTATTATCTGCTCCAAATGGATCTGACTCGAGGGACCTCCCATTTTCGAACCCCCGTGGCCACCGGCCTCAAAATAATTCACGCCCTGCGCAACCGTATTTCAGGTCTGGCCATGCCTCATTTCGTTATCGATCTTCCCGGAGGGCAGGGGAAAATACCTCTTTCTCCCAATTACGTTCAGGAAATCAACCGGAGTTTCATAGTGTTCAAGGATTATAGAGGGGAACGCTGCGAGTATCCGCTTCTCGAAGGGGAAGAAGGAGAGTTGCGCCGATGGCTTGTGGCATGATGGGGCGATCGTTGATCGCCCCCGCCTCATTCCGACCCTCTACGCAGAGATGTCTGGAAGTCCCCATTTTTTTACGAATCCGTTATGTCTTATGCTGGTTGTTTTGCGACTTTCCGGTTTTGGTGTGGTAGATCAAGAGTATTCCACCAGCCAGGGCAATTCCCAGTGCTATCCACCATTCGTATCTTTTCATGTCTGCCAGGAAAGACTCGAGAACCTGCCCGAAGATGTAGCCGCCCGTTCCTATGACAATGGCCCAGAGCATTGCGCCAATGCCGTTCAGAAAGATGAATGCGGCTCGGGTAAAGCCGCTCATGCCGATGACAAAAGGTGTGATGGTACGAAATCCATACACGAACCTGAAGCCGAGCACCAGGGGAATCCTGTGGCGTTCTAAAATAGTTCGAACTTTATTGACGTTTGACTGCCACCCTTTTTTTCTTTGAAGAATACCAATTTTTCCCATGCGCCCCAGGTGGAAAAAAAGCTGATCGCCCGCAAAAGATCCCAAGAAGGACATAAGGATAACCATCGGAAGGCTCAGATACCCTCGATGGGCCAGGAATCCTGCAATGACGACAATAGTTTCTCCCTCAAGGAAGGTGCCGACAAAAATGGCGGGGTAACCATAAGTGGTTAAAAGAGCCTCCAGGAACATTTTATTCTCCAGCAACGTATTTTGACGCTCTTGTGTCCGATACCGCAATCACCGCCGACGATACAACCGTTTTCTCTCACTTCGTGATGCAGTCGATCATTCGTCAGCTTTGGAAACCGGTTTGCGCATGCGTTTGGTTGCACCCCTCTGCCGTTTCTCCTCGAGCCTGCGTTTTTTTGCTGCCGGTTTCGGAGTGGTCCTGCGGCGGGGCTTGGGTTTTTCCATCGCCCGGCGTACGAGTTCGATGAGCCGCACGAGGGCGTCTTCCCGATTTCCTTCCTGGGTGCGAAATCGTCTGGCGGTGATGATCAATACTCCGTCTTTTGTCATCCGGCTTCCCGCCAGGCGAATCAGCCGCTCTCGGACTTCCGGCGGAAGAGAGGGGGAGTTCAAAACGTCAAAGCGAAGCTGCACCGCTGTGGCGACCTTGTTGACATTTTGGCCTCCCGGACCTGATGCAAGAATGAAATCTTCATGGATTTCGTTTTCATCGATGCTGATGGTATCAGTGACCTGAATCATACTGTGCCTTCGTTTTGGGATGATGGAACCGAAGATCATGGGGTGCAAAGGATCTGCTGCTGGCGACTGTTGTAGATGATACCCCCCGTTTCAAAGTATTGCCGAAGGACTGCGCGCGCTTCCAGGCGGCAGACATTTCGTTCGACGGAAATGTTCCGTTTTGCCAGGGCCCCTATCCAATCGGGTACTTTCTCCCCTTCGTCAAATCCTATGCTGCGTGCGTCTTCATCTCTTGCACCGCATACAAGCCTGCGGATTCCCGACCAGGGTATGGCTCCAAGGCACATGGCGCAGGGTTCGGTGCTCACCACCATTTCACACGGCGGCATCCCTTCTCCTGCCAAATCATAGCATTGTGTCACCTGCTGCGCGATCATGAGGGCCACGATCTCCGCATGAAGCACGCAGCAATTGAAGCAGACGACCAGGTTGACTCCCGGAGCAATCAACTTGTGGGTATCCAGATCGAAGATTCCCGCGCCAAAAGGACCTCCCGTTCCATGCACAAAATTGAGTCGTGAAAGTTCGATGACAAGGCGCATGCGGTCTTCAACGGTGGGATAGACTTTGTCGGGATCGGGAAGGAACACGTCGATCCAGTCGGGCAATTGGAGAATGAAATGGGGATAAGGCATTGAATTCGCTTTCATCGCTCTATTGGACGAGGAGCTTTTTCCCAGACCTGCAGCCCCGCATCAGTCTTTCATAATCGTTCCGGCAGGACATGACCCCATTTTCCCTTATGGGACAACGTCACGCTGCAGTTGCTGTCGGACAATTGTCTACGTGTTTTGCAGGAGTGTTCACCGGTTGCAGAGAACGGTTTTCAGTTGAACTGAGAAAAATCCGGTTTTCTGCGTTCAAAGAAGGCATTGAATGCCTCCACTGCTTCGGGGGAACCAAGCCTTTCGATGATGTACTGGAATTCCTCGGATATGATTCGCTGGATCGCTGCCTTGTCCTCCTTCTTGAGCAAGGCTTTGGTGAGGAGCACGGACGCAAATGGCTTGGCGGCGAGCTTATTCGCCTGGGCGGAAGCGAATTCCAGCACTTCCGCATCGGGAAGAACGCTGTTTACCAATCCGATTTCCCTCGCTTTTTCCGCAGAAAAAAGCTCTCCCAGGAGCAGGACCTCGGCTGCACGCTGATAGCCCGCCAATCGAGGCAGCAGCAAACTGGAAGCGGCTTCGGGATTGAGGCCGAGGTTTACGAAGGGCATCATGAAGCGGGCGTTTGAACCGGCGTAGACCAGGTCGCAGTGAAGGAGCATGGTCGTACCTATCCCCACGGCGGGGCCATTTACGGCAGCGACGATGGGCTTTTCAGCCTGGCTGATCGCCTGAATAAACTGAAAGACGGGACTCGATTCGTCTTTGGGTGGAGATTCCAGGAAATCTTTCAGATCGTTTCCGCTGGAAAAACAGTCTTCAGTTCCGTGCAGCAGGAAGACACGCACCGATGTGTCGGCTTCCCCCTGACGGATCGATTGAGCCAGGGCCGCATACATCTCGATGGTGAGAGCGTTTTTCTTTTCCGGGCGATTGATGGCAATGCGCAAAACGCCCGATTGGGATTTCGTAACGAGGATGAGATGACTTTCCGAGTTCGACATTTTCCTTCTCCTGGAATAGGGGTCAAAAGACTCTGCAATCTGTCTCATGAGCAGCCGGGAAAACATTCCCTTTTTCATATCTCACATGGGTTGTTATGCAATGGGAATAGATTAAAATAGACCCTGAAGCAAGGAAAACGTAGCTTCCATAGCCTTTGCGGGAATGGAGGAAGGTCCTTGCCCCATCCCGGGGGTCATTTTGTTATTCTCTTTCCATGACAGGAATGCTATCAAAACAGGTTCAATTTCACCTCTCTTATTGGAATGATGATAGGATAACAGGAGTGCCGACTTTGATACGAACGCGATCGGAATGGATTTCAATCTTGAGCCTCATGCTGGCGATGGTCTTGTGGGCTAGTTCTTTTATCGCTTTGAAACTGGCTTTTCAGACCTATGATCCCATGGTGGTTATCTTCGGACGAATGAGTGTTGCGAGCGTTTTTTTTCTCTTTTTCGTCAAGAACTGCCAGGGAAGCGTCTACCGAAAGGGCGATTTCAAATACCTGCTGTTCATGGCTGTTTGCGAACCGTGCCTCTATTTCATTTTCGAAGCCAGGGCCATTGAAAACACAACGGCCTCACAGGCGGGTATGATCACTGCCATGCTGCCTCTCATGGTTGCCGTGGGAGCCCACCTCTTTTTGAAGGAACGGGTCACGAAGCAGACGATCGCCGGCTTTGTACTGGCTATCCTCGGTGCCTGTTGGTTGAGTATGGGATCTTCTCCATCTCACGATGCACCCAACCCTCTGTTTGGAAATTTTTGTGAATTCATGGCCATGGTTTTCGCCACGGGATATACGATCACGCTCAAACGCTTGACGGCTCGCTACAATCCATTGTTTCTCACAGCTTTTCAGGCTGTGACGGGCACTCTATTTTTTCTGCCCTTCTTGTTTTTCGGTCCAACCACTCTGCCGACGCGGTTTGAATGGGTTCCTTCCCTGGCCATTGTCTACCTTGGTGTTTTCATTACTTTTGGTGCCTATGGGCTCTACAATTACGGTGTCAGCCGAATTCCTGCGAGTCAGGCATCCTCCTTCGTGAACCTCATCCCTGTATTCACCATTGTCATGGGATGGCTTGTACTGGGTGAGCGATTCACCGCATCGCAATATCTCGCTTCCGGACTGGTGTTTGTGGGAGTTTTCATCAGCCAGGAAAGAAAACGGTCCACAGAGGTTTCCGTCGATGCGGAACCCAAAGCCTGTTGCAGCGCGGCCAAGATGATGCCATGAAAGGCACTCCCTGAGGGGAGTCGCGAGGTGCCTGAAGCCCACGCAAGATTTCTCTGCAATATGCGACTGGGGAAACTCATGCCGGTACTTTTGGACTGTAGTGCCTCTTCAGCCAGTGGCTGAGACCGTCCAGGCCGGGAAACAAAACTCTTTCCGTAATATTTGCCTGATCCAGTTTGTCGCGGATTTCCCATTTCAGTTCAGCGGGAATGATAATCTTTACCCAGAGCTCCGGGTGATTTTCCAACCATTCATCCATGGCCTTGGTGCTGTCGGACATGACGGAACAAAAAGCGAACTGGTTGATGATTCGGTCATCGATGGAAGGGGGTTCAAAGAAGAGCGTGAAATGGTCGCTGGTCAGCTTTGCCAGTTCTTCCAGGGATTTGACGGACTCGGAAAGCATTTCCACCGTAAACACGTTTGCTCCCTCCTGTTCAAGCTTGTATCTCAACTTATCGGGAAGCAACTGGTGTGTCTTGACATAGTTGACGGCCCAAATGGCTCCGTCCAGGTTAAACTTTTCGATGTTGGCCGTTGCGAAATGCATGGCGATAAAAGGAGAATAGGTCCAATCGAGGAGCCTGGTTGGAAGACCGTAATGCTGTGCCACGGAAAGCCAGTGCCAGATGGAGTCCCCTTTCACCACGTTGCGGTGGGCGTATTTTTTGAAATTCCTGAGCAGGTGTCTTTCCAGATCTGCGTAATTGCCTCCGAGACGGATCAGGGTTGTCTCGAGGTGGTAATGCGCATCGGATAGACCGCGGAAGGCATAACGGGAGCGGAAACGGCCCAGTTCGCTGTTCCATGAATCCGCAAAGAGCTGACTTTGCAGTTCGTTCCAGGTGGAAATACGTACCTCATTCATTCCTAAGATTCACCGGCCTTTCCTTTGTTCAGGGAATCCTTCAGCGAGCTGTCTTTTTCTCTTCATGCGCCGGATTGAGCTCGAAAGAGTCTGCCTTTTCGAACCTGAAGCGCGAAGCAATGATGCTGGCGGGAAAGGATGAAATGGTCGCATTGTAGTCGCGGACAACAGCATTATAATATTCCCCGGCAGAATCGATCTCCCTTTCAATTTCTTTCAATTGAGCCAGGATTTGAGCGAAATCCCCATTTGTCTTGAGATTGGGGCAGCTTTCCACCACGGCCAGAATGTTTTTCAAAGCGTCCTGAAAACGATTTTCCGGGTCCCTTTTTTGCCCGGGGGATGAGGCTTTTTTAGCCGAAGAAAGGGTTTCCACGAGTCTTGCCGACAAGGCATTCTCCGGAGTGGAGCATTCCCTTACTCCATTAGCAATACGGGATGCCAGGTCATAACGTTTTTCGAGTTGAGCATCGACATTCACCCATGAAGAGTCCAAGGAGTTTCTCAATCTAACAAGCCTCTTGTAAATGGATGACGCCGAGAGGGCAAGGCCCAGGAACAAACCGATTATTGCAAATAAGCTTGTCATGGTTTTTGAAAAGTCCGAACGAGGTATGAATGGATTTGAGACATAACTTCCCTTTCTCTAAGAAACTATCTCAAGACGGTCCGGATAGCCTTGATCGTCATTGCGGTGAAAACCGGAAACCAGGCATTCCCGAGAAAACTGGACCCTGGCTTCCGCCAGGATGACGCTGTGAGCGAATTTTGAGATAAATTCTAAATCGCATGAGGTCGGGTATGATGCCCCGTCAGAAGCTTTGAACCTTTGAGAAGTTGAGAAAATAGCTTGAATGTTCTTATTTTTCAAGATTTCCCAGCACGCAGCTTGATTCGCAGATCGATGAAATCAACGAGGTGCCGAGTCAGTTCCCGTTCTTCTGCCGGCAAGGAGTTCAGTTCATCAGGAGTAATTTGTGCACATTTCGATTTGAGACGCGTTTCAACGATAAGAGCGAGGTTATCCCCCATCAGGCTGATATGCTGATCGCGTTTGGTGGAATATGTTTTCTGAGTCATCAAATCCTTTTTTACGGCAATCAACTCGATATAATCATCGATTCCAGAGGCCAAACTTTCGATCATCGCTTTCAGACTTTCGCCATTCATGTTCGCATTCTCCCGTTCTTTGGTGTTTCCATGAATTGTTGTGGTTCAACCGGCACACCAGGAGACTCGGGCGGCATCTTCAGAGGGTTTCTGGAAAAAAACAAAACCTTTCGAGAGGATACCCGTCTCAGTTTTGTCGTCAGATCGGAACAGATCTGTCAGGAAAAAGGCAGCCGGAGCGGATTTCCTGGTGTGTTGCGACCATAATAGTTTGTTTTTCAATAAAGAACAGTGACAGGTCAACTCGCGCTTGCCGAAAACTTATAAAGAGCATAAGCATGGTGCTTTGCAAGAACTTCTTTTTCAATGTACTTGCCGGAAAAAGGTCTGACCTCCATGATCCTTTCCTGACGCCTCTTATCGGAATGAATGCGGGGCGGGAGGAAGAGAAGGTGCGTATCTCTGATCCTGCAACTTGTTGAACCATTATGGATTCTTTCGCTCGTGAGTTCAAGGGGTGAATACTGTGAATGCTTTTTCTTTTTTCTGAAAGGGCATGATGGGAAAATATCGGATGTCCAAATAAAAAGGAAAGGCTCTTTTTTTCCCATATCACATTGACTTGGCCTATGGATGTTTTTATAATTCCGCGCTTTTGGATAAAGAAGAAGTATGTCTTTAACGATTGGATATTACAACTTTTATTGAATATTTGATGTTGTCGAAAACTAGACGGTGCAACAAAGGAGTCCGCAGTGAGCAAGGTTCTGATCATTGGCGCCGGAGGCGTAGGAGGAGTAGTTACCCACAAGTGCGCTCAGGTTCCCGAAGTGTTTTCCGAGATTGTTCTGGCAAGCCGTACCTTGGAAAAATGTGAAAAGATCAAAAGTCAGATTTCACGGCCTATTGAGACGGCACAGGTGGATGCCGACAACACTGCTGAACTGGTGCAGCTCATTCGCAAAGTTGCACCGGATCTTATCATCAATGTCGCATTGCCTTATCAGGATCTCAGTATCATGGACGCATGCCTGGAAACAGGTGTGGATTACATGGATACCGCAAACTACGAACCGCGCGATGAAGCCAAGTTTTGCTACAAGTGGCAGTGGGACTATCATGACCGCTTCAAGGAAAAGGGGCTTATGGCACTGCTGGGTTGTGGGTTCGACCCCGGGGTGACCAATATTTTCTGTGCCCATGCCTTGAAGAACCATTTCGATGAAATCCACACGGTCGATATCATGGATTGCAATGCCGGAGAGCATGGTCATCCCTTTGCCACCAATTTCAATCCCGAAATCAATATCCGTGAAGTGTCCGCACGGGGCAAATACTATGAAAACGGCCGGTGGATCGAGACGGACCCCCTCTCCATACACAGGACCTTTGACTTTCCGGAAATCGGGCCGCGAGAAATGTATCTCATGTATCATGAAGAGATGGAGTCCCTGGTAAAGAACATTCCCGGCATCAAGCGCATGCGGTTTTGGATGACTTTTTCCCAGGAATATCTGACGCATCTGCGTGTACTCGAAAATGTGGGAATGACCCGTATCGATCCCGTACAGTTCCAGGGCTGTGAAATCGTTCCTCTGCAGTTTTTGAAAGCCTTGCTGCCCGAACCTTCTTCTCTGGCTCAAAATTACAAAGGCAAGACCAATATCGGCTGTATGATTGAAGGCCTCAAAAACGGAAAGCCCAGGAAATACTATATCTACAACGTTTGCGACCACGCCGAATGCTACAGGGAGATCCAGGCGCAGGCCATATCCTATACCACGGGGGTTCCTGCCATGATAGGCGCCATGATGATGCTCACCCATACCTGGCGAGGCAAAGGGGTCTTCAATGTCGAGGAATTCGATCCGACTCCTTTCATGGAAAAACTGGGACAGTATGGGTTGCCCTGGACCGAAAAATTCCTGGATTGATCCTATTCAAAGCCCCCTTTTCCTATGATGATATTCGGACGTGACTGTGTCTCGTTGTTGTCCCTGCAGGGCCTGGTGCAGAGGGGCAACATTGAGCGTCACGCCCGTTGCGTTTCATGCTGGAAAACCCGAGCTTGCGCATATCGAATGTCAACAGAAAAAAGAATATGAAAATGGATATAAGAGATATTCCCACCCCCTGTTATGTTGTGGATGAAGGCGCTCTGGAGAGGAATCTCAGAGTCCTCGATTCCGTGCAACGGAGGTCCGGCTGCAAGATCATCATGGCCCTCAAGGGGTTTGCCATGTTCAGTGTTTTTCCTCTGATCCGGGAATACCTGCATGGGGTTACCGCCAGTTCTCTGGATGAAGCACGCCTGGGGTTTGAAGAATTTGGCAGGGAAGTCCATGTCTTTGCGCCGGCCTACAAGGATTCGGAATTTGAGGAACTGCTTCGCTACTCAAATCACATCGTTTTCAATTCCTTTTCCCAGTGGAGCCGGTTCAAACCCCTGATTTCCGCCACTGACACAAAAATTTCCTGTGGCATTCGCGTCAATCCAGAACACTCCGAGGTGAAGGTACCCATTTACGATCCGTGTGGGCCTTTTTCTCGCCTGGGAGTGACACTTGCTCATTTTGAGGAAGAAAATCTTGAAGGGATATCCGGGTTGCATTTCCATAATCTCTGTGAACTGAATGCCGATTCCCTGGCCCGCACTTTGTCCGTCTTTGAAGAAAAGTTCGGAAAATTCCTGGAAGGGATGCAATGGGTGAATTTTGGAGGAGGGCATCATATCACGCGGAAAGATTATGATGTGGATCTGCTGTGTGAACTCATTGTTGATTTTAAGAAACGCTATCCCGTTGAAATTTATTTGGAACCAGGTGAGGCAATAGCCCTTCACACGGGTGTGCTGGTCGCGTCGGTGCTGGATATCGTTCACAATGAAATGGATATTGCCATTCTGGACACTTCGGCTGCCGCACATATGCCGGATGTGCTGGAAATGCCGTACCGGCCTGAAATTGACGGAGCCGGAAAGGCCGGCGAATTTCCTCATACCTACCGTTTGGGCGGAATGACCTGTCTTGCGGGGGATATCATTGGGGACTATTCCTTCCCTGAACCGCTCTCTATCGGCTCAAAAATCGTACTTATGGACATGGCCCATTACACCATGGTGAAAAACAATACTTTCAACGGCGTGCGGCTCCCATCCATCGCCGTAAGGGATCGCCAGGAAAACATTCGCATCGTCCGCCGGTTTGGTTATGAGGACTACCGAAACCGGCTCTCGTGAACCCGCTGATTCCCGCGGAATAGCTTCGGGCAATAGAAGATTGGGGAATATTGTTCCGGATGTTCGAGGATCTCGATCCCTCTTCTGAAAAAGCCTGGGATTTCTGAGTGATTGTGTTGTTTTCGTGAAGGCTTTCCCCTATCAGATGCATTTTTTAAAAGAGTGAAAAAAGATCCTTGACAAGCAGCAAGGAAATCTGTAGAAAGGCACCTTCGCTTCGGGAGATCAACAGAAAACGGGGCGAAGGGAAAGTAAAAAAAGATTAAAAAGATCCTTGACAAGCGGCAAGGAAATCAGTAGAAAGGCACCTTCGCTTCGGGAAAGGGAGCGAGGGGGTTAAAGAGAGAGTGAAAAAAGTTCTTGACCGCTGAGGATGGAGATGTTAGAAAGTGCATCTCATCGAGAGTTGAGGGCGAGACAAAAGTTCTTGACGAAGTAAAAGGGATGTGATAATGTAACAATCCCTTGAGCGTAAGGCATCTGTTCTTTGGAAACTAAATAGCGAGAAGTGTTGGGTCTGAGAAATTGAGGAAATAACTGGAGAGTTTGATCCTGGCTCAGAATGAACGCTGGCGGCGTGCCTAACACATGCAAGTCGCACGAGAAAGTCTGCTTTCGGGCGGGCGAGTAAAGTGGCGCACGGGTGAGTAACGCGTAGGTAATCTACCCCTGGATTTGGGATAACAGTGCGAAAGCGCTGCTAATACCGGATACGACCTTTTCGCGGGAGCGGGAAGGTGAAAGTCGGCCTCTCGAAGAAGCTGATGTTCGGGGATGAGCCTGCGTCCTATCAGCTAGTTGGCAGGGTAAAGGCCTACCAAGGCGACGACGGGTAGCTGGTCTGAGAGGATGATCAGTCACACTGGCACTGGAACACGGGCCAGACTCCTACGGGAGGCAGCAGTGAGGAATTTTGCGCAATGGCCGCAAGGCTGACGCAGCAACGCCGCGTGGGTGATGAAGGCCTTCGGGTCGTAAAGCCCTGTCAGGTGGGAAGAACGATTGGGGGTCGAATAGGCCTTTGATGTGACGGTACCACCAGAGGAAGCACCGGCTAACTCCGTGCCAGCAGCCGCGGTAATACGGAGGGTGCGAGCGTTATTCGGAATTACTGGGCGTAAAGCGCGTGTAGGCGGCCTGGCAAGTCTGATGTGAAAGCCCCGGGCTTAACCTGGGAAGTGCATTGGAAACTGTCGGGCTTGAGTACTGGAGAGGATGGGGGAATTCCCGGTGTAGAGGTGAAATTCGTAGAGATCGGGAGGAATATCAGTGGCGAAGGCGCCCATCTGGACGGTAACTGACGCTGAGACGCGAAAGCGTGGGGAGCAAACAGGATTAGATACCCTGGTAGTCCACGCTGTAAACGATGAGCACTGGGTGTAGCGGGTACTCATTCCTGCTGTGCCGCAGCTAACGCGTTAAGTGCTCCGCCTGGGGATTACGGTCGCAAGACTAAAACTCAAAGGAATTGACGGGGGCCCGCACAAGCGGTGGAGTATGTGGTTTAATTCGACGCAACGCGAAGAACCTTACCTGGGCTTGACATCCCCGGCCCGCTCTGGAAACAGGGAATTCCCCTTCGGGGGACCGGGAGACAGGTGCTGCATGGCTGTCGTCAGCTCGTGTCGTGAGATGTTGGGTTAAGTCCCGCAACGAGCGCAACCCCTGCCTTTAGTTGCCATCATTGAGTTGGGCACTCTAAAGGGACTGCCGGTGTTAAACCGGAGGAAGGTGGGGATGACGTCAAGTCCTCATGGCCTTTATGTCCAGGGCTACACACGTACTACAATGGGCGGTACAAAGGGAAGCGAGCCCGCGAGGGGGAGCCAATCCCAAAAAGCCGTTCACAGTTCGGATTGGAGTCTGCAACTCGACTCCATGAAGTTGGAATCGCTAGTAATCGCGGATCAGCATGCCGCGGTGAATACGTTCCCGGGCCTTGTACACACCGCCCGTCACACCACGAAAGTCGGCTGTACCAGAAGTGCGTGGGCTAACCCTTCGGGGGGGCAGCGCACCAAGGTGTGGTCGGTAATTGGGGTGAAGTCGTAACAAGGTAGCCGTAGGGGAACCTGCGGCTGGATCACCTCCTTTCTAAGGAAAGAAAAAATCCGGCACGGACTCGCTATTTAGTTTTGAGGGAACAGGGGGCCTATAGCTCAGATGCGGTTAGAGCGCACGCCTGATAAGCGTGAGGTCGGAAGTTCAACTCTTCCTAGGCCCACCAGGGGGGTTGATGGCTGATAGCTCATAGCTGATGAGGGGTAGATGGGTCATGAGCTATGAACCATGAGCCGACTGGGGGTGTAGCTCAGCTGGGAGAGCGCCTGCCTTGCACGCAGGAGGTCATCGGTTCGATCCCGTTCACCTCCACCATTTGAGGTTTGAGTTTTGGATTGAGCCTTGAGAGGGTCAGTCCAGGATTCAGGGCTTGAAGTGGAGTTCTGAAGATCTTTGACAACTGAATAGGGGTTTTTTAGAAGAAGCAGAATCCTGGTTTGAACCAGTTGCCTTGAAAGGGGTTGGTCAAGCTAGGAAGGGCAAACGGTGGATGCCTAGGCGCTGAGAGGCGATGAAGGACGCGGTTAGCTGCGAAAAGCTTCGGGGAGTCGCTAAACAGGCATTGATCCGGAGATATCCGAATGGGGAAACCCGGTTGGCGTAATAGCCAATCATCCCGCAAGGGAGGCGAACCCGGAGAACTGAAACATCTCAGTACCCGGAGGAGAAGAAATCAAGAGAGATTCCGCAAGTAGCGGCGAGCGAACGCGGAGGAGCCCAAACCTTTGGCTTTCGAGCCGGAGGGGTTGTAGGGTCCCGATATAGGATGTGAGTGGATAGCAGAAGGACCTGGAAAGGTCTTCCATAGAGGGTGAGAGGCCCGTATGCGAAATTTTATTCACACCTTAGGGAACCCCTGAGTACCGCGGGGCACGTGGAACCCCGTGGGAAGCTGGGAGGACCATCTTCCAAGGCTAAATACTCCTCAGCGACCGATAGTGAACAAGTACCGTGAGGGAAAGGTGAAAAGCACCCCGGGAGGGGAGTGAAATAGTACCTGAAACCGTTTGCCTACAAGCAGTGGGAGGACGATGATTCTTCGGAATCTGTCTGACCGCGTGCCTTTTGCATAATGAGTCAGCGAGTTACTTTCTGTGGCAAGGTTAAGCCGCTAGGTGGAGCCGAAGCGAAAGCGAGTCCGAATAGGGCGATTGAGTTGCAGGGAGTAGACCCGAAACCAGGTGATCTATCCATGGCCAGGGTGAAGTCTCGGTAACACGAGATGGAGGCCCGAACCCACTAAGGTTGAAAACTTAGGGGATGAGCTGTGGATAGGAGTGAAAGGCTAATCAAACCTGGAAATAGCTGGTTCTCCCCGAAATGCATTGAGGTGCAGCCTCGAGGCGAGAATAACGGAGGTAGAGCACTGAATGGGCTAGGGGTCTTACCGGATTACCAAACCCAATCAAACTGCGAATGCCGTTATATCATCCTCGGGAGTGAGACTACGGGAGATAAGTTCCGTGGTCGAGAGGGAAAGAGCCCAGACCGTCAGCTAAGGTCCCGAAATGGATGCTAAGTGGGAAAGGATGTGGATACGCACAGACAACCAGGAGGTTGGCTTAGAAGCAGCCATCCTTTAAAGAAAGCGTAACAGCTCACTGGTCCAGTGTGCCTGCGCCGAAAATTTAACGGGGCTAAGCATTCTACCGAAGCTGCGGCAAGGTCTTCGGATCTTGGGTAGGGGAGCATTGCAGTGACCGTTGAAGGTGTACCGAGAGGAGCGCTGGAGGAGCTGCAAGAGATTATGCTGACATGAGTAACGATAAAGCGGGTGAGAATCCCGCTCGCCGTAAGCCTAAGGTTTCCTGGGTAAAGGTCGTCTGCCCAGGGTTAGTCGGTCCCTAAGCTGAGGCCGAAAGGCGTAGGTGATGGGAAACAGGTTAATAGTCCTGTACCACCGGGTTAGCGTTCGAGTGAAGGGGGGACGTAGAAGGGTAGGCCGGCCGGGTGATGGAAGTCCCGGTTCAAGCCAGTAGGCGGAGGTTCCAGGCAAATCCGGAGCCTTGGTAACGCCGAGAGGTGATGAGGAGGGCGAAAGCCCATAAACTGGTTGATCCCAGGCTACCAAGAAAAGCCTCTAGCGAGCTGACCAGGTGACCGTACCGCAAACCGACACAGGTAGGCGAGGAGAGAATCCTCAGGCGCGTGAGAGAACCCTGTTTAAGGAACTCGGCAAAATAACACCGTAACTTCGGGAGAAGGTGTGCCCTCATTAGGTGAAGAGACTGGCTCTTGGAGCCGAAGGGGGTTGCAGAGAAATGGCGGTAGCGACTGTTTACTAAAAACATAGGACTCTGCAAAGTCGCAAGACGACGTATAGGGTCTGACGCCTGCCCGGTGCTGGAAGGTTAAGGGGAGATGTCATCGCAAGAGAAGCGTTGAACCGAAGCCCCAGTAAACGGCGGCCGTAACTATAACGGTCCTAAGGTAGCGAAATTCCTTGTCGGGTAAGTTCCGACCTGCACGAATGGCGTAACGACTTCCGCACTGTCTCAAACAGGGACTCAGTGAAATTGCAGTCTCGGTGCAGATACCGAGTACCCGCGGCTAGACGGAAAGACCCCGTGCACCTTTACTATAGCTTGGCATTGGATTTTGGGCGTGTATGTGTAGGATAGGTGGGAGGCGGAGAAACGGGAGCGCCAGCTCTCGCGGAGCCAACCTTGAAATACCACCCTTATGCGTTTAGAGTTCTAACCCGGAAGAGTTATCCTCTTCGGGGACAGTGCCTGGTGGGTAGTTTGACTGGGGCGGTCGCCTCCCAAAGAGTAACGGAGGCGCGCGAAGGTTCCCTCAGGCTGATTGGAAACCAGCCGTAGAGTGTAAAGGCAGAAGGGAGCCTGACTGTGAGAGAGACATCTCGATCAGGGACGAAAGTCGGTCTTAGTGATCCGGCGGTTCCGCATGGAAGGGCCGTCGCTCAACGGATAAAAGGTACGCCGGGGATAACAGGCTGATAACCCCCAAGAGTTCACATCGACGGGGTTGTTTGGCACCTCGATGTCGGCTCATCGCATCCTGGGGCTGGAGCAGGTCCCAAGGGTTCGGCTGTTCGCCGATTAAAGCGGTACGTGAGCTGGGTTTAAAACGTCGTGAGACAGTTTGGTCCCTATCTACCGTGGGCGCAGGAATTTTGAGGGGATCTGTCCCTAGTACGAGAGGACCGGGATGGACGAACCACTGGTGTACCAGTTGTTCCGCCAGGGGCATAGCTGGGTAGCTAAGTTCGGAAGGGATAACCGCTGAAAGCATCTAAGCGGGAAGCCCACCCCAAGATGAGAGTTCCCCTCCGGGAGCGATCCCGGGCTGAAGGCCCCTCGTAGACTACGAGGTTGATAGGTCGGGTGTGTAAGCACAGCAATGTGTTGAGCTAACCGATACTAATTGGCCGTGCGGCTTGACCATCCTCAAGGCAACCGATTGAAACCAGGAAGAGCTTCTTAAATAAAACCCCTGTTCAGTTGTAAGCTTCCCCATATTGGGGCGGTGGCTAGAGCGAGGAGGATACACCCGTTCCCATCCCGAACACGGTCGTTAAGCTCCTCTGCGCCGATGGTACTGCGTGGGTGACTGCGTGGGAGAGTAGGGCGCTGCCGCCCCATCCCCTTTTTTACCCCTCCATTCCTTTCTCTTTTGCAAACCATGAGGATCAAGAGAAATACGAAGAAAAGCGCTGTGTTGTATGCATTTGTCTTCGTGCCCCTCTTGTCTTTAAAAATTATCTCAAAATTCATTCACACCGTCACTCTGGCGGAAGTCAGGGTCCAGCCCTCTCTGGACTGGGATTGCGGTTTTCATCGGAATGACGCTCAAGGGTATTCGGAGCTTTTTGAGATAGTTTCTCGGTCATTTTAATAAAATCGGTTAGTTATGAAAAAATACAGAAAATTGTTCTGCATTTTTTATCTCCTACTGACACCATTTACCTTTCCCAAAAAAAATCATCAGGCGACGGGCCGGACGAAGGGGATAATGACAATGGGTGGATGAGATGCCACGTTGAGTGTCAGTTTCCGGGCGTCTTCCAGGCTGGGAACGAATACGAAAAAATCCTTTTGAGGGATTTCTCCGAGAGAAAGGTCTCCGGGAAGGCGCCACTCCCGTTCATGCTTCCAGGAGCAGTGAAGCGGGTCGTTCCGCTGAAACCGGAACCTGTCGGAATCTCTCAGTCGATCGTAAATGTCGCTCTTTGCATAAATGGCGGGTCTGGCTCCCAGGGTTTTCAATAGCTTGCGGTCGATGGCCAGTCCATAGGGTTCAAAGGTCCAGCGGATGAGGGCGGGGTTCCACTGCCGAATGGTATTGAGTTCATGAGGGGGAGTGGAGGAAAAGGATATGGCGGCATCGCTTCCCCGCACCAGCCTGGAACTGCCTCGAAGGTGAGTATCACGCAGGATGTGAATCAATGTGTCGAGAGCGGTATGGCCTGCAAGGGGATCGTTTTGCAGCAGGCTCAAAAGATAATCCTGGTAATCTTGGTTGGGCCACGGCCCGGGGCACGGGCGGGTATAATGGAAGAGGTAGCTTTTCCAGGATATTTTTTCTCGTGCTTCAATGCCTGAAGGGCCTGGAAGGTGTCGGGCCTCATGCCCTGAGCCGTTCTGAACGGGTGGACCGACGGAAATACCGGAAGAGGTTTCGGTCGGCGGGATATCACGAGGGTCCGAAAGATGGTTCAAGGAAAAGCCCATGGACCATCGGGGGAATTTTTCCATCAAGAGAAAATTTCCTTCCGTCCGGCTCCTCCGGCGTTCCGGTTTCATAACCCACTGCATGCGAGGGCGGAGGGATTGCTGTTGTTCCAGTATCTTCCAAAGGTTTCCTTCGGATCGAATTTCCAGGACCCAGTGCAGGTCCGTAAGGAAGGCAAGGATCCGGTCCCGGCAGACCATGCGGTCCGCCCTGGAGCAGTTTGCGGCACGGGTGAGGCAGCTGATCATAAGATACGGAGACGATGGATCCGGCAGTCGAACAGACTCTCTGGACGCCCCCGGGTCTTCGATGGCGAAGGGAAGTACCAGGAACAAAGGGGACCTTGAATGCTGTGCATATACTGTCACCAGATCATAGGTTTTTGTTCCCAGGCTGCTTGCAAGTCCCATCCCAAGGGAACGCGTGCTGGACAGTAAAGATCGCAGGGCGACGACCCAGTCTTCATCAGGTTGAATGAGCTTGCTTTTTCTGGAATTGAAAATGCCTGCCCAGAGCTGATCTGCCGTGAGAGTACCTTTTCCGAAAAGGAGGCGGGGGCAGGCAAAGCCTATCCCGGACGAAGGCGGGTTCTGGTTCAACCCGGCAGCCCAAATCCCCTGAGCGCGAAACGCATCGGCCCGCCTGCGTGCGCGGTCGAATTGCCTGGAATGAAGTGAAATTTTTGGATAGTTTTCTTCAATCCACGCTGCAAGGTCCTTTTCCGTTGTAAGCCCGCTATTCAGCCACTGATCCAGAATCTGGTGAAATGTGGGTCCCTTCCGTTTTCCCTTCATTTCAAGACATGCGTTGAGGATGAAAAGCGACCGGCAGACCTCATCGGAGAGAGGGTGCAGTCGCCTCATGGACGGAGGACCTTTTGGCAGAGGCAAATGTTCGATGGGAGGAATGATTGACGTTTTCACCTGCTTTGAGTATGTTCCTGCATCGTTGATCCGTCTGGTGAAAGGGTATCTGTTTGGAGCCATTGGATATTACCATACAGAAAGATGGGATGGATATCCATCGGGTTTTTTGCATACAGCAGTTTTGTTGTTTCGATCAGCCTTTCTGTCCCGTGAAAGCGGTGCCTCGGGAGTTGCAAAGGTCCGATCTGCCAGTCCGAAGGGAGATCCATAAGCGGTTCAGTCAATATCCGAAATAACTTCATTGAATCAGGGAGTTGAACATGAAACTTGGAATCATTGGGCTGGGAAAATCCGGCAAAACCACCATTTTCAATGCGCTCACCCGACGAACCGGGGAATCTGTGCCTCCTGGGGGCCAGGTGGTGCCGGTACTGGGAGTGGTTCCCGTTCCCGACCCAAGAGTGGACTGGTTGAGTGAACTCTATAAACCCAAGAAGACGACTTACGCCCAGGTCACCTACATGGACCTGCAGGGTATGGCCGGGGGAATCGATAACAAGCAGGAATACATGGCACTCCTTCTCAATCACATGCGTCCCATGGACGCCTTCCTCATGGTGGTGCGGAATTTTTCGGACCCCAGCATGGATCCTCCCAGTGTGGAAAAAGATTTCAGGGAACTGGAGGAAGAGTTCATCATCGCCGACTTGGCCACCATCGAGAGGCGACTGGAAAAGATTGAAATGGAGCAGAAGCGGGGAAAGAAAATCCCTGCCACCGAGAAAGAACTGCTCGATGCCTGTGCGGAACTCCTGAATGCAGAAATCCCTCTCAGAACGAAACCCGAACTGGCCAATGCTCCGGAACTGAGGGGATTTACGTTCCTTTCGTCTAAACCCCTGCTGGTGATCGTCAATAATTCTGACGACGATGAAATGCTGCCGGATATTTCCAGTAGTTCAGCGGATTTCATGGTGGTTCGCGGAAAACTTGAAATGGAAATGGCACAGCTTCCCGAAGAAGAAGCCCGTGCCTTTCAACAAGATTTCGGGATCGTCGAATCCGCTGTGGATCGAGTCATTCAGCATTCTTTTTCCCTGCTTCGGCTGGCGACTTTCTTTACTGTCGGGGATGATGAAGTGAAGGCCTGGACTATCACCAGGAATCTACCCGCCCAGGAATCCGCCGGTGTGATTCATTCGGATATTCAGAGAGGCTTCATTCGAGCGGAAGTTGTGGCTTACGAAGACCTGCGCAGTGCGGGCGATTATGCGGCGGCCCGCAAACAGGGACTCGTGCGCCTGGAGGGCAAGACCTATCCCGTTCAGGATGGAGATATCATCCATTTTCGCTTCAATGTTTGATCGGGGAGGGACATCTTTGAAATGGCGTAACCATGCCATCATGGCAGCTTCCATTGCTGTCATGATGCAGCTCTACCCGGCCGAGATCCTCTATTGTGCGTCATTTGCCGGATTGCCCGATCAACTGGAATCAATAGGCAGAGTGCGTATCCTGGCCCATCGAACCTGGACCCACGAAGTATTCGTCTGGCTGGTGCCTTTGCTCGTTTTCTACGCTTTCCCGAACGTCCTGGCAAGCGTCCCCCGGCTCTTCTCCATCCCGGTAGAGCCAAACTTTCAGAGATTTTTCATGATTCGAACCTGGGTGCTCTTTCTACCCGGACTGCTTCATCTTGCCGGGGATATCCTCACCCCGATGGGGATTCGTGTGGCGACGCGCAAAGTGAGTTTAGGGCTTTTCACTACGGGAAGTTTTCTGGAATATCTGGTTGCAGGCCTTTTTGTGATCGCGGCTCTTTTTTTCCGTATGGGTTAGGCGCGGCGAACTACAATCGTTAGACTGCAAAATTGTGGTCCTTTCAAATCTCAATCCGAATAAATTGCGACTACCGTACCACAATCCTCTTTGTTTACGAATATGAAACAGAGTTTGGAATTCTCACCAAAGGTTTTTTTATTGAAGTTTATATTCTTTCATTTTTCTCCAGAGTGTGGTTCGCGGGATGTTCAGGATCTGGGCCGTAAGGCTTTTGTTATAGCCGGTCTTTTCAAGGACCTTGGCTATATACCGTCTTTCTATCTCATCCAGTGACTGGAGTCCTTCTCCTTCAATGGTATCGAACTCGAGTTGTTGCAGATCCTGGGGGAGGTCCTGAGGCCTGATGTGGTCGCTATCGGTAAGCGCCACAGCGCGCTCGATGATATTTTCGAGCTCCCTTACATTGCCGGGATAACTGTAGTTCATGAGGATTTGCAGCGCCTGACTCTGAATGTCCACAACGGACTTACGGAAAGCCAGGCTGTACTTTTTGAGAAAATGTTTCACCAGGAGTGGAATATCCTCTTTCCTCTCGTTGAGTTGCGGCAAATGTATGGTGACAACATTAAGACGGAAAAACAAATCCTCCCTGAAGTTCCCCAGTGCCACCTCGTGTTTCAAATCTCGGTTCGTGGCGGCAATGATGCGAAGATTCAGATCAATGGGCCGTGTCCCGCCTACGCGCAAAATGCGCTTTTCCTGGATGACATGAAGCAGCCTGACTTGCATGGAAAATGGCATTTCGCCGACTTCATCCAAGAAAACCGTTCCTCCCGATCCGGATTCGAGAAGCCCGACCTTGCTGGCCGTGGCACCAGTGAAGGCACCCTTTTCATAGCCGAACAATTCACTGCTTATGAGTTCTTCCGTAAATCCGCCGCAGTTGAATGATACGAAAGGGCTGGCATTTCTGGGGCTCAACTGGTGGATGGCTCTGGCCACAAGAGCCTTGCCCGTTCCACTCGCCCCCAGGAGCAGAATATTACAGTCGACCGGAGCGACTTTGTGAATCATTGAAAAAAGGTTTTGAATGGGTAGACTCGTACCGATAATAGCATTGAGGCTTTCCCCGCCCTTCAGCGCTTCGCGCAAACGCTGATTCTCCTCCCGCATGCTGATTTTCTCAATCGCACCTTTGGCGAGGGCACGCACTTCATTGAGTTTGAGGGGTTTTGTGGTGTAATAGTAAGCTCCCTCCTTGATGGCCTGGATAGCACCGTCAATGGAGCCGTAGCCGGTAATGATGATGACCTCGGTTTCGTTTTTTATCGCCTTGGTTCGCGACAAGACCTCCATGCCATCCAAATCCGGAAGCCTCAGGTCTGAGAAGACCACATCGAAGGGATTCTGCGACATGCTTTCCAGAAAGGATCGCCCCGTGGTGAATGCCTCGACCTCATGGCCATCCTTGGAGAGAGCCTGGCTCAACCTGCGACACACGATGATTTCATCGTCAACAATTGCAATGCGTACCTGCATTTTCCTTCATCTCTTCCATTCTTTTTTCCATCGGTGGTTGCCCTGGGCTGGATTTGGGGAGAAAGACTGAAAAAACCGTTCCCCTGCCGGGTTCGCTTTTTACCTCGATGCGCCCTCCATGCCGTTTCACGATGGAATAAGCGACGGCAAGACCAAGACCTGTTCCCCGGCCCACTTCCTTGGTAGTGAAAAATGGCTCGAAAATGTGCTCCAGAGTTTCCGGTTCAATTCCCTCTCCCTCATCCTGCACGTCAATACGCACAAAGTCAGGCAGATCGTCCACAGCGCTCACAGTGATTTTTCCACCATTGGGCATGGCCTGTATAGCATTTAAAAGAAGATTCATAAATATCTGCTGGAGGTTTCTGAGGTTTCCATTCACCGGAGCCGGTTGATCCGGAATCCTGGTTTCCAGTTTTATGCCGGCGAGCATGATCTGGTTTCTCAGCAAATTTACCGTGCTTTGAATGATCTCCATAGGGCTCAGGCTTGAAAATGCCGGCCGCTCCGTTCGTGAAAAATCCAGAAGATTTCTCACAATTTCACCTGCCCGTTCAGCCTGAACGAGTATATCGGAGATCATTTCCTTCCCTTCGGTTTCCATGGTTTCCGCATAATCGTCCATGAGGGTTTCCGCGGTCAGATAGATGTTATTGATGGGATTGTTGAGTTCATGAGCGATCCCTGCGGTAAAAGTTCCCAGGGCGGCGATTTTTCTTGCCTGGAGGAGATCTTCCTGGTTCACCTCGAGTTCCTGAGCCATCCGGTTGAAGGCCCCGATGACTCCCGACATCTCGTCGGTGTGCAACCCTTCATATATAATGGGACTGTAGTCGCCTCTGGCCATCCTCTGGATCGTGCCCTGCATCACCTTGAGTGGTCTCAACAAGCCCAGTGAAATCAGTTTGATGATGAAAAGCATGAGAGTGACAAATACCCCCAGAAATGCGAAAGGAACCACAGATGTCTGCATGATGGCCTTATGAATCCTTTCGCGCTTGGTTTTGAGCAGGTGTTCTGCGGAGTCGACGAGAGTCTTTCCCTGTAAACGTATTTCCTCACGGTGCGCAATCGTCTTGTCGTTCTCCTCAAAGGTCCTCAGCGAGTGGTCGTATGTACTCAGAGTTTTCTGAAACGACTGAAAGGCCCTCTGATCGCTTACCTTCATAATGTCTTCCGAAAGTTCCCTAGTCAATGCATCGATTATCTTGAGGTAGTCGAGCCCTTCGCGAAGGCTTCCCAGATCGCCGTAGAAAAGATAGTTCTTTTCAAATCTCCGGAGTTCAAGAATGTTGTTCAGAAGGTCGTCGTATCTCTCGCCCAGCAGGAGTCTCTCTTTGACCGTCGAAAGACTCCAGAAATGAAGGACGGAAAGGATACAGACGGAGAGGAATGTCGCAGCAAAGACAATGAATATTTGCCCTTTGATGGAACGCATGATGGAACGGGAAGCCAATTGCAGCCTGGGTTTGGCCCAGCCGAAAAAACGATGGAATAGTAAACTATTTGAATTCATTGTAATCCCTCGATTTGCAGATTGAAAAACAACTGCTCTCTCCTTGACTCAATGCCACTCCAGTGCTTCTCAAATCTTTCCTGCGTCCCCTTGAAAACAGTATAGCAACCTCGAAAATTTGAGTCGAGAGAAGTGCATCCGTCCATATATGTGATCAACCTTTTCCTCGCTTTCCACGAAGGAAAGCAAAGAATATTCCACGCCTCAAGAGCTTGAAAAGCTTCATCGGTCTTGAAGCATCTTTCTTATACTGTTTCAATTTGAAATAGCATTCACTCCAAGGATAGACCTACTTTTCAGATTGAAACATCTACTACTCTCCCTTTGCGATCCAAGGCAGTCTACTAAACTCTACATTCAATAATATCGAAAATTTATACCCGTGGCATCCTTGTTGCTCTAAGCCGGTTACTCAGAAAGGAGACGCATGGAACGGATTCTCGTAAGCATGAGCGCACTCCATGGCGCATGGGAAGCATGGTCGAGAGCCATATCGTTGGCCAAGAGGATTGATGCCAGAGTGTATACGCTTCTGGTGTCGCCTCGCATTGTAAAAGGGGCGAACGTCCATGCGCAAAGGAGCAAGGCATCCATTGTCAGAAATCGTCTGGAGCTGCTGATTGAAGCGGCAAAATTGGAAGGAATTCAAATTGATTTCTTCATTTCGGAGGGGAATTACGATGAGGAGGTGATTCGATTTGTTGAGCTCAACAAGATAACGCTGCTGGTAGTGGAACATTCGGAAATGGATATGCGCCATACAGACCCGGAGTTTTCATATATCCAGAAGATTCGACACCGAATCAAGTGCCGGGTGGAAATGGTAACTCCTCGCAAAATCAAAGAACTCAAGGAAAGAGAAGGGTAAATGCATGGGTATTCCAGTACATCTTTATTTGCCAATTGCCGGAAATAGCGTCAACATGTTTGCCATCCTGGGGCTGGGAGGGGTGGTTGGACTTCTGTCAGGTATTTTTGGAGTAGGGGGCGGGTTTCTCATGACGCCTCTGCTCATCATGATGGGGATCCCTCCGACGGTGGCGGCCGCCTCCGATTCCAACCAGATTGTCGGTGCTTCCACTTCAGGGACTCTTGCTCACTTCCGCCTCGGCAACGTTGATTTCAAGATGGGCTTACTCCTTCTTTTGGGGGGCGTTGCCGGAGGAACATTCGGAGTTCAAATCATCAAGATGCTCCGTCAACTGGGAAATGCCGACTTCCTCATAAACGTTACCTATGTGCTCATGCTGGGAATCATCGGAGGCTACATGTTTGTGGAGAGCCTTCAGTCGATGCGCAAAAAACTGGAACAGAATGAAAGGCCTGTGCACAAAGAATCGACCTACGCCAGGTTCATCAACCTCCTGCCCTGGCAAATGGACTTCAAACGTTCCGGGGTAAGATTGTCCGTATTGATGCCCCTGGTTTTGGGAATTCTGGTCGGTATTCTGGCTGCGATCATGGGAGTGGGGGGCGGCTTCATCATGGTACCGATCATGGTTTATCTTTTGAGAATGCCGATGCATGTCGTTGTAGGTACGAGTCTTTTTCAAATTCTCTTCACCTGTATGAACGTCACCATCATGCAATCCTGGGAAAACCATACAGTTGATTTTGTTCTGGCTCTTCTTTTGCTCATCGGATCTTCGCTCGGAGCACAGATCGGAGCGAAGATCGGCAGGAAGCTCAACGGCGAGCACCTCAAGATATTGCTCGCATCCTTGGTGCTGGTCGTAATGGTGAAAATGCTTTATGGACTCTTGGCTACTCCATCTGTGCTGTTGGCCTATATAGGAGGACACTGATCGATGAAACGCGCATACCTGTTTGTCAATATTGTTGCAGCAATGATCCTGCTGGTTTGTTCGTTCGTATTCGCCGCAGAACAACAGGTTGATGTGAATGTTCAGCCGAACAACATAAAAATCGATGCTCTCTATAATGGCACCAGCCTCACCGTTATGGGAAACATTCCGGCAGAAAGTGATGTGATTGCCCGCTTCATAGGAACTCCATCCGATCTTCACATGAAGGAGAAAGGAAAAGTTTTTGGGTTGCTGTGGATGAATCTCGATTCCCTCACATTTAAGAATGTTCCCAATGTATGCATTGTCTGCACTCCAAAAGATATGACAGATCCGGTGTCGCCCGGGAATTCCGAGCTGGAACGACTCCAGTTGGCGGGTTTGAAAAATGATGTAAAGGTGGAGTCGGCTGCAGGCGTTCCTCTGAAGGACGATGGCAACAATGTGGAAGAACTCCTGAAGCTCAAAAAGCAGGAGGGACTGTATAGGGACTTGAAGCAAGAGATCTTCTACGGCCCTGTTTCCAATGGAATGAAAGCTTTCAAAACCGAGATTCCGATTCCCTCTCGTCTTTCTCCCGGGAAATATACGGTGGAAGTTGCTGCCGTCGATAATGGGGAGATCTTGGGGCGTGCTGTCGAGTCCGTAAATGTCGAGCTTGTAGGATTTCCGGCGTTTCTCTCCCATCTGGCCTTTGGCAGTGGCGCGATTTACGGGGTTTTAGCGACTATCATTGCTATACTGGGCGGCCTGGCCATCGGAATGGTCTTCCAGAGCAAGGGTGCGCATTAAGGGGTAGGACGGCGTGGATGTTATAGCGAATCTAAAGAGCATATTCTCCTTCTTTCATCCATCGAAGCCTCCGGTTCCCTTCACGGTGCTCTTCAAAAAATTCAGAAGCATTCTGGAGAGAAACAACCGAATCCTCGAGTTGATGGCGGATATGGGAGACAAACTTGGAGGAGAATATATTTTCGACCGTCAGTACATTTTTGAGGCGTGCGAACAGCTCAATGATTTTGTTTTTAAAATGATTTCAGATCTCTGCATTCTCAATCAACAGGAGAATGTGGACCTTTTCATTGCTTTTGAACGCATCCAGCACGAAATACAAGAAGAACTGGCCGGAAGGCATGCGTTTCCCATCACCAAACAGACAATTCTTCTTGAAGATCTGGATGCCGATTCAATTGATCTGGTGGGCAACAAATTTGCCGGCTTGGGATACATAAGGAATATTCTAGGACTGCAGACCCCCGATGGTTTTGTGGTCACAACGAAGGCTTTTTTTGACTTCATGGAACACAACGGCATCACCGGGTATATCGAGACAGCTCTGTCTCAATGGGATCAAAACGATGAAAAGCGCTTTGAAAGCATTTGTACCAATGTCCGCGAACGTATCTTGAAAGGGGAGGTGCCGCGGGTTCTGGCTTCCCATATAGCCGCCATGGTTGATATCATGGCGGTGAAGTACCCGACAACCGATCTCATGTTTGCTGTCAGGAGCAGTTGCTGGGGTGAAGATGGAGAATACAGTTTTGCCGGCCAGTATGAAAGCGTGCTCAATGTTCCCAGAAGCTCCATCCTTGAAGCCTATAAAAAGGTACTGGCCAGCGTTTACTCTTCGGAAGCCTGGCGCTACCGGCTACACCGGGGGTACAGGGAACACGAAATGGCCATGGCTGTCGGATGTCAATTGATGGTCGACGCCGAAGTCAGTGGGGCCATGTATACTTATGCCCCCATCGCGGCAGAAAAGGAACAGATGGTCATCAGCGCGGCGTGGGGATTGGGGCCGACGGTGGTTTCGGGCCTTGCCGAATCGGATACGATCATGATCGACCGCACTCCCCCCTACACAGCCTACTCCACTGAAGTCGGATTCAAAGAGATGAAGCTCGTCCCAAAAGTATCCGGTGGCCTGGAATGGATCGAGGTCCCGGAAAAGCTTCGAAATCAACCCTGCCTGAACTCCGACCAGATTGAAAAGCTTGCGCAGACGGCTCTCATCATAGAGCGCTACAAGAAACGCCCTCAGGATGTGGAATGGGCTTTTAACAAGGACGGGAAACTTTTTATACTTCAAGCCAGACCACTCAACATTCGTCCCAAAGAACCGGAAAAAATGCCCAGGGTTATTGAGGGAACCCATTCCGATCAGGTCATTTTTTCGGGTAAAGGAGTGGTCGTTCAGCATGGGATTGCCATGGGAAAAGTCTATGTGGTGAAAAAGGATGAGGACCTCAATGACTTTCCCTATGGTTCCATTCTGGTCAGCCATTATACGTCCCCCAGGTACTCCCGGATCATGCAAAAGGCGCACGGAATCATTACGGACATAGGTTCGGCTACGGGGCACATGTCGACCCTCGCGCGCGAATACAGGGTGCCGACTCTCGTGGATACGGGCATAGCCACGAAATCTCTCGCAACGGGTGATGAGATCACCCTGGATACGACCCAGAACACGGTGTACCGTGGGATCATCAAGGAACTCAGCCGCTTCGAACTGACAGGTGAGGATGTTTTCGAGGATTCTTATGAATACCGCCTTTTGCGAAGGCTTCTCAAAAAGATCAATCCCCTCAATTTGATCGATCCGCACAGTGAGGATTTCAAGGCCTCTCGATGCCGGACTTACCATGACATCACAAGATATATCCACGAAGTGGCAGTAGAAAGATTGATCGATCTGAGCGAGAAGTATTACAAGTACCACAACACGACGCCCAAACGGCTTGAGTCGAATATTCCTCTCGGTCTTGTTATCATTGATATTGAAAAAGGGACTCGTCTTCCTCCGGAAGCCAAATCTGCCACCATGGAAGATATCTTGTCCGTCCCCATGGCGGCACTGCTTCAGGGACTTTCCGAATCCGGAATGTGGGCGACCAACCCGGTTTCCGTCGACCTGGGAAGTTTCATGTCGAGTTTTACGAGAACCTGTAGTGCGTCTTTGGCCGGCCCGGGCCAGATAGGCCGGAATCTGGCGGTGATATCGAAAGAATACATGAACCTGAGCCTGAAACTCGGATATCATTACAATCTTCTCGACGCCTACATCGGCGATATTGTTAACGATAATTATATCTATTTCAGGTTCCTTGGCGGGGTGACGGACTTCCTCCGTCGTTCCCGCCGTGCGAAATTTATCGCTGATGTGCTCGAGAAATTCGATTTCCGCGTGGAAGTTCATGGGGATCTTGTTGTGGCAAAGATCAAGAAGAGCTCCAAAGAAAGAATGGTCGGAAAGATGAAAATCCTGGGCGGACTGATAGGTTATACGAGGCAACTGGACGTACGCCTGACCAATGACCAGCAGGTTACCCGGTTTGTCGCAGATTTCGTTCAGCAGATCAAAGAGAGGACGGAGGTCTCAGATGAACGATTCTCTTGAGAACACGAACAGGGATGCAAAGCTGCAAATCCTGATTCTGGATGATGAGGCAATAGTCTGCAAACGGCTGAAACCCGCCTTTCAGAAGGCGGGTTATGACGTTGAAACCTTCACTGACAGTGCATCTGCAATGTCCAGGGTGAACGAAAAGAAATTCGACATCGTCATCACGGATTTGAAGATGGAGGGTGAAGATGGAATGCGTTTTCTGTCGCGCATCAAAGAAACGGCTCCTGATACCGGAGTCATCGTCATCACCGGTTTTGCCACCCCGGAAAGCGCCAAGGAGTCGTTTCACAAAGGGGCGTTCGATTTCGTGGCAAAGCCTTTCAGATTGAGCGATATCATAGATACGGTGAGGCGGCTGGAAAAACAAATCCGATCAAAAGATTAGGATTCACTCATATTTCTTGAGGAATTTTCAAGCGATATGTTGCTGTGGACTTCACGGGAGAGATTGAAACCTCATGCGTATGCCATTTTCCCGGTTCAGGCGAGCTCGGCACACTCCTTTGAATGGGCCGGAAAGGATACGGTCCATTTTTTCCAAGTTTAAACGGATACAAAAGCTCAATACGAACATCCTTGAGCGGATAGCCGAGATGGACCGTGCATTGGGAGGGGAATATATCTTTGACCGTGCCTTTCTGGAAAGTTCTGTGCATGAATTGAGCGACGCCGTTTATCAGGTGGTCTACAGCCTCAACGCCCTCTCGCAAAATGAATATCCCCGGCTTTTCGATCGATTTCAGACAGTCAAGGACATCCTGGACGACATTCTCCGCGGTGGAGCTGGCCCGTTTGCATCCAGCCTCGTCCTGGCGTATCCGGTTCTTGGTTGGGAAATGGAACCCCTCGTGGGCATGTTCAATATCTGCCTGGCGGAAGCTCGACATCGATATGAACTTTGCGCACCCGATGGTTTTGCTGTAACGGCAGCGGGTTGCAGGCTCTTTTTTGAAGAGAACGGTTTCTTGAAAGAAGCGTCATACGGGAGCGATCCGAATGCGGTCAAGGAGACTTTTTCCAGGGCTCGAATTCCAACCGAACTGGAAAATGCCATTCAGAGTGAGACTCAGGCCCTCTTGGAGCGTTGCGGTAGCGGGATTCGCCTCTCCGTTCGGGTCTGCCCTGCGGGAGGCCTTGATATGGGGCAACATCCCCTGGTGGGCATTCACAATGTCTCTCCGAGGGATATCCTTGATGCCTGCAAGCTTGAACTTGCAGAGTATGCAAGCCGTTTGACCGAATGGAATGAATCCCGTGTGGCAGTGGCTCTGGGTATCCACGAGACCGTGCCCGTAAGTTTCACGGGAAAGGTTTCGACTGTTTCCGAGACGGTTTCAACCGTAAAAACACTATGGATCACCGCAGCTCCTGAGGACCACCCGGAAGAAATTGAAAATTACTGGGTGAGTCGTTCCTTTCCCTACAATCTGCTTCAATCGGATGTCCTTCCCAAGGCTTCTGGAGAAAATTCCCAGGACCGGGCAAAAGACCCGTCTTCGTTTCAAGGTATCCCTTACCGTGGATCGGCATGGATGGAACCATCATTTCTCCAATCGATTGCACTGTCCGCCACTACCATTGAGCGCATGCTCGGTTTTCCCTTCGAATTGCGCTGGGGTAAGAGCGAATCCGAAAATCCTGTTATTTTGGATATATACCCGATGTGCCAGATGGAGGAAGAGTCGCACTTTCCTGAAGATCTGACGGATATCCTTCGACATGCGGATTTACTCCTGCAGGGAGGAGAGACGGCGCAGGCGGGTATCGCTTACGGCCGAGTCGTTCATGTGTCCGAAATCGATTCGGAAGAAGATATCCCTTACGGCGCTATCGCAGTGACGCGTAAGGCAAGTCCACAGTTCAGCTCTTTGCTGCGCCGCGTATCCGCTCTCATCACTGAAATCGGCACTCCGGGGGGACACCTGGCCACAATAGCCAGAGAAATGCGTGTTCCGGCAATTTTTGGAGCAACGGATGCACTCAAAATCCTCCGCACAGGATGGGAAGTGACTGTGGATGCAGGGGAGCGATCCGTCTACAAAGGGAGAATAGAACCCCTTCTTTCCTACCGTTCTTCCGGCGCCGAACTCTGTCCGACGGACCCCGAATACGTAGTTTTGCGAGGCTTGCTGCGCTGGATTATGCCTTTGAACCTCATTGACCCTGAATCGCAGGAATTTTCCATCGAGAACTGCCGAACCTACCACGATATCATCCATTTTGCCCATGAACGTTCCATAGAAGAATTGATTCACGTTCAGAGCCGTAAGGATCTGATGGGGAACTTGCCCTCCCGCCGATTGGAACTCGATATCCCAATGGAAATTCATGTCCTCCAGGTGGATGGGGAAACTTCGTTGAAAGCCCCGGACGCAGTACGAATGGAGGAAGTGACCAGCGAACCGCTTCTGGCTTTTCTCGAGGGATTGAGTCAAAAAGATTTGTGGAACCAATCGGTCCTTTCCTTGAAGGTGAAGGATATCTTTTCAGGCATCGACAGGACTTATGCCGCAATTGCCGGTCCTCCGGAGCATATGGGAAGGAACCTGGCCATCATTGCCAGTGAATACATGAATCTTAGCCTTCACTTGGGTTATCATTCCAGCATTGTCGATACCTATCTGAGCGACAATCCCGGCAGGAATTATATCTATTTTCGATTTGTCGGCGGTTTTGCCGATGAAAGGCGCCGCGTGCGTAGAGTAAATCTCATCCAGGCCGTTCTGGAAAAAATGGGCTTTAAAATGGCCGTGAAGGGGGATCTCCTGGTCGCCAATCTCAGGATGACCTCGAAAGAAGAGTCTGTCAGCATTCTGGAGAGTCTGGGCGGGTTGACGGCTTTCACGCGGCAACTCGATGTCACGATGGTATCGGAAAACCGCGTGGAGGATTTGGTGCAGCTATTCCTTTCGAAAATGAGCCGGAGCAGTCAGTCTAACCAGGATGAGGAAACGGAACATGAAAAACTTCCTGAAGAAGATCCTTGAGGATTGGAAAGCCCGCAAACGGGCTCGAGCCGAAAAGGCCCTGGATGATTTGAGAATCAGCTATCACACCTTTCGAGTTTTGCTTGCCAACAATGACCGTTCTCTTGATCTACTCCTCAATATCGACCGGTTGCTGACCTCACCCGCCCCGTCTCGAACCGAATTATCTGAAAAGATCGAGGACCTGTTGAGTATCACTTACGAACTGGTGGATGGATTGAATCGTCTCACCGGCAATCGATATGCACGGCTCTATGAAAAGCATGATGCGCTTTCAACCGCCATCAGGCAATCCCTGCGTTCGATTTCAATCGGTTCGTCCAGGGCTGCCGGTTGCATATTCCTGGAAGACTTGACGCCGGACGACCAATCCATGGCAGGGGGGAAAGCTGCTTCTCTCGCTATCCTCAAGCAAGCCGGTCTCCCTGTTCCTGACGGCTTTGTCCTCAGTGCAAATGCCTGTAAGGAAATCCTCATGGCGAAACATCTAGATTCATTTATCAGGGAAAGACTTTCCGGACTCGAAGCAGATGCATCCCGAAAGACCTACACTGAAGGCGATGCAGAGGATATTCGCAAGCGAATCCTGCAGACCGAATTGCCCGAGAGTCTCTCTCTCGATATTCAAAAAGCGCTGGACCGTCTGAAGGAAGGCGGAGAGATTTGCTTGTCCGTTCGAAGCAGCGCTTTGGTTGAAGATCATCCGGAGCATACCTTTGCAGGCCAGTTCAAGACGGTTCTCAATGTGAACTCCTTCGAATCCGCGACAACGGCTTTGAAAGAAGTAGTGGCGAGCAACTTCAGTGTCCGCTCAACCATGTACCGCCTGAACGCGGGCCTCCCGTTGGCTGAATATGACATGGCCGTGTTATTTCAACGAATGGTTCCTGCGAGGGCGGCGGGAGTTTTGTTCACGGTGGATCCGACGTCTCCGGAAAGCAATCGAATGCTCATCAGCGCCGTTTCAGGTCTGGGAAGCCTGGCGGTAGGGGGGGATGCCCCCGCGGACATTTACAGGCCTCTGCGTGACGAGCCGGAACGGGAAGCCATGGATTCCTGGGCCACGATAGCTCAAAAGACGCGCCGAATAATTGCCCTGCCTCAAGGGGGAATCGCCGAGGAGGACGTTCCGGCCGCACAAAAGGACGCTCCATTGCTTTCCGAAGCGGAAATCTTCGCTCTTCTGGAGTATGGCCATGCCATCGAGAGCTTGAGCGGTTTACCGCAAGATATCGAATGGGCTATCAGTTCGGAGGGCAAGATTTCCATACTTCAGGCGAGACCCGCGCGCCTGGCTCACCATGACCGGCGAAGTGTGAATTTATCCAGGGGAAAAGTGCTTCTGGAAAGCGGGGTTTGCGCATCACCCGGGCGGTGTGTCGGCAAAGTAAAAGTCATACGCAACCTCAAAGATCTTGACGCATTGGCGGAGGATTTGTCCGGCCCGGTCGTCATGGTTTTGAAACAAAGCATGGTGGATGCAGCTCGATGGCTGCCGGACGTTGCCGGAGTGGTCGTTGATTTCGGAAATCCTGCAGATCATCTCTCGTGCGTAGCCCGTGAATACTCGAGACCCATGCTCACGGGAACGGGAAAGGCTACCGAAGCCCTTGAAGAGGGGCGGTGGATCATCCTGGAAGCTGATAAAACAAGGGTATTGGAGGCGCCGGAACGTGCCTGGGCGGAGGTGGTGGTAAGACAATCCACCCGGCACCGGAAAAAAAGCAGGCCGGCAGCCATCACTCGCTCGCCCGACCCCGTGTCGGCCCGGCTGAGGCAATGGATTGAGCCGCTCAACCTCACGGATGCTTACGGTCCCACATTTTCCATCGTGGAGTGCAAATCCCTGCACGATATCATTCGCTATTCTCATGAAATGGCTGTCATGGCCATGTTTTCGGCAGGGGACGAAGTTCTGGAGGATGCTTCGAGTGTCTTGCTGCGATTGGGCGAAGACGTCCCATTCCATTTTCATATCATCGATCTCGGCGGAGGAGTGGTTCCAGGATGCAACAGGAAAAAGATGACTCCAAACGATATTCTCTCAACTCCATTGCTTGCCCTCTGGAAGGGAATCACCACTTCCGGCCTGAGATGGAATGAACCCGCGCCGGTGGCGGCCGTTTCAAACCTCTTCGGCAGATCCCTGTTGGACGGCGCCGGTGCCCGCCCCGTGGGGTCCCAGAACTATGCGATGATCACCCGGGATTACTTGAACCTCAATACACGGCTAGACTACCATTTTGCTATGATCGACGCAGTCTGCGGCCTCAACTCTCGAGCCAATTACATTCGGTTTCGTTTCAAAGGAGGGGGGACCAGCGCCGTCCAGCGTCAAAGGCGTGCTCGCTTTATTGCCGAGGTACTGCAGTCCCTGGATTTCTTTACCGATCAGAGAGAAGACCTAGTGACAGCTTCGATTGTGGAAGTCTGCCTCGAAGTGATCCAGGATAGGCTGACCACCTTAGGGCAGCTTTTGGGGTTCAGCAGGCTGATGGATGCGGCCATGCTCAATGAGAGTCTACCGCACAAAGTTGCGCAGGCTTTTCTCGCCGGCGATTATCGTCTGGAAAGCCTTAAAGATGAGCTGGCGTTATCTTCGTGACGTCAGGAATGATAGAAGCGGACGCGGGGCAGCTCAACCGCAGTCAGCATGTTGCCGTAGACCGCACCCGTATCGATGCCGATCTTGTCGGAAGTGACAAAGGGGGTTTCAAAGGGTGTGTGACCAAAGACGATGAGCTTGTCGAGGGTCACCGGATGCCAAAGGAAGGTTCCCCGCACCGATAGAAGCGCTTCGATCGGACAATTTTCCGGAGCTATCCCCGGTGGCAATCCCGAATGCACAAACAGATAATCCTCCGTTTCATAATAGGGAAGAAGCTGTTCCAAAAAGCTTCTGTGATCGGAAGGGAGAAACGACAGGTCATAAAGGGACCTTACAGGACTGTCTCCGTAGCTTCGAAGAGTCTCTTCAATGCCGATTTTTCTCAGAATCCTCAGATATTCTTCATCGCCCGTGCGGGCATATTCCAGGAGAACGTGTTCATGGTTGCCCATGAGGAAGAAAATGTTGCGACAGCGTTCTTTCAACGCCAGCAGATACGATATCACTTTGCTGGATTCATTGCCCCTGTCAATATAATCCCCTAGAAATACTAAAAAATCTTCCTTTGGATCAAATGGCAGGCGATCCATCAATTGCACAAGCTTTTCGAAGCAACCGTGAATATCTCCCACTGCGAAGATTTTTGGTTTTTTCCCCATCCCCTTGACATTTTTCTTCATGTTTTTCATTGTCAAAGCGGGCTCCCATTGAACAGAGAATCTTTGGTCCCGATGCTATCCTCGCTAACATTTATCCAAACGGATGAGGTTGAGGAGGATAGCGTCGATTTCATCGAACAACACCCTAGAGAGTCCTCCATGATTCATTTTGCTTCCGAATAGTTCTGCTCGGAGCCGATCCACCGTTTCATTGACTTTCCCCAGTTTGCTGACGCTTCCTGCCTGGCCGGCCAGTTTTTCTTCCAGAAGCAGACGCTTTGCCTGCAGGCAGAATTCCTGGACGTTGTGTTCCAGCCGCGTAGCCGCCTCGATCCATGGGGTATCGATCTCCCTGCCGGCTGCAACCCTCTGCCCTATATCCATGATGGCCTTGAGCGCAACAGCCAGGCTACCGTATTCCAATCCTCGGATGCCTCGCCGCCAGCGAAGCAACCAGGGCTTTCTCCACTGCCAGAGAAGATGGTTTTCTCCAAATCGGATCAGTTCGTCTGCCGCTTCCAGGGATTGGCGGAAGGAGTGTAGAGAAGCGGGGCCGGGGAAGCGTGACATTTTCGTCATTACATGCCCGTCCAGGGTAGAACGGGAAGAGCAGGAGGAAGCCGATTTGTTCAGGTATTTGAGAATATTTAAAAACAGGTAGTTCCCCCAGGTATCTCCAGGAGTTTCCAGGTGAGGGTAGGAGAGAACCAGTCTCCCCTTTCCTTTTTTGACTTCGATGATAGCGGGATGGCCCAGAATTCTATCCGGATTCAAGTTGATACCGTAAAGCTTTTCCATTTCCTTCCAAGGAATTGCACCCTCTTCTTCCGACACGAGGGGCAGATCCACGACGGGCAAATCCGCTACCATGAAATTTTCACCCGCATGGACATATGTCGCCAGGATACTCGATTCCCGGGAGTGATTCCCAGAAAACTGGGAAGGCCACCAGATGGAGACGGGCAAACAGGGAGGAAGGTTTTCCCAGGTGGGGTGTTGAGGATTTCCTTGCACCCATATCTGCCCGCTGGCGCTGGGGAGTCTTTCTGAAAGGGGCATACGTTCCAATGGAACCAGGCAGAGGGATGGATGGCTCGAGAGAGCCAACCCTGCACCTCCACAAAAGCCCAGATAGCTTCCTCCCTCTTCGATGAACCGGGAGATTTCTTCCCGGCCGGTCGTTCCGAGAGCCTTTATTTTGTGGGAAGCCCATCCTCCGGGGACCAGCAGAACCCTGTAACCCGCGAGATGCCCTTGCGCAATTTCCCTGCCGGTCAGCAATTGAAAGGGGATGGCGAGCTTGCGCAGAGTTTCCAGGCAAATCAGGCCCCAAACGAGCGACTGGTCCCAGAAAAGAGCGAGGGGAGGCCCCTCCCAGTTCCCGTGGATCTCTTTCATGAACTTATTCCGAACCTTCTTCTTCCTGTGCCTCTCCGTTTAGCTTCAAGATGCCGGATTTCTTTAGAGCCGCCACTCCGCCCTGGACATTGAGCGCTTCGCAGATGCCCGCATGTTCCAGTTGACGCAGCGCCTCGTAGGATCGTACTCCGGAATTGCAGATCACGAAAAGCCTTTTGTCTTTTGGAACTTCCGACATGCGCTGGTTGAGTGTTTCCTGGGGAATATTGACCCATTTTTCGCCAAAACGGGCCACAAAGGGCGCAGCGTTGGCCGGTCCTCTCACATCCAGGCAGATGGTGTCGTTTGGCTCCTCACTGAGGAAGCATTTTTCAAATTCCTCCACATCTACGGGCTTGTTGTATCCGTCCAGGATATTTTCAGCCGTATTGGCGGTGGCATTCACAATATCGAGGGCGGAGGCGAAGGGGGGCGAGTAGGCGACTTCCATATTGGAGAGGTCGTCCAGGGTCGGCCTGTAGGGGAGCATGGCGGCAATGGCATTGATTCTTCCCACAAGGGCGTCCCCGTTGTGTGCGATTCCCTGGGCCCCCAGTAGTCGTCTCGTTTTCCGGTCCACGACCAGCTGGAGATACATGAGGTCTTGCGTGGGGTAGAAATGAGCGCGATCCGCCTGCACGACGAGGGTCTGGACCGCATCGAACCCTTCATTCAGGGCCGTTTGAGCAGAAATCCCCGTGGATGCGACCCCCAGGTCGAAAACCTTGACGGAAAAGCTTCCTACCACTCCGTTGAATGTGGAGAATCCACCCGCCAGGTTGGTCCCGATGACACGACCTTGACGGTTGGCCAGAGATCCCTGGGGCAAGAACATGGATTTTCCTGTCACCAGGTGCATTACTTCAATACAGTCGCCCCCGGCGTAGATGTCAGGGTCCGAGGTCTGAAGCCGTCGGTTGACGACAATGGCTCCTCGGGGTGAGACAAGCAGCCCGGCATCGCGTGCCAGTTCCGAGTTGGGACGAACTCCAACGGAGGTAATGACCAGATCGGCGTCCAGGTTTTGTCGGGAGGTGATGACGCGGAGAGCGTGCTCTCCGTCTCCCTTGGTGATCTCCTTCACGGCTTCGTTCAGATGGACATCGACTCCCTTCTCCTTCATGTGCATTTGGACCATCCGCGCCATCTGGCGGTCCAGGATGCCGGGCAGAATCTGATCTCTGTTTCCCAGGATGGTTGTGTCAATGCCCCAGAGATCGCTCAGAGCTTCGGCCATTTCGCATCCGACGGCTTTTGCTCCGATGATGACCGCCTTTTCCACCCGCCCCGTGGAAATGTATTCTTTCACGGCTATGGCGGATTTGAGGTCGGTCACATGCATCACACCGGGTAGATCCTCACCTGGCACACACAGTCGGTTGGGCAGGCTGCCGGTGGCCAGAACGAGCTGATCGTAGGAAATGTCTTCTTCCTTCCCGGTGAGAAGATCCCGGACTCGAATCGTCTTGGCTGTTCTGTTGATAGAAAGGGCCCTGGTACGGTTTCTGGCGTGAACGCCTTTGGTCTTCTCAAAAAATTCCGTGTTTCTGATCATGTGGAAGCTGGTGCTCATCAGTTCACGCACGTCGCTGATATCCCCCGATATAAAATAGGGGATACCACAGCCGCCGTATGAAATATATTCTTCCTGATCGATCAGGATAACTTCAGCGTCGGGCAACAGACGTTTCAGCCTGCATGCCACTTTGGGGCCGAGAGCCACAGCGCCGATAATGACCACGCGCTTGTTTGGCATCGATACTCTCCTTTCCGAATTCTTGGAGGTGATTGCTGCTTCCGTTTGGTGGTTCACTGCAGGTACTGATGGAAAAGCATCAATCGTTACCGAAACTCCTGATGTCGCCGCAATCGGGGCATGTCCAGACGATTCCGTTGCAGGTCATCCCCCAGAAATTTTCTTCCATGCAATCGGAGCAGATCATGAAGCCGCAGGGACAGCTCCAGCAGAAAGGCTGTTCCCTGCCGCATGTCGAGCATACATACACTTTATGACGACGCCATTTGCCTTTGGATCTGGTGGTGCGTATTGGTTCATTGCTCATTGTTTTCCGTCTCTTACTCAGTATCGAAATGAAAAAAAACCTTGAATGACCCTCCCGGATAAAGGGAGTAAAGTCAAGCCGGTTCTTGTGATGCCTGACGTGCCGTCATGGCGTTTCTTTCCTCTATAAGGTGTTCAAGCAACACGCTGAATGGCCAGTTGATGGAATGTTCCGTTACCACGGCATAAATGGGGCGCGGCAAGTCTCTGGTCTTAAACAGGTTCAGAAGGAAATGGACGCCTTTCGGTGGAATATTGTAAAAAAGGAGGACCTTTTCTTCAGATGCAAATTCTTCATCAGATTGCATTTCCAAGTGAATGATCTCCTTGAGAGTCAAAGTCCCCTGCGTTTTTTCAATGGGCACGGCGTGGGGAGCTCCTACTTCCTTCAGAATGCTCTGCAGATTTTCCTGTTCTTTCGCACTGTAATTCCACATCAAGAGTCTCGGTGGTTTGTCCATGAGGCCTTTTTCCTCCTTATGGAAGGGTCGACTCCGGCAAAAGGACCGGCCTTTCGGTAAATGCCTCCCCGGAAAGCCCAGAACCCCACTTTATCTTTATTGGTAAATTCGTATTGAAGGCAACGTCCTTTCGTCGAACCGACCATAATCGACTGATAGATGTTTCTCGCATTCCCTCCATAAATTATTTTAGCACCATCTTCGAAAATGGGCAGTTCCTTTGTTTGAGCGGCACGCATTCTGTGGGGCAGTGAATCACGATTTTAAGACCTTACCATGAGCATTTTCGTGATCAGTGAGTTGCGGCAGTTCTCATTTCGAACAACTTTTCCCATGTCCCTAATGGTGTTGAATTAGATATGAACAGAAATTTATTAACATTTTCAAAATGTCATACCGGCGAAAGGCGGTATCCAGAGAATGTGCCGTGTGGCTGGATGCCGGCTGAAAGTATGCCGGAATGACGTAACCAGCAATTGCCAAGAATGTTGAATAACTTCTGGTCAGGTACCTTGACATAGTCAGATTTCACCTTTCTACGGAGACACGGAGAACACAGAGATTTCATTTGGAGGTCTTTCTCTGTGCCCTCTGTGTCTCCGTGGTTTTGACAATGTCGCATTAAGATTAAGCATCTTAGAGCAGTTCCCCTTTGAAGGGGAATTTCGAAAATGCCAATCTCAAGAGGCATATCCCATGAGATGGTTGTATAGTTGTTTTCGGGGTGGAAAAACAATGAGGAAAATGTTAGATATCGCTTTCTCCAACTGGAGCGGGACAAAGGCATTGAGGAGATCAATCAATTTGTGAGCGTTCATTAATGCTTGGTGCTGAAAATTATTGTAAATATGCGGTCCGTTCTTTGTAAGAACGGCTTCTAGCCGTGACAGGAACCGGCAGCCGCACACCTTGTCGCGGCAGGATGCCGCTCCTACGAAAACGTATGAGTAAACGGCTGCGTAATTACGAAGACCAGCTTAGATCACAAAAGTGACATGGAACGGAAAGGGCAACGCTCTTGACTAAAAGAGTTTTGTATATATTTTGCAATAAGGCTCAGCAGCATCTGTTTGTGTAACTGCAATGTCGCAAAAGCTGATTTTATAACGTAACATGACCAACTCAAAGGTGCCGGTTGGTTTCTGCGTGATGCTGCATGACGCCTAAATCATGTGTGGCTTCACACACTCCCGAAAAGGAAGAATGAAAGGAGATATGGATGATCCATGTAACTGAAAAAGCGGAAGCGGTCCTGAAGGACTATTTCAAGGGAAAGGAAATCACGCCGATTCGTGTTTTCCTGCAATCCGGGGGTTGAGCCGGTCCGTCCCTGGCAATGGTTCTGGATGAACCGAAAGAAAGCGATGACGTATTTAAAGTGAACGGCTTTACCATGTTGATGGATAAGGATCTTCATGCTCAGACCAAAGATGTTACTGTAGACTATGTGACCTATGGCATGGGATCCGGTTTCAAAGTGACTTCTGAAGTTCCCGTAGGCGGGGGAGGCGGTTGCGGTTCCGGTTCCTGTAGCTGTTAGCTGTTTTTAAGAAGGGCTGTTCATCCCGTATGGGGTTTTATGAACGGGGATCCTAAAAGGATTCCCGTTTTTTCATGCACTCCGTTTTTTGTTCGGCTTTCCTCCTGTCACATCACAGCCGCGGTAGGCCTTGCATTGTTTTATATACTCTGCACATATAGAATTAAAATTTTTGATCCTCATGCAAAAGTGCAATGATCACCCATTGCGAGCATAGATTATCTTTATTTTGCTCCTTTTAATACACAAAAACACAGGAGGCGGGGGCCTGGGAAATGACACGGCAACCGCCCTTGAGAGGGCTTTTTTCATATGCGTACTCGCGAAGATTTACGAAACTTGGCTATTATCGCACACGTCGACCACGGAAAGACGACACTCGTCGATGCCATGCTTTGGCAAAGTGGAGTCTTCAGGGACAACGAGCAGGTGGCTGAACGGGTCATGGACAGTATGGATCTCGAGAGGGAAAAGGGCATAACCATAATGGCCAAGAATACGGCCATTATGTACAAGGGGACGAAAATCAATATCGTCGATACTCCCGGCCATGCCGATTTCGGCGGCGAAGTGGAACGGACGCTCAATATGGTGGATGGAGTCATGTTGCTTGTGGACGCCACGGAAGGCCCGCTCCCGCAAACCCGTTTTGTTCTGGGAAAGGCTCTGGCGCGGAAGCTGCCGCCCATCGTCGTGATCAATAAGATCGACCGTCCGGACCGGCGCATCAGCGAAGTGCTGGAAGAAATCTATGATCTTTTCATCGACTTGGACGCCACGGAAGAACAACTCGACTTTCCGGTTCTCTACACCAATGCCAAGGCGGGGATTGCTCTGACCGACCCTGAAGGCAAGGGGAAGGATCTGGTCCCTCTTTTCGATAGCATTCTTTCTTCCATCCCCTGTCCCACATACGATCCTGAAACCCCTTTGCAGTTCCTGGTCACCAACCTGCACTACAGCGATTATGTGGGACGGATCGCCGTGGGTAAAGTAGTGAGCGGGGCTTTGCGCCAGGGACAAGAGGTAGCGCTCCTCAAGAAAGGGGAGCCTCCACAGAAGGCTCATCTCAGTGTCGTGTATACCTATGAAGGGTTGAACCGGGTGGAACAGAGTTTTGTGGAGGCGGGGGACATTGCCGCGGTTGCGGGGATTCCAGAAGTTTTCATTGGTGATACGGTGGGGGATCTTCAGGAACCCAGGGCCTTGCCGACCATTACGGTGGAAGAGCCTACCATATCCATGGATTTTTCCGTCAATACCTCGCCTCTGGCCGGGAAAGAGGGCAAATATCTGACCTCGAGGCATATCAAGGAGAGGTTGGATAAGGAACTTCTTTACAATGTGAGCATCCGGGTCGAGCAGGCGGAAAATAGGGATTCTTTCAGAGTGAGCGCCCGGGGTGAGTTGCAACTGGCGGTGATGGTGGAGACGATGCGCCGGGAGGGTTTCGAACTCTCACTTTCTAAACCCAGGATCATTACGCGTCAAATTGATGGAGAGCTTTCCGAACCTCTGGAACTTGCTGTCATCGATATTCCCGAAGAACACGTGGGAATTGTGACGGAAATGATGGGGGTGCGGCGCGGCCGCATGACCAAAATGATCAACCACGGCTTTGGCAGAGTCCGCCTGGAATTTGAAATCCCCTCTCGAGGACTCATCGGTTTTCGAAACCAGTTCATGACGGAAACCCGTGGAACTGGGATTTTGAATGCCCTTCTCATTGGATTCACGCCCTACGCAGGAGTGATTACTGGCCGTCCCAACGGCGTTCTCGTTTCCGATCGCGCGGGCAGAGCGGTGAGTTACGCCATTTTTCACTTGCAGCCGCGTGGAACGATTTTTGTCAATCCCGGTGATCCTGTCTATCCGGGAATGATTGTGGGGGAAAACTCGCGTGCGGAAGATATCTGGGTCAACATCACCAAAGAAAAGAAGCTCACCAATATCCGCGCCGCTGGGTCCGATGAGGCACTACGCCTCATTCCGCCCCGGCAGTTCACACTCGAACAGGCAATGGAATACATCAACGAGGATGAATATGTGGAAGTGACACCTACAGCTCTGCGACTCCGGAAGATAAAGAACCGTTCATAAGGGAGGTTCCATATTCAAACCGTGCGCAGTATAAAATAAGGAAGGGCCATGAAGACAAAACGAATCTTCATGGCCTCTTTTTGTTTGTGGCGTTTGCAAAGATTTCCTTCTCGATTCATGCCGGAATGCGTTTTTTGCTCCCTACGGACAGATCGTGAAGCGGGATCAGAATATCGGCCATTTCCTGTATTTTTCTTGCGCTTTCATAGGCTGCAATGGCATCCGTATGCACTCCGGAGGGCACTGGGGGCGCATTGGGCGGAAAGTTCATCTGGTTGCAACAAAACCCCGTTATGATGGCACGGCCCGCGGAAGTATTTATTGCCACGGATTGCCCGCCGGGAGTATGACCGGGCGAGAAAATCAGATCGATTCCCTCCATCAGGTGTGTATCTCCCTCCACCAGTTCGACATTCAAGCCGTCCAGGAGGTCGGAATAGTAGCGGTGGTCAATGGGGTGGGGATGGAGGAAAAATTCGTACTCCACTTTTTGTACGACGATTCTGGCCTGAGGGCACTTGTAGTCGTTCTCGCAGTGATCGTTGTGCAGGTGTGTATGGATGATGATATCGATATCTTCGGGATGAAGTCCGTGTTTTTCGAGGGCATCCTCGAATTCCAGAATGTCGAGACCGTATTCCCGACCCACGTGTTCCGGCACGACAAACTGCTCCAGGCCCGTGTCCACGAGGATTTTTTCATTTCCACCCTCCACGAGAAAAGAGTAGATGGGAATCCAGATCCGTTTGCCGTACCCCCTCAGATAAGTCATGATCCCCTGGTCGGTTTCATTGGCTCCAATCACCATTGGATAGATCTCATATTCCTTCATGGCAGCCTCTCTTCCGTGTGTTCAGTAGTCAAGATCCTTCACACTCAGGATTTTTTATTGTCATACGGAACTTTAAGAAATCAGTAAGCTTAGAATATATATCACATGAAAAATTTGTATTCCAGTCATTAGATATTCCGTCGGCCCATCGAATGTGTCGTGCAGATGGATGAATAGAGAAAAGAAAGTGAATAATAATTCATTTTTAAATATTCGATAATATTTACATTTATATGGATAGGTCTGCTCCTTTTGGCAGGTGCAGGTTGACAGGTTCCTGAATATTCATATATTCTTTTATGAGATGCATACAACAACTTGATATGTTTACGGGTAAGTCCGTTCATCAAATTGTCTCGAATATTTTACTGTTTTATTGTTCTGCATTCTGAGGCGAGACCATATAGGTAGCGAGAAGAAATGTTTTACATTATCAATCATGCTTTCCGGTGGGGATGCCGGAAGGGGAAGGTCTGCTGCAAATGGCTGATTATCCAGTGACTCCTGGAGTGCGACTTCTGAGAAGCAGAAAGATTCCGTTTATTGGTCATCTTTATCCCTTTGAAGAACATGGGGGTACTCATCATGCGGCTGAGGTCTTGAAGGTTTCAGAACATGAGGTCGTGAAGACGCTGGTGATGGAAACAGAATCCAAAAAGCCGATCCTGGTGCTCATGCATGGCGATTGTGAAGTTTCTACCAGACAGCTGGCCCGTTTGATGGGAGTCAAACACATCACTCCCTGTGAAGTGGAGGTTGCACAAAAACATACTGGATATCAAGTAGGCGGTATCAGTCCATTTGGTACCCGGCGACAAATGCCGGTATACGCGGAATCCAGCCTGTTTCAGCTCTCCAGGATTTACATTAACGGTGGGAAACGAGGTTTTCTGGTGGAAATCGATCCGAACAATCTCCGGGAAGTTCTAAACGTTACCGAAGTGGAAGTGGCTCTACAGGCTTCGCCATAAAGAGGAGAGAAGAAGGTCTGAGTCAGCATTGATCTTCGTAACGGGTGGAATGCTGTTTTGTTCTTCAACTTTCCCTATCCCCGTACGGCTTCCTCATTATCAAAGGTTTTTCCTGTCTGCGACTCATCTTATGGTGCAAGCGTACACGCGATGATCACGATGCGTACACGCTCGCTTCTCTCCCGGTTCCCGTTCTGGAGTCATCGAAAAATCATTCCAGGTTGGGAGGGGGATTCTTTACTAAGAACCTATCCAGAAACCACCTGTGGACTTTGCGACACCCCCCTTGGTCCCCCCTTGAGGGGGGGATTAAAGGGGGGTGTCCGCTGCCGAGGTAGGTTTTTGGATAGGCTCTAAATATCCGGTGCATCACGAAGAAATCATACATTCAGAACCGAAAGGAGGGTGGACCTTCATGGCAGATCCGTTTGCTGTTAAAGACTGTGCGCTCATCTCCATCGCAACGGGGAAGGAGGCTCAGAACCTGCGCGAGTTGAGCGATCGCCTGGAGACGATACATCCCGGATGCATTTATTATCATTTCTGGGGTGGCATGCTTCGATCCAGTTTCGATGAACCTGAATATCAGAATGATTTTGCAGCCTGGGCGTGGCGGAATCTTCACGATACGCGCCTGGCGGAGAGACTGGCCATTATAGATCCGACTCATTACAAGGATATTGAAGACTTGCGCAGGGAGTTGATCGATGTGATCGAAGAGAGGCTTGCGGAAAGCGAGTTTGTTCCATGGGCCCGGGCCGGTCAGCGGTTCAAGTTCATTCGCTCTCAGATCGTTGTGTTCGACACGGGGATACGCCTCGATCACCCCAGGGGGCTTCAAGAACGGATTCCTAAAATGTCTCTCGGAAGCATTTTTTATCATTTCATAGATGCGAGGCGGCGGACGGAACGTGGGAAAAGCGATTTCGTGGAATGGCTTCAGAGCTTTGGCGAGGACGCGTACGATGAGTTGATCAAAAGGATCAACAGCGTAGATCCCTACTTCACCACCCTGGCCGCATTGAGGAAGGAACTCGAGGCGGTATTCAAAATGTGTCCCATGGAGGGGTAGCTGTCATGGCCAATTTACTGGAAAGTTATGCGCAAATTGTTGGAAATGAAGTCATCGATCACCTCAGGCAACTCGCAGAACCCCTGAAAGGCATGAAAGTCGTACACGTGAATTCGACCCGGGAGGGCGGAGGAGTGGCGGAAATCCTGAACTGGCTGGTTCCTCTCAAAAAGGAATTGGGGCTGAATGCCGAGTGGGAGGTCATCACAGGTGAAAAAGAATTCTACCAGTGCACGAAAAGTTTTCACAATGCCCTCCAGGGAGATTCTGTGGAAATTCCTCCGGCACTTTTGAGGATCTACGAAAAAACAAACGAGGAGAATGCGGAGAGAATGCGTGGCCAATTGGAAGATGCCGATTTCGTCTTTATCCATGATCCGCAACCAGCGCCTCTTTTGAAATTGTGTCCCGATCGAAAGGGGAAATGGATCTGGCGATGCCATATCGATTTGAGTCGCCCCTACCGGGCTGTCTGGAAGTATCTGCGGGATTTTGTGGTGGGCTATGATGCCAGTGTGTGGTCGCTGGCCGATTTCGCGCAGCCCCTTCCTCACCCGCTGTATCTGATCGCTCCAAGTATCGATCCGCTGAGTCAAAAGAACAGGGAACTCTTTCCCGGCGAGGTGAATGCCGTCTTCGACCGCTGGGGCCTGGATCCGGACAAGCCTCTCATCACTCAGGTTTCCCGTTTTGACCGCTTCAAGGACCCTGTGGGGGTGATCCATGCCTACCGGCAGGTCAAAGAATTTACTTCGGTACAGCTGGTCTTGGCGGGGGGGGGTGCCACCGATGATCCTGAAGGGGAAGAGGTCTTGAAGGAAGTGAGAAATGCGGCCGGAGATGATCCGGATATCCATATCCTATTGTTGCCCTCTGATGCCCACCGGGAAATCAACGCTCTGCAGCGGGCTTCCACCATTTGCCTGCAGAAATCCACCAAAGAGGGCTTCGGCCTTACGGTAACGGAGGCCATGTGGAAAGGAAAGCCCGTGATCGGGGGCGATACCGGCGGCATCCGCCTGCAAGTCATCAATCATCATACGGGATTTCTTGTCAATACCCCGGAAGGTGCAGCCCTTCGTGTACGTTATCTCTTGAAAAAACGGGACAAATTGGAAGAGATGGGAAGAAAGGCAAAGGATCTCGTTCTCAATAACTTCCTCGTGACGCGTCACCTGCGCGAGTATCTGACCCTCATGTTTGCCATCATGTATGAAAGCGTTGAGAGAATCGAGTTGTAATGGACTGCAATAGAGAAAGAAAAATAGAGATCGGCAATGTTCCGGATTTCTGGGAGCGTGTTTGCGCTTCCGGAACAAGATTTCTGGGACTGGATTATGATGGAACCCTTGCCCCTTTTCATGTGGACCCCATGCAGGCCCGGCCTCTGTCGGGAGTATTGGAACTGCTGCGGGCTATCGTGGCAAAAGACAAGATGAGCGTAGCCGTTGTCTCGGGCAGGCCTGTCGCTGAGGTATTGGAACTTCTGGAAAACCTCCCCGTGACTATCATCGGGAGCCATGGGTTTGAGCTGCGGCGCCCCGATGATGACACGTGCATTGTCCGGTCGCCTTCAGCGGAACAGAAAGAGGGGCTTCAAAAGGCAAAGACAAAAGCGTTGCAAAGAGGATATGGCAGGAAGCTGGAATTCAAGATCGCTTCTATCGCAATGCACACACGGGGTGTGGACGCCCGGTTGGCTTCCACTATGGAAGAAAGCATGTTTACGGAATGGAGTCGGCTTGCCCTCCTTTATGATCTGGAGTGCCGGCGGTTCAACGGGGGAGTGGAGATCCGTTGCGCCGGGTGGCATAAAGGGGATGCCGTGTCGGAATTGTTGTTCCACCAGCCGCCGGGAGTCTTTCCGGTATATGTGGGCGATGATGAAACCGATGAGGACGCTTTCAGAATCATTCAGGAACGGGGAATCGGAATAAAGGTCGGCACGTCTTCCTATCCAACTGCTGCAAAGGGATTTCTAAAGGATTGTCAGGCTGTTAAGCAGTTTCTGGAAGCCTGGATTTCATTGACTTGTACCTGTGGGAGCTGAAATAAATGGAGACAACCAGACTTGCTGTCGTCTCGAACCGTTTGGCGATAGTCGTGGAAAAGGGAAATGATGGGAAATGGATGATCAAATCGGGTTCCGGAGGGCTTGTGACGGCGCTGGGTCCTGTTTTGCGGGACCGCGGCGGTTTATGGATCGGCTGGCTGGGATCGAACCTGCAGGGATCCATGGATGATGGCGCTTTAGAGGAACTGCTCGCCCAAGGCTCTCGTGAGACGGGCTATTCCCTCAAACCGGTGGATCTGACGCAGGAGGAAATCCAGAAGTACTATTTTGGTTTTTCCAATGAAATTCTCTGGCCTCTTTTTCACGATCTGCCTTCACGGTGCAATTTCGATCCGGCGTATTGGAGGGTCTACGAGCAGGTGAACGCCAAATTTGCCAGGGCTATTGCTGAAAATACAGGGGAAGAGGAAGACTATGTATGGGTTCACGATTATCAGTTGATCCTTGTGGCGGATCAACTGAAGAAGATGGGAGTCAATCGGCACACCGGTTTTTTCCTTCACATTCCTTTCCCCCCGTTGGACGGTTTCATTCGTTTGCCGTGGCGCTTTCAGATCCTCGAAGCAATGCTCCAGTATGATTTGGTAGGGTTTCAGACAGTGCGCGACCGGCGGAATTTTATGGACTGTGTGCGCATGCTGATTCCTGGATCAAAGGTGATCGGGCATGGTCAGGTTGCCAGGTGTCTGACCCCCAAAAGGGAAGTGTTGGTGGGGACTTTTCCCATAAGCATCGATTTCAAACAATTTGCGGAGTTTGCCGGAACCCGGGAAGTGCAGGACCTGGCCTGGATCATTCATGCCAATCTCCCCGAACGGCAGTTGATACTGGGAGTGGACCGTCTGGACTATACCAAGGGAATTCCTCACCGGTTGCTGGCTTTCGCCAATGCCCTGGAACGCTATCCGGAGCTGAGAAGAAAAATCACGCTGATCCAGGTGGTCGTGCCCAGTCGTCAGGATGTTCCGGAGTATGAAGCATTGAAGCACGAAATTGAGAGGCTGGTGGGTGAAATCAACGGCCGCTTTACGGAGGTGGGATGGACTCCTGTTCACTACATTTACCGCTCTCTCAACCGGGTGGAGTTGCTGGCTTACTATCGTACCTGTGAGGTTGCGTTGATCACGCCTCTCAAGGACGGAATGAATCTGGTGGCAAAGGAATTCTGTGCCAGCAGCATAGAAAACAACGGTGTTTTGATATTGAGTGAATTCGCCGGAGCGGCCGCTCAGCTTTACAACGGTGCACTGCTGGTGAACCCCTATGACATCGAGGGGGTTGCCGACGCGATTTACGAGGCTTTCATCATGGATGGGGAAACTCGGCATGCCAGAATGGAGAAAATGAGGCGCTCCATTCAAAAGAACGATATTTTTCATTGGGTCAATGCGTTCCTTCGTGCGGGCATCGCCAAGGACTTGAGCCAATTTCCAAAGGCTGAATTCTTTGTGCCCAAGCCTTCTTCACCCGACATCCAGTAATAGACTTTTTACGTGAGTAAATGAGAGATGATTTCACATAGGTTCAGAAAACGTAAACTGGTGTCCCCTTTTGTCTTCCTGGTGTTTTTTCTGTCTTTGGAATGCAGCCCTGGTTTTGCGCAAACGGCAAAACCGGAAGCGCCGAAGCCCGTTGCCGAGGACAGTATCCGGGAAGAGGCCACCCTCATCACTCTCGGGAATATCATGGAGTCCGTGCAAATCCTCACGGAGCAGCGCAGGGCGAAGGAAAAGGAACTGAAAGAAGCTGCGACGGAAGATCAAAAAGTTAGAATCATTAATGAAATAAATGAAATAGATAATCGTTTGAGCAGCCTGGACAAGAACTTTGATGAAATTGCAACGGGTACCGATCTGGAAGCGTTTTCAGCCAGGCCCAAGACGATCTTCAACTGGTCTGAAGAGATGCAGGATCTTCTGGGGCCCATCGTCCAGGAACTGAGGAACATGACGGCCCGCCCCCGGGAAATTGAAAAACTTCGTGGTGAAGTGGACTATTACCAAAAGCGGATCCCCATTGTTAAAACAGCCCTCTCGAATATTGAAAAGCGTTTGGCCGGTGTCAAAGATCCCATGCTGAAAAAAGAACTGGAGGATTTGGAAAAAGAATGGAAGGGCAGGGAACAGCAGATATCCAATCAACTTTCTGTCGCTCAGTATCAGCTGTCAGAGCGGCTCAAAGAAAAGGAATCTTTTTGGCAGTCCACTCAAGACGTTGTTCTCGTTTTTTTCAGAAGTCGGGGCAGGAATCTTTTTTTTGCTGTACTGGCATTTGTTTCGGTTTTCCTGCTGTTTCGCCTTTTTTATCGATACGTCTACAAATCCGGTCTGATTCATAAGTCCCTCAAACATTCATTTTATCTCCGCCTGGCTACGGTGATCTACCATATTTTGACCTTCATAGGGGCCATCGGTGCCTCTCTATTGGTCTTTTATGTCGCAGGGGATTGGGTGCTCCTAGGCATCTCACTCCTTTTTCTTTTTGGTCTTGCCTGGACAGCCAAGCAGGCATTTCCCAGGTTTTATGATCAGGGTAAGCTTCTGCTGAACCTCAGTACCGTCAAGGAAGGGGAACGTGTCGTATACCGGGGGCTTCCCTGGAAGGTGGAGGTTTTGAGCTTCGACACGCTTCTGGTCAACCCCGAACTTCAGGGAGGTGTGCTCCACCTGCCGTTGAAAGATCTGGAAGACCTTCGCTCACGCCCTTATGATTCCGCCGAGCCATGGTTTCCCTGCAAGGAGGGGGATTGGGTGATCCTTTCCGACGGCACGCGGGGCAAAGTGATTTCGCAGACTCCCGAAATGGTGCAGCTCGTGCTCCTGGGGGGCAGCCGGAAGACCTATCCGACCAAAGAGTTCTTGGAAATGAACCCCAATAACATCTCCACAAATTTCAGGCTCAATATCACCTTCGGGATCGATTATCGGCATCAATCCATCTCGACGCAGGAAGTGCCGCAGAAACTGGCGAAGAGCCTCATGGAAGAGCTCGACAAAGAGGGGTATGGAAAAGACCTGGTGAATCTCAAGGTGGAATTCAAGGAAGCGGGGGCTTCTTCTCTCGACTATGCCATTATTGCCGACTTCCATGGGAGGGCTGCAAAGAATCACGACACTCTCGCGCGGTGCATTCAGAGGATCTCTGTGGATGCATGTAACCGGTATGGCTGGGAAATTCCTTTCACTCAGATCATGGTTCATAATGCCAATGTTTCCAGGGAAGAAAAATCGGAATGAGACCGATGAGGTGAGTTTATAGATGCAGGCCAATACCCTTCTTGAGGATGATATGATTCAATCCGGCCTTTGGGATTTTGTCCCATGGTCTCAGTATGTGAAACCGAGAGAGCCGACAGGGGAGGTAATGCGCAAAGGGATACTCGGTCTGTGGGACCGGTTGTGGAGAGCCCCTGAAAAGACAAAAGAAAAGGTGGTTCAAACGGAATTGCGTGAAGTCGATCAGTCAATGCTGAATCGCATCATCCCCGTTCCCAATTGGAAGGAGGCCGTTCCTGCCTTGAACGGCGCTTTATCGGATTGGCTGAACACGGACCACCCGGAATGCCCCTTTAGGATCGTTCTGGGCGCACCCCACAGTGGAGTTTCCGAAATTCTCGAATGCTTGGGAGAAACACCTCCGTGGCGGATTCTGAGAGCTCCGTCTACCAACCAGATTTTGGCGGGCGGTGACGCGTGGATCTCCCGAATACCCGATTCATCGAATGCTTTCTTAATCATTCCCCATCTGGAACATTACTATCTGCGTCATTATGAAGGCCTCGATTTGATGCGCAAACTTGTGGACAAATTGCTTTCGTTTTCCGGACGTTGCATCATCGGCTGTGACACATGGGCGTGGGCTTACCTCAATATGGCGCTCCAATTGGAATCCTTCCTCCCCGAACCGCTCACCCTTGCCGCCTTCGATCGGGAGCGTCTGGAGCGTTGCTTCCAGCCTCCTTCCACTGAGGGAAGTGAGGCAGTTTTTAGATTTCGTCAGACAGACAACGGTAAGTTTGTTCTCCTTCCTGTGAAGGGTAATGAAAAAGAGGCCGGTGGACAGCAAAAGGGTGGCGAAGAAAAAAAGGGTGAGGGTGAAAAGGTTGAGGTCACCGACTTTCTCAATCATGTTGCGGCATTCAGCCGCGGGATACTGGGTATTGCGCTGGCTGTTTGGAAGTACAGCCTGCGATTGGCTCCGGAAGAGGAGGCCAATGAGAAGGTTCGACAAACGGCGGCTGCAGATCGAGGCAACACCATATGGGTAAGACCCTGGAATGACTTGGACCTTCCTGTTCTCCCCAGACAGATGGATCGCGATTTATATTTTGTTCTGGATGCCATTTTGCTTCACGGTGGTCTTTCGACACAACTCCTCTCCCACCTGCTCCCCCTGGCTCCCCCTGAAATTCTGAGAACCTTGCACCTGTCGCGCGCTGCGGGGCTGTTGGCACTGGAGAAAGGCGTATGGCATATACCGGCACTGGGGTACCCCGCCGTACGGCAGTTTTTGGCCAGTGGCGGATATCTTGTGGATGCGGTTTAGGGGGATGTCATGGATGAGACAATGGTTAGTGTGTTTAGAAATTTTAACGAAATCAATTACTTGATCATATTTTTCATCGTTGTCGCTTCATGGCTGTTGATCGAATTCGTTGAACGTGTATTTCCGTGGTTTGCGGGTAACGTTCCAGAACGTTTCCGTTTTAAAATTCTTCCCCTTGTCCCTGTCTTGCGATTGATCATATGGATCGTATCCATCATATGGATTGTTCCCATGATCATTCACCCCACTCCGGAAAATCTGTTGGCCCTTTTGGGGGCAGTGGGCCTGGGGGTCGGCTTTGCTTTTAAGGATTATGTCAGCAGCCTTGCTGCAGGTATCGTCGCCATATATGAACGGCCCTACCGGCCGGGGGACTGGGTGGAAATCGACGGCGCCTATGGAGAGGTGAAATCCCTGGAAGCGCGAGTTCTGAGAATGGTGACGCTGGATGATACCCTGGTGAGCATTCCCCATAAAAAGATCTGGGATTCCAACATCTACAATGCCAACGATGCCAAACGGGAATTACTCTGTGTCGCAAATTTTTATCTGAACCCAACGCATGATGCACAGTTGGTGAGGCAGAAGTTGTATGATGTGGCTTTGACCAGTCCTTTCGTGCAATTGAAGAACCCCATTCGTGTTTCCGTCGCTGAAAAACCTTGGGGAACGCACTACAGGCTGAAGGCGTATCCCATTGAGGGCCGTGATCAGAACCTCTTTACGAGTGATCTCACTGTTCGCGGGAAGGCGGCGCTGCTGAAAATGGGAATTGAATTGGCCGTTATTCCCTTCGCATCTTCTGAGCGGGGCCGGATGCAATGATGCATATGAGATAGTTTTCGCCGGGGGAACCGCCACAGAGGCGGTCGACCGGTGAGCTTTTCTGATATCCTCTTTCGGACGGAACGAAAAATCAGGGCCTTTGTTTATCGAGAGCATCCATGAGCGCTGATACGTGTTCCGCCATATGATAGCTCAGGAAATCAAGCTCATCGGTTTCTACCATGCCATCTTCCAGGACGACCTCTCCGAGAGAAATCCACTCCCGCGGTGTGAATCGGCGCAGAAGGTGAAGCACATCCTCTGCCGGCGGCAGAGAGGGGTCCAACCGAGCTTTTTCAGACCAGGATTCCAGAAATCCCGATAGCACGCCACTAAGACTTTCAGGGGGCGCCCAGGCCCGTTTTCCCGTTCCATCCAGTCGGTCCATGCGCATGCGAAGAGTGAGGTTGAAAAAGAAATGTACCAGAGCGACCCACTTTTCCTCCGGGTCCGCTCCCAGAGAAATGAGGGCCCGGTAATCCCGGGCGGTGACGAGGCGCAGTTGGATGCCGTTTGGGGTTTGCTTGAGAATGAAATCTCCTGCCGCGTGGTGCCAGGGGTAGATCTGCCTGAAGGAAGCAGGATCGAGATAGGCGGTCAGAATGGCCGATGCATGCTGATAGAGGGCCAGAGCCTGATCTGTTCTGAGAACCGTGTCCCCCTCTTCCAATCCCCAAACCTTGATTACAGGCTGCTCCTGTTGAGGTTCCATCGAAAGGTGAAATTCGTGGAATCCTTCGAACCACTCTGCCATGAAAATCTTCAGTGTCAGTTCGGAGCCGTCATCTCCGGTATAAAGCGCTTCTCCTTTGAAGAGAGGCCGTGGAAGGTAAGGCAGGCCGAAATGCTGGTGCAGCATTTCCAGGAGACTGCATTCGCTTTCGAGAAACGCCTGCTGTTCGGGCTTGACGGCTACATTCAGTACAAGCGACACTCTTTCGCTTTTTATGTGAACGCGCAAATGAACCACGTGGTAAAGAACCCCGTGTTTTTCGCTGATCAACTCCACATTTTCAATGTCTTCCCGGGCAATCGGTCGATCGAGTTGCCGGGAGAGAGAATGGAGGAGAGGGGCATATGAATCTTGGGATAAGAAGCGGGCAACGGCTTGAAGAAAGGGACCGTAATGGATCAACGCGCCTTGAGCTTCAGGTCCCTGGGGAAGGGAGATTCTGGCGCGTTCGGGTGTCAAAGGGATTGGACCACTGGGCGTGCTTACCAGGAGATGCACCGGAAAGGATCTTTGCATTTTTAGTTTCCTCATGGTGTGGTGAAAATCAGGCTAAATCAATCCACAGATTACACAGATTACACAGACGAAATAGTCTTCTACCAACCCGGGATAAAAGGAAAAGGTGTTTTTAATCTACGGATGATGACAAGAAAGCATCTGTTTATCATTATTCTCCCTGAAATGATACTGCGACAGGAAATCTTGTGACAATTCATGAAAGATCCCCGTCCCTTTCCGTTTGTAACGATCAACGTTTTTCTGTTCCTCAGAGGGATTGTGTTTCCTGTGCTTGTCACAACTGATACACGTGTATATAGTGAAAAACTCAGAATGAGGATTTAAGCACGTCTGGAAGGACCTGTTTTTCGGGGAATTCATGATGAAAATACAATCTCGGACAACGTGACCATAAGGAGCAAGAGTATTGGACTCCATCAACCGCGTTCTGCTCGATCGAATACAGCGATCTTTCCCTTTGATTTCAGAACCATACCGCGTTTTGTCTGAGGGGCTTGGAATCAATGAAGACAACGTTCTAAAACGTATAGGGAGGCTGAAGGAACAAAAGCTGCTGAGGCAGATCAGCGCCATCTTCAATACGGGAGCTCTCGGGTACCGGAGCTGTCTGGTGGCTATGTCGGTTCCTGAAGGTGAAGTGGAACGGGCTGCTGCCGCAATCAATCTCTATCCGGGTGTGAGTCACAACTATTTGCGATCGGGCAATTACAATATATGGTTTACCATTGCTGTCCCTCCGGGGATTTCCCTGGAAGAGACGATAGAAGAGCTTTCCAAGGCAGCCGGTGGCTGGCCGACGTTGCTCTTGCCGGCGCTGAAGAAATATAAGCTTGCGGTGGTTCTGGATGTTCTCGAGGAAGGAGAAAGTGAGGCTGTCGAAGATCCGGCGGGTCTGCCTCTTGTGGAATCTTCGATTCAATTTGATCCCTGCGAGGATAACATTCGCGTGGTGAGATGCATTCAGGAGGATCTACCGCTCGTTGGAAAGCCTTTCAAGGTTTGGGCGGATTCCATAGGGATGGAAGAGACGGAGCTTTTGGAACTGATGCTTCTTTGGATCCAAAGAGGATTCATCCGCCGTTTTGCTGCCGTACTGAACCATCGTCAGGTAGGTTTCAGCGCCAATGGCATGGTGGTGTGGCGGTGTCCCGAGGAACGGCTCGACGCAAGTGGGCAAATCCTTGCATCCCACCCTGAAGTGAGCCACTGTTACTACAGGCCTGCTTACCCAACTTGGCCTTATAATCTCTATGCTATGGTGCACGGTCGGAGCATAGAAGACTGTGAGCGGATTGCAGGGAAACTCGGAAAGGCGATTGGACTGACTGATTACCGGATCCTTTTCAGTACAAGGGAATTTAAGAAAATCCGTCTGAAATTGTTTTGGCGTTGAACCCTTCGAGCGGGAATTGACTTCCTGTGCGGCTATTATGGAAAAGAGTGTGTGTAAATGGTGGATGAAAACGAATATGAGATGAAAAAAAAGGCGATTTTCGACTCCATGTCCAAGCGGGGGCAGGAGCGTATTCTGCGGATTGGATACGAGAACTGGGAGCCTTTCCAGGAACCTAAAGATCCTAGAGAGAGAATGTTTAGCTCTGCATCCTTGAAGGCCAATGTATTGGTGAAGGAATTTTATCAATCGCAGGGGGAGCGGGAAGAATCGGTATCTTTGCATAGAGAGCTGTTTGAATTGTGTCGGGGATTGATTGATGGGGATGCAAGAGCCCGGACGATCTATGATTTTTGTGTTTGGGTCAAGGAAAAGCGTCAGCTTTAGAGGGCTGGGAGGAGCAAGTATTATACATCCCCCTGAATCCCCCTTATGAAGGAGGATTCAGGGATTTCTTTTTCTCCGGTGTTCCGGAACGTTACATTCCCACCGGTTTATCCTTAAAGTCTGTTATTGCAAAGACACCGCCCGGGATTCCTCTTCTTCATCTGCGTGCTCGCAGGGGCGTATTTCTTTCAGTTCCTCTTTGGATGCGGGCCTCAGGTGGACTACCTTCACATGATAATACAAATCCTTTCCGGCGAGGGGGTGGTTATAATCCAAGACCACCTCATCGTCGGTTTTTTCCTTCACATAATAGCCATATTGTGCCTGTGTTTCACTGTTGGTTGCCACTACCCATTTCCCTACCTCCAGGGATCGACCTTCCGGAAATTCTTTGAAACTCTTTCGGCGTACCTGGTTTTTGTCATGTTCGCCAAAGGCTTCGCGGGCGGGAATGATAAAATCGGTTTCCGCCCCCAATTCCAGCCCCACAAGTCTTTTTTCCAGGGATGGAAGAATCTGGTCGTAGCCTGAGATGAAATTGAGAGATACTGGGGTGCCTTCCCCTTTGACGTAGGAACCGTCTTTCAAACGAACGGTATATTCCAATATGACAAACATATCTTTGCCGATTTCCATCGTTAAACCTCGATCAAATCGAAGACTCCCTTCGGGTAGGAGCGATGAGGTAAACCGGATGGGGAGTTGTTTATCCTCCAAACCCATGGCCTCAGAGCTGCGGTGGAAGGGAATCATGTTATTGATTGTTCATGTTCTTTGGCAGTGCAGAGCTGATGAAGATCCGATCTATTCTTCGTTACGCCACTCGGCTTCGGCAGCACTGTCGATGGGATAGCCCAGTGCCTTCGCTTTTTCATAATGCTTCCGAGCTTCTTTCATGGCGCCGGTCAGCCGGTAGGCGACTGCCAGGTTGTAGTGCGCGGGAGCAAACTGGTCGTTGATGCTCAAGATCTTGAGAGATGCTTCGATGCTCTCCCGGGGTTTTTCGGCCTGGATGTATGCGACTGCGAGATTGTTGTATGCCTGGAGATTGTCGGGAATGATTTCAATGGCCTGCTTGCTGGATTCTATGGCATTTTCATAGTCACCTTTCTGAAGATAGGCAAATCCCACATTGCTGTGAGCTATGGCGAGTTTTGGATCTAGAGCGAGCGCTTTCAAATTGGCATCGATGCACTGATCCATATCGCCTTTCTGGTAAAACATCCCTCCCATGTTGACATAGGCGTCCACGAGGTTTGGATCATTCTCCAGAGCCTGCTTGAATTCGGAGATGGCCTCGTCTAACTGGCCTTTTTGAGAATAGGCAAGCCCGAGGTTGTAATGCAGAGTGGCCGACGTAGGTTCAAAAAACAATCTCTCCCTCAAAAACTTTATATAAAGGTTGAGTTTCAATTCCGCTTCGCTTGGATGTGCCATGATCTCTTTACTCTCTCCTTGTTTTGTAATATATGGTCGAAAAATTATTCTAACAGAATCGATGGACTCATGCCCCTTCAAAATACGGGCGGGCAGAAGGCTTTCCATCCAGAAAAGCCTGAACCTTCCGTACAAAAGGGGGAGACAGGTCTTCAATTTGATCTGAATGGTTTGCTGACCTCTGCACGGGATGAACGTGAAACTTTTCAGTTTCGATGGTCATTACTGTACCGAAGGCCACCATGGACAGGCGGTAATTAACAACAAGATAGGGGAGTGTCAAGCTTGGTCTCCTTTTTCCATGAGGGGCTCTCGCGTGTTTTTTCGATGGGGCTTTGTACCGGATTCCTCAGGGACTTTTTTATTGACAAAGAGCATGTCCCGAGTTAATCAGTCGAAGTGAATCAATTCACTTATATGCGTGAGGGCAAACAGAAAGAATCAATTCTGTTGTTTTTATTGGATGCGTTCGGATTCCTTACAGGAGGATAGTATGAGTGAGGATGCAAAAAATCGTATCATGGAATTTGTAAAGACGCAAAAAAAGAGCAAACTTTATTTCAACGACTTGTGCAAGGCTGTGCCCGAGATCAAAATGATGCAGGCCAAGAAGATCATCAATGAGCTGGTCAACGAAGGCAAGTTGAAGTACTGGTCCAGCGGCAGCACGACTATGTATATGCTCCCGAGCGAGGGGGATGTGGAAAAAGAAGAAAAGGGTATGGCCTAAGCCCGCCGTAATTTCCTTTCGAATTTCTGGATTAAGTGGGAAAATACGCTAGTTCCTAAAGGGTTTGATGGAGTTTGGACTATGTCTCTCCATATAGAAGGAGGTGAATAGGAGGAGGTTTGAGGATTCTTCGTAAGGAAGAAAAAAAGGGTGAATACCGTTGAAACTAAAAGAGAAATTGGCCTATGGAGGTAAATCGAATGGCACTGAAGCATGCAACTCCTATGCTTGACGAACTTGAAAAAGGGCCCTGGCCGAGTTTTGTCTCTGATGTTAAGAGAATGGCTCCCAAGAGCGCCATGTGTGAAGACTGGTTAGGCGTTATGGAACTGTCCTACCGGGAAAAGGAGGGACACTGGAAGCACGGTGGTATCGTGGGGGTGCTCGGATACGGCGGAGGCATTATCGGCCGTTACTGCGATCGTCCCGACCTTTTCCCCGCAATTGCACATTTCCACACCGTCCGTGTCAATCAACCCGCAAGCAAGTACTACACCACTGAGGTTCTGCGCAAACTCTGTGACCTTTGGGAGCCCAGAGGAAGCGGTCTCACCAATATGCACGGGTCTACGGGGGACATCGTTCTTCTCGGGACCACCACCGATAACCTGGAACCCCTCTTTTATGAACTGACTCATGAAATGGGTATGGATCTCGGCGGCTCCGGTTCCAACCTGAGAACCCCTGAAGGCTGTCTGGGCAAATCTCGCTGCGAGTGGTCCTGTATCGATACTCAGGATCTCATTTATGACCTGACTATGGAATATCAGGATGCCCTCCATCGCCCCATGTTCCCTTACAAGTTCAAGTTCAAGGCTTCCGGTTGCCCCTGTGACTGTGTGGCGGCCATCGCCCGCTCGGACTGCTCCATCATCGGAACCTGGCGCGACAAGATCCGCATTGATCAGGAAGCCGTGCGCGCCTATGTAGGCGGCGAGCTGGTCCCTCATGCGGGTGCAGGGGGAACTGAAAAGCGTGCCTTCGACATCAATGCAGAGGTCATCGATCTGTGTCCCACCAAGTGTATGGAATGGGATGGGAAAAACCTCAAGATCTGGGATGAGGACTGTACCCGTTGTATGCACTGCATCCGTGTAATGCCTCGTGCTTTGAGACCCGGTCTGGATACGGGCGCCACAATCCTGGTGGGCGCAAAAGCCCCCATCTTGGAAGGTGCTCAAATGTCAAGCGTTGTGATCCCATTCATGAAGATGGAGCCTCCTTACGGTGAATTCAAGGAATTTGTCGAGAAGGTTTGGGATTGGTGGATGGAAAACGGTAAGAACCGTGAACGTCTGGGTGAATTGATCCAGCGGTTGAGCCTCCGTGAATTTCTGAAGGCATGCGACCTGACGCCTGATGCGCGTATGGTCAATACTCCGCGTTTCAACCCGTACATTTTCTACGATCCAGCAGAGGTTCCTGGTGGATGGGAACACGATGCAGTGGCTTTCCGTCAACGCCATCAAGCTTAGGAGGAAAAACAAATGGCTTTTGATCCCAACAATCTTATGCAAGATCGTATCACTGATATCGGCCCTCCAAAGTATGATAAATTCTTTCCTCCCATCGTTAAAGAAAATTTTGGGAAGTGGAAATATCACGAGATTCTTGAACCGGGTGTATTGGTTCACGTTTCTGAAACCGGTGCCGAGCTCTATACGGTGCGTGTCGGTGCATCCCGCCTGATCAGTATCGAACTGATCCGCGAAGTCTGTGACATCGCCGACAAATATTGTGACGGTTATCTGCGTTGGACTACCCGTAACAATATCGAGTTCCTGGTAAGCGATAAATCCAAACTGCAGCCGCTGATCGATGATCTCCGCAGCCGTGGCAACTGGTTCCCCATCGGTGGCACTGGAAACAGCATCACCAGTATCGTGCATACTCAGGGCTGGGCTCACTGCCATACTCCCGCCATCGACGCTTCTGGTGTTGTTAAGTCTGTAATGGATGAGCTGTTCGAATATTTCGGTTCTCACAAGCTTCCTGCCCAGGTCCGAATCGCTCTGGCCTGCTGCTTGAATATGTGCGGCGCCGTACATTGCTCGGATATCGCTATCCTTGGCGTGCACAGAAAGCCGCCTTTCATCGAGCATGATCGTGTACAGAACGTATGTGAAATTCCTCTGGTTATTGCCGCATGTCCGACGGCAGCCATCAAGCCCAAAAAGGTTGATGACAAGAAGAGCGTTGAAATCAACCAGAGCCGTTGTATGTTCTGTGGCAACTGCTATACCATGTGTCCTGCTCTGCCTCTGGCCGATGGAGAAGGCGATGGTATGGCTCTGTGGGTAGGCGGGAAAGTTTCCAACGTTCTGTCAGCCCCCATGTTCTCCAAACTGGCTGTTCCTTACATTCCCAACGAACCGCCCCGTTGGCCGACCACGGTCAATACCATCAAGAGAATCGTTGAAGAATACGCTGCCGGCGGCCGCCGTTATGAACGTATCGGCGACTGGATCAACCGTATCGGTTGGGAACGCTTCTTCGAGAAAACAGGTCTTGAATTCAAACATGAGCACATCGATGACTATCGGTTGGCTATGATGACCTGGAGAACAACCACGCAGTTCAAGTTCTAATTGTACACCGAGGCGCCATGGAGAATGGGTTGTTCTGCATGGCGCTCTTTGTAAGAGAGAATGTCGATGTTATTTCGAAAACCGCGGTTGGTGATCGCTGCACTGCGAGGCGGCTCAGGTAAGACCATTGTATCCATGGGGCTTGCTGCGGCATGGCGGGCCAATCTCGGTTTGCAGGTGATTCCCTTTAAAAAAGGGCCCGATTATATCGATGCGGGTTGGTTGGCTATGGCTGCCGGCCGGCCATGTTACAATCTGGATCCCTTTCTCATGGATCCGGATGCAATGCTTCGTTCTTTTGTCAACCGCTCCAATAAGGGCGACCTGAGCCTCATTGAAGGCAACAGAGGTCTCTACGACGGGGTGGATGTTCAGGGGAGCTTCTCTACCGGCGAGCTTTCAAAGCTGTTCAGGGCGCCGGTGATCCTTGTATTGGATGCCACCAAGATGACGCGGACTGCAGCAGCTCTGGTTCTCGGATGTCAGCACCTGGACCCCAAAGTGAATATTGCAGGGGTCATTTTGAATCAGGTGGCCGGAAAGCGGCATGAGAAGGTGCTGCGAGGAGCCATTGAGCGCTATTGCGATGTCCCCGTAATGGGGGTTATTCCTAAAGAAAAGAAGAATTTCTTTCCGGAGCGTCATCTCGGACTTGTTCCTCCCCAGGAATCGAAAAATGCTTCCAACGCTTTGGAATTCATTGCCGCTAAGATCAACGACTGTGTCGACTTGAAAGGGCTTTGGCAAGTAGCCGAAAAGGCTGAACCTCTGGGTTGGCCGGCTCCCCTGGCCCTAGAACCCAAGAGGTTTCAGGCGCACAGGCCGGCTGTGATCGGTGTCGTTCGTGATTCGGCTTTCCAATTTTATTATCCTGAAAACCTTGAAGCCTTACAAGAACAGGGTGCTATCCTCGTGGAGATTTCGAGCTTTGAAAATTCTCCTTTACCGCATGTGGATGCGCTCTATATCGGAGGGGGGTTTCCAGAAACACATCTGGAAATCCTGGCCGGCAACACAGTTTTCAGGGAATCCCTGAAAACTGAAATCAATGCCGGATTGCCCGTCTACGCCGAATGTGGCGGGTTGATGTTCTTGTGCCGGAAAATCGCCTATCACGAGAAAACCTTTCCCATGATGGGGATATTTCCGTTTGATGTGGTACTGGAAGAAAAGCCTCAAGGTCATGGATACACGCTGCTGGAGTGCGTGAACGACAATCCGTATTTTGCCAAGGGAACTTCCCTGAAAGGGCATGAATTTCACTATTCCAGGATCATCGGACCCGACCCGTCTTTCCCATTCATTTTTCGATTGAAAAAGGGACATGGAATAGTAGCGGGATGGGATGGAATGTGCTATAAGAACGTGCTGGCAAGTTATTCACACATTCACGCCGTAGGAAACGAACATTGGGCAAAGGCGATGGTAAATGCCGCCTTATGCCACCGTAAGGAGAGGATGGGCGAGATTTTGGCTCACAAGGCCGATGCGGAACGAAGTATGTCCGGTACCCATGAATATTTAACCGCCTATTAAAAGGAGAGACTGTCCATGGCAACAGTTGAGTTCAAAGGTAAAACGTTTGAAGTTGATGAAGACGGTTTCATCAGCAGTTTTGACCAGTGGAATCCCGACTGGGTTGAGTATGTTAAGACATCTGAAGGTATTACCGAGCTTACGGAAGAACACTGGAAGGTTATTCATGTGCTTCAGGACTACTACAAAAAGCACGGTATTGCCCCCATGGTTCGTATTCTTACCAAGGTAACCGGTTACAAGCTGAAATACATCTATGAGCTGTTCCCCTCGGGACCGGGCAAGGGAGCTTGTAAAATGGCTGGTCTTCCCAAGCCTACCGGTTGCGTCTAAGCAAAATCTCCTGAAGGCTCCAGGATTGGCTTCCGTCCATCGTGGAGCCTTCATGGCGTTTTTGCCCTCCATGAATTTCCGATTCGCCCGTAAAAGACCGACTGGCTCAGAAGGATCAAATCTTTCAATTCCTGCTTTCAAGTACCTCTTTTGTATCGATTGGTCGACGGACTCGAGAATCATCGATTATCGCTTTCATTCCTCAATGTACAAGTTCTTAAGGGAATGAAGCGGGTTTTTCCCGGCCGGATTTCGTTTCAGGAAAAGATGGTGTCTGTTGAAGCAAGAGTTTTCCATCATTGAGCTTGACAACATGAATTGAAGGGGTTACCTAGACTAGGCTTGAGTTTGATGTTTGGGACTGACATTGTGTGTCCCCAGCCCGTGTTTGTACCGACAATGGGTGAGAGTTTTTACATTAAGCGAAATGGAGGAAGAAATGTTCAAAGTTACCGTCGATAAAGACAAGTGTATTGGCGATGGCGAATGTGTAGATGTTTGCCCCGTGGATGTTTATGAGCTGATAGACGGCAAAGCCGAGCCTGTTAATGAAGACGAATGCCTGGGTTGCGAAAGCTGTGTGGAAGTTTGTGAGCAGAATGCGATCACGGTAGAAGAAGTGTAAGCATCTTACACTTGTCGGCGACACAAAAGCTTTTTATGAGCCATCCGGGACAATCATAATCCCGGGTGGCTTTTTTTTGAGAGGCTGGTCTGTGTTTGAGTGTTGATTCCAGGGGCATATCTCCCTGAACTTCAAGGTGAGACTTCACAAAACATGCCGGACTGGATGATGATTTGTGCCAAACTGCGCTAGCTCTTTGCCGGATGGCAACCTATACAGGTCACGGGAGCTTTCGTGTCAGGTTTTTCCTTTTTGAGTTTTTGATGGCACCCAACGCAATTGCCATGGAAGGCGAGCTTAAGATTCAACTTTTGCTGGTCAGGAGAGAGTTTCTTTTCTCCTTGAATCGTAGCTTCATTATGGCATGCTTCACATTTTTGGACGGGATCGCCATCTTTCCACACATTCTTGCCGTCTTCAAACTTGTGATGGCACTCGGTACATGCGATCTTGTATTCCTCAACATGTTTTTTATGAGTGAATTCGACCGGTGACTTTGTAGGGGTAGGCCAAAGGGCGGCCTTTATCGTGATGACATCCGGCACCTTTTCTTCTGCAACTACAATGAATGCTGCGGTGAAAACCAGGATCGTAGCAATAATCCCACAGGAAATAAGCTTTTTACATCTCATGAATTCTCCTTTCCTCCCCGTTTCTCTTAAGTTCAATTCCCCTTTTGATATAGCAAAACCCACGCGGAACGATTCTAGTGAACCATTTCTCATGCTGTCAAGCAGATATTTTTTTGCTTTAGAAATCTTCTCCATGGCCGTTTTACATCTCTCATTCCGCATGCTTTATATCTTCAACACTCTGGGGGTAGCCCCAGTCTGTGTGGAATTGCCAAGAGTGACAAGATGATTAAAATAAATAAAAATTGAGTATATTGGAAGTAGGTGAAGAATTCCAAATTTACAGAGATTGCAAAGGAGTTCGATTTTCAGAAATATGTTCATTTAAAAGTAAGGGGAGGTTAGATGCAGTTCCAAAAGCTTTTTTTTGAGAACCGGAGCGGTCAAAAATTAGCTGCACGTCTTGATTTGCCTGTCGACCAGAAACCTAAAGCATACGCGATCTTTGCTCACTGTTTTACGTGTACGAAAAATCTGAATGCCGTGGTCAATATAAATAGATCTCTGACGAAAGAAGGCATTGCAGTCCTTCGTTTTGATTTTACTGGATTGGGAGAGAGCGAGGGGGATTTTTCCGAAACCAATTTTTCTTCCAATATCAGCGACCTTATTGCGGCCGCCGAATTTCTCGATGCGGCTTACGAATCGCCAAAGTTATTGATTGGGCATTCTTTGGGGGGAGCGGCGGTACTGCAGGCAACTTCACATATTCCCTCCGTAAAAGCGGTAGCCACTATTGCCGCTCCTTCGAATTTGTCACATTTGAAACGGATGTTGGGGGATTCCGAGGAAAAGATTCGAGAAACTGGAGAAGCACACATCAGGTTGGCGGGAAAGGAATTCAGGATAAAGAAGCAGTTCATGGATGATCTGGACGACAGTCGAATGAAGGCGACTATCTCTGAAATCCGAAAGCCGTTGCTCATCATGCACTCTGAAAAGGATAACATCGTGAGCATTGAAAACGCCTTTGAAATCTTTGCAGCGGCAGGTCAGCCCAAGAGTTTCATCGCCTTGAACGGAGCGGACCATCTTCTTTCCAACAGGGAAGATTCTCTCTATGTGGGAGATGTATTGGCAGCGTGGGCAAAAAAATACATCGGCATACCTCTGGAGGAGAGCCGAACGAGAGATTTGAAGGACAATCGAGTGGTGGTTCGTACCGAAAAGACCGGCTATCAGACGGAGATCACAACGGGAGGGCATCGTTTCATTGCCGATGAACCCATTGCAGTGGGCGGTGCTGATACCGGTCCCAACCCCTATGATTATCTTGTTGCCGCTCTGGGCGCATGTACTTCCATGACCATTCGCATGTATGCGGATCGCAAAAGTTTTCCGTTGGATGCAGTGGTTGTGCGACTTAAACATCAAAAAGTCTATGCCGATGACTGTAAAGAGTGTGAAGGGCAGAATCGTAAAATCGATGTCATAGACCGCGAGATTGAACTGATAGGGGCCCTCGATGAGCAGCAGAGGGCTAGACTCCTGGAAATTGCAGACAGATGTCCTGTTCACAGAACACTCCATTCTGGAATTAGAGTCAACACGAGTTTAAAGGATGTCTACTGAATCTGTGCCCCCTTGAATTGCTTTTATGAAGCGCTTGGGCCAAAAAAATGGAGCATACGAGTAAATATGCCTTGAAAGGTTCAGGTTTGCGCTTTATTTTGCCACAAACTCAAAAGGGGGAACCCTGAGAAGCCTTCATCGGGGGCTTCGACATGAAATTTCGGGTTGTGCGTCAAGGGAGTTCGACATTAGATGGCCGAATCGAGAAATTAGATGATTGTATCTTTTGGGTACAACAGTATTTTTCTAGTCCGTGCCGCCTGAGGCGCATGGTTGATGCTTTGACTATTTAGAAGGGGAAAGTGCCCATGAAACTTCCATTGGAAATCAGCTCCAAAAATGTTCATCTCTCAGAGGAAATGGAAGAACTTATCCGCGATAAGGCTTCGAAACTCGACAATATTTTTGATCAGATCATTGGATGTCGAATCATGGTAGACATACCGCACCGCAGCCAGAGGAGCGGTATGCAATACAATGTGCGCATTGATATCACGATTCCTGGGGGCGAGATCGTCGTAAAGAGAGAACCCGATGAAGATCTCTATTCTGCCATTTCAAACTCGTTTGATGTGGCTCAGCGTCGTCTCAAAGATCATGCCGGCAAGCAGCGTGGAGAAGTGAAGTTTCATGAAGAGAAGCCGGTTGCTCGGATCAGCAAGTTGTTTCCTGACGAGGGGTACGGATTTCTTTTGACTCCCGAAGGGAGAGAAATCTATTTCCACGAGAATGCCTTGATTAGTGGTCGATTCAAGGATCTTGAGATCGGAACGGTAGTGAGCTTTATCGAACAGCTTGGCGAAAAGGGACCACAGGCGAGTTCTGTTTCCTTGACGTAGGGTTGAAATATGGAAAGCATCAAATAATTGATTTGAAAAAGGACAGACATTCGTTATTTTTCATTCTGTCTTTATCCGCAGATTGCGCAGATTAAGAGCCTATCCAAAAACCTACCTCGGCAGCGGACACCCCCCTTTAATTCCCCCTCGAGGAGGGGACCAAGGGGGTGTCGCAAAGTCCACAGGTGGTTTCCGGATAGGTTCTAAGAAGCCTTTTATCTTGGGCTGCGGAACTTATTCAGCCTGAGCAATCTGCGTAATCTGCGGATCTATCTAGCCTGATTTTCACCATACCAGCTCTCCTTATGGTCATTCTGGCATCTCTCCTCAATACTTCTCCCTCGAGGGGAAGCTTTGCCCCAAATTTCCCCTTGTTCCTCAACTGTAGCGGCTTCAATCGCTCAAAAGGGCCAAATGACAGGAATCAGCAGAGAACTTAGCAGCCAAGTCAAAAGGTTGAGAGGTATCCCCAGTTTCAAAAAATCCTTGAATCGGTATCCCCCTGGGCCATAGATCAGAAGGTTGGTCTGGTAACCCAATGGTGATGCGTAAGAGCAGCTTGCACCGAAACAAACACCTATAATGAAAGGCCTTGGATCGACTCCAATGGAAAGCGCTGTAGAAATTGCAATGGGCAGGAGGAGAACGGCTGTGGCGTTGTTGCTCATGAATTGGGTGAGAGTGCTGGTTAAGAGGAGGAATACTGACAAAATCAAAATAGGGCTCTGTCCTCGGAAGGGGGTCAGAAATTCTTCTGTATAAACTTTTGCAGCTCCGGTCTTTTCCATGGCTGTTCCCAATGCGATGGTACCGATAATGAGCAACAGGATTTTCACGTCAAGAGAGCGGTATGCATCCCTTGCTTGAATGCAGCCCGTCAATATCATCAGAAAGACCGCTGTTGCAGCGCCTACCACTATGTCAACCACTCCCATAGTCGCTGCGAAGATCATTCCTATGAAAATCAGTAAAGCTACCGGTGCTTTTTTCTTGTTGATGATTCTGTGATGCACATCTTCCAGAATAATTAAATCTGAATTGTTGCGGAGTTCTTCGAGCTTCTCTCGAGTACAATGGATGAGGAGGATGTCTCCGATAGATAAGTTCAGATTTCTTAGCTTTTGCCGACTGTAATGTATTCCTTTTCTTTTGACTGCGATTATTTGTATGCCGAGTTCCCCCTGCATATTGGATTGGATGGGCTGTTCTCCAATAAACTTCGATTCTGGAGGGATTATCAGTTCCACAATGATGGAATCTTCATCACTGGCGCTGAAATTCAATTCTTTGACTTTGTGAGGCAATTCAACGATGGACTCGTGGAGGATGGCTACCAGGTCACTCGCCGAGCCTTTCACAAAGAGTAAATCCTTTTCGGAAGTCTTGAGTTTTTCCCTTTCCGGGTAATAAATGAAGGGGCCTCGGATGAGTTCAAAAAGTTCGATGGAGGGGTAGTTTTCATTGAAGAACTCATAGGGGTCCAAGTGGATCAGTTTGCTCTGTGCCGGCACTGAGAATTCAGCCAGGTAGCGGGGAGCTGCTTCTCCACTCAGTTCGCACACCGGGGCCTTATGTTGAGGCATTGAATGGGATGCGGCAAAGTACAAGAAAGTGATGACGATTATCGCCATAGGAATTCCGAGACTGGATAGCTCAAACATCGCAATGGCGCCATAACCGTATTTGACGCTCAGGTCACTGATGAGGATGTTTGTCGATGTTCCGATCAATGTGCATGTGCCCGCAACGATGGAGCTGTAAGAAACGGGAATCAGATACTTCGAAGGACTCAGGCCGTATTCACAACAGACGCTCATTATGATAGAGATAAAAAGGATTACGACGGGCGTATTGTTGAGAAATGCAGAGGGGATGGCGGTGCCGAGCATCGCCATGATGAGAATGCGTCTGTCGTTTCCCCGGGAATATTCAATCATCTTTTCGCTGACATATGCCAGAGCACCTGTGCGGTTCAAACCGCGTGTGAGTATGAACATGGACGCCACCGTTATGACAGCCGGATTTGCGAAACCTCCCAGAGCTTCTTTCGGTTCGAGGATACCGGTAACCATTAAAGCAACGAGTACTCCGATGGCTGTCAAATCGATGGGTATTTTCTCCGTTACCAGCAAAAAAATGGTGACAACAAGAATTGTCGATACGATCCAAAGTTCCATAAGTTATCGTTCCAATGGCATAATGACTGCGGGAATCATTGTCTTCAAATACAACCATTGACAATAATGATTTGAATTACCGTTGGCTACGATCAATCTTTTGCAAAAGTTTATATTTAAGGTCCGGCATTGAGAGGCTGGAGGGAGTAGATTCCGATTCTTTTTAAAAGGACTATACCACAGTTTTCATGACTTTATATTATAATTATATGATTTTATTGTAATATGTATCTAAAGCTTATCAGGAAGCCTCCCTCGCACTTTTGGGGGGATAACCTCTAAAAGCTTGCAGAAAGGAAACAGAATTCATGCTGAAACTTTACAACACCATGGCCCGGAAGAAAGAGGTTTTTGAACCTCGAAATGACCGAGTGGTGAAGATGTTTACATGCGGTCCCTCCATTTACGGGAGACCTCATGTCGGAAACTATCGCAGCTTTTTGTGGGAGGATGTGCTGCAGAGATATTTGGGTTTCCTGGGTTACCGGGTCGAGAGAGTGCTCAATTTTACGGATGTGGAGGACAAAGCCATCGCCGAGGCCGAGAAGACAAGGATGACCATCGAGGATCTGACGGCCGCGAACGCTGAGCAGTTTTTTGCCGATGCAAGGGATTTGCGGATCGAACTGCCGAATCATATTCCCCGCTCTTCTACTTCGGTGGATCAGGCGGTGAAACTCATTCAAATCCTTTTGGGAAAAGGGTATGCTTATTGGTATGGCAAAGATGTCTTCTTCGATCCTCTCAAATTCAATGGCTTCGGTAAGCTCTTTCGATTGGATATGAGCCGCTGGCCCAAGGAAAAGAAACGTTTCAAGAAAGACACTTATCCTGGCAGGCGCTGGAATCTTGGAGACTTCATCCTTTGGCACGGCTATAAGCCTGGAGATAAAGTATACTGGGATACAGGGATAGGAAAGGGAAGACCTTCCTGGAACATTCAGGATCCGGCCATGATCACCGAGACTTTGGGATATACCGTGGATATCAGCTGCGGAGGAATCGATAATCTATACAGGCATCACGACTATAACATTGCAGTGATCGAAGCCGTTTCGGGGGAGGAATTTTCACGTTACTGGATCCATGGTGAACATCTTCTGGTCGATGGGAAAAAAATGTCCAAGAGTGTGGGAAATATCATCTACCCCCAGGATCTTATGAAAGAGGGATACAGTGCGCGCAGTATCCGTTTTTACCTCCTGTACGGCCATCATAGGGAACCGTTGAATCTGACCAAAAAGATCTTCGAGAAAACGACTCAGAAACTCGTTCTTTTGAATGGTCTCGTGGAAAAGCTCTCAAGCGGCGATTCCGGTGGGAGCCGTGCCCGAAAAACTGATAGTTCAGTCGAAGCATTGATTGATCGGCTTATCCCCGATTTTGAGAGAAATATGAACGACGATCTCAACATCAAGGGCGCATTCGATGCCACCTTTGAAAATCTGTCTCAGTTGGTCAGTCTGAAAGTGGATGGGAAGGTCACCGGAAAGCAGTGTGAGAAAATTCGGAAGGAATTGATCAGGATAGACAAGGTATTCCAGTTTATACTGCAATAGGAATGGGATTTGCCTGGAATCACGCGGATCGTTGAGGGCCCTTTCGGGAGTTTGCATCGATCCGCGTTTGTTATTTTATGGCAAAATGGCTCTCCGAGGAATTTTTGCTGATGGAGATGAGGTTTTCATGGCGTTACGGTTTGTGTGGCCATCATTCGTCCGGGGAAGATTCATCCGGAGGGATGAGCCAATCCAGCAGTTTCCCAAGAAGCTCGGAACGCCCCTGTTGTGTATTCGCTGAGAAAAGGACCATTTCAGACGTGGGGATTCCCAGACTCAAAGATATTTGTTTCATCTGTGCATCCCACTGACCGCGCTTGATCTTGTCTGCTTTTGTCACGACGGGAATGGCCGGAATGTGATTGTCGCGGAACCAGTGCCACAAATTCAAATCATCGGGAGTGGGAGGATGCCTGATATCCAGAATATGGACGACCCCGCGGAGGGATTCCCGTTTGGTGAGGTAGGTTTCTATCATGGGGCCCCATTGGGCTCTGACTTTGAGTGGAACTTTTGCAAAGCCGTATCCGGGAAGATCGACAAAGTAAAAGGCCCCATTGATCAGAAAAAAATTGATCAACTGCGTTTGACCGGGTGTTCGACTTGTCCGGACCAGCTTTTTGCGCTGAACGAGGCAGTTGATCAATGAAGACTTTCCCACATTGGATCGGCCTGCAAAAGCCACCTCCGGATATAGGGCGGGAGGATAGTTTTCGAAACGGACCGCCGACTTGATGAATTCAGCCGACTTGATGAGGAAAGGACGAACCATGGGATATCTTTCTTTAGGAGCGGCTTTTCAAATAGGCGTCTATTCTGTTGAGGCCTTCAGCAATGTTTTCGAGAGAGTTGGCATAGCTGAACCGAACATAACCTTCGCCGTTTAGACCGAAGTCGATTCCAGGAGTAATGCCCACTTTAGCTTTTTCAAGGATTTCAAAGGCAAAGGAGTAAGAATCCTGCGTGAAACGCCGTGCGTTGGCAAAAACATAAAAAGCACCCGTAGGTTCGACCGTAATTCCGAATCCGATTTCACGCAGACGTTGAATCATGAACTGCCGCCTTTTGTTGTACCTCTCGCACATCATCCGGACATCCACTTGCACGGAGGGGTCCGTCAGGGCGGTATAGCCGGCGGCCTGAGCCATGGAATTGGCGGAGATGAAGAAATTTTGGAGCATCTTCTGCATGGGCCGGATCATTTCCCGAGGAACGATGAGATAGCCCAAGCGCCAACCCGTCATGGCATAGAGTTTTGAAAAACCGTTGAAAACGATACACCGGTCTGTATATTCCAGCATCGAATGGGCATGTCCTTCATAGACCAGCCCATGGTAAATCTCGTCGCTCAATATCCATTTTCCCATATCTGCAATTTCCCGCATCCGTTGGGGTTCCAGGAGATTGCCCGTGGGATTGGCGGGAGAATTGACCAGGATGGCCTTTGTATTAGCGGAAAGCGCCATTCGAATGGCTTCCGGACGGTACTGGAAGGCATCTTCTTCGTAGACGGGGATTGTTTTGGGCACTCCTTCAAGGAAGCGGATGAAATTAGGATAGCATGCATAATGTGGGTCTGACAGAATCACCTCTTCCCCGCAGTTCAGGATGGTGCTCAGGGCCACGAGAAAGGCCGGTGAAGTGCCCGATGTGATGAGGACTTGTTCCGGTTCGATATGACGTACACCATAGGTTGCAGCGTAATGGTTGCATACGGCTTCGCGGAGCTGGGGTGTTCCCAGGCTGTGAGTGTAATGCGTCTCGCCCCGTTCCAGAGCGTCTACGGCAGCCCGTTTGATGGCTTCCGGGGTGTTGAAATCGGGTTCGCCCACTTCCAGATGAATGATGGATTCACCCGCTCGTTCCATTTCCTGGGCGCGCTCCAAAACATCCATAACAATAAACGACTTGATGTCTTCAACTCTTCTGCAAATCACTTTTTGTTGGCCTTCTTTGTGCGCATCTTCTTTTCTCATGCCTCCAATAAAATTTCCCCGATCGGATCGGGGAATGGAAGGGGTACCGGAGCAAATAGTTGCGCAGGATAACATGAACAGTAAAACCAGCGATTTCTGCCGGTTCCCAGGGAGATTCCCGGCTAAAAAGTCGCAGGGACTTTGATGATGATGGGTTTGACGTCTCCAGATCCCTGAATCTGGCTGAGCAGATCGGCCGCTCTGGCCTCATCCTCTTCCGGTTTCAGTTGAATGACATAGAGGGGACCGAGAACCTGGTGGGTGAACTTTTTCATCACAACGTCGTAACCCTTTGCCTCCAATTTCCTTTTTTCATCCTCTGCATTGCTTTTGTTGAGATAAGATCCGACCTGTACAATATAAGTCGCACGTTTGACGGATGGGGAAGCAGTTGCAGTGACGGCTTTTGCCTTCTTTTGCGCCCTCGAATGGGTTCCGGATTCCTGGCGTGACTGCCACGCTCCCTCCTCAGGGGGGGATGCCTGAGAACCCTGCAAATCCTGGTCGTCCACAACCTCAAGTTGTGTCATCTGATCCGTCTGATCGGGCGAGGGAATATTCGACGAAGGTTCAGAAGGGTTGCCAACGACGCTTTGCAGCTTTGCCAGGTATTTGCGGGCTTCATCGGCCATGGGTGAATAGGGTTCCAGCTTTACGACACGACTCAGGGAGTAGAATGCTCGTTCCAGTTCTCCCGCAGTGTAACTCATTACGCCATATCGAAAATGGGCTGCCACCAGGTCCGGCGAATATTGAATTGCCTTTCCATAAGCGGCCCTGGCTTCATCCCCCCGCTTCATTTCCTCCAGGATTTGCCCTATCTGGAAATAGGCCAGGCCGTAGTTGGGCTGGAGCCGTACCGCTTCCTGATACCGCTGCAAAGCGGCTTCACGGTCGCCCTTCTTGTCGTAAATCAATCCGAGGTTGTACAATGCGAGATGGGGAGTCGAGTAAAAAGGATTGGACAGGGCTTTTTCGAAAGAATCCTGGGCCAGATCCAGCTGATTCTGGCGGGCATAGTGACGTCCCAGAGCATTGTATGCTTCCGAATAATCCGGTTTTAAACTCAACGCTTTTTGAAAATGTTTCAGGGCATCGGATGACAATCCCCTCTCGTCGTAGGCGAGCCCAAGGTCGTAATGGATTACAGGGTCATTCGGCTGTTTTGCTTCCGCCTGAGTAAGGAATTTAAGAGCCTGCCCCAAATCTCCTGCGGCTAGAAAGCCTTCTCCCATTTTTCGCAACTGATCTGCACTGTGCCGGGACGTGCCTGCCGTCGCACAACCCATGCTGACCAAAAGCAGAAAAATCCAAAAGATACGATGACAAATCCCCCAGGACATCAGATCACCTTATTGAGCGAGTATTCGATGATGCCTTGTGCGCCCCGTTTTATGAGCTGGGGAATCAATTCCCTCACAATATTCTTGGATACGACTGTTTCCACAGAAAGCCAGTCGCTCTGGTAGAGATGTGCGATAGTGGGTGCATTGAGGCTCGGTAAAAGCTCTATGACCGCGTTCAAGTGCTCTTCGGGCACATTCATCTTCAGTCCCACAAGTTCTTCCGCACGCAGTGCAGATTGGAGAAGCATGGAAATGTGTTCGATTTTCTCTCGTTTCCACGGATCTTCCCAGGCCTTTTTGTTGGCGATCAACTGCGTATTGGACTGCATCAATTCCTTTGCTATTCGAAGCCCGTTGGCGCGCATGGTCGCTCCGGTTTCAGTCACCTCCACAATTGCATCACACAGTCCGGCGATGACTTTTGCTTCCGTGGCTCCCCAGGAGAACTCCACGTTGACATCTACCCCAGCCGCGGAAAAATACCGCCGTGTGAAATTTACCAGTTCCGTGGCGATCTTTTTGCCCTGTAAGTCCTTGAGATCATGGACTGGCGAGTCCAGGGGAACTGCCAGTACCCAACGGGCTGGGCGCTGGCTTACCTTGGAATAGATGAGATCTGCCACGACGATCACGTCTGAATCGTTTTCCATGATCCAGTCGCGCCCCGTAAGCCCCACATCGAAAGTGCCGCTTTCCACGTATCGCGACATCTCCTGAGCCCGGCAGATGGAACAGCTGATATCTGCATCGTTGATTTCAGGAAAATAATTTCTGTCGGAAAGAGAGATTCGCCAACCGGACTGGCGAAAGAGCCTGAGAGTGGATTCCTGAAGACTTCCCTTGGGAATACCCAAGACGAGTTGTTTCACTTTTTATAGACCTCCTTTGGATCAAAAATAGGTTGCCCGATCACTTCCAACCGGCCTTCTCGATAGCGGCGGTAAAAACAGCTTTCATAGCCGGTATGGCAGGCAGCTTTGCCAATTTGCTCCACTTTGAGCAGGATCGTGTCCAAATCACAGTCTACATAGATCTCTTTGACCATTTGCACGTGACCGGACTCTTCTCCCTTGAGCCAGAGCTTCTGGCGGGATCTGCTCCAGTAGTGAGCCTTCCCCGTTTCCACGGTTTTATCCCATGCGAGTTCATTCATGTAAGCCAACATCAATACTTTGCCATCGCTGGCATTTTGAGCAATCGCAGGAAGCAATCCATGGTGCTTACTAAAATCGGGTTTCAATGTCAACTCTCCTCTTTTTCAGTGACGTGGAATCGGTACATGAAAGCAAGCATTGAATTATTTCAGGTATTCTATCGTTGGGCGATGTTCAATCTGAAGGGACGGTCTCCGTTTTCCCGCACTGGTCTCCAAGATATTTGGCAGCCAGTTGGCCGCAAGCCGCACCGATATCGGCTCCACGGCTCTGCCTGATGATCGCTGTGAGCTGTGCTCTTTGCAGCACGTCTTGAAAGGCCAGAATCCCTTCCTCCGACGGCTTTTTGAAAGGGGAGCCGGGATGCGGATTGAAAGGGATGAGGTTGATCTTGGCTTTCACCCCCTGCAGCAGTTTGACCAGTTCTTTGGCCTGTCTGGGGTGATCATTGACCCCTTCCATGAGAATGTATTCGAAAGTGATGCGTTTTCGCGGTGGAAGGGGGTAGTCGCGGCATGCAGCCATCAGTTTGGAGAGAGAATATGTCCGATTGATGGGCATGATTTGACTGCGAAGGTTATCGTCCGGAGCGTGAAGGCTGATCGCCAGATTGACCGGGCTGTCCTGTCCCAGTCTGTACAACTGAGGAACCAGGCCGGCTGTGGAAAGAGTGATGCGGCGATGAGAAAAGGCCAATCCGTTGGGATCGATGAGAACTTTGATGGCACGAAGCACTGCTTCATAATTGGCCAAAGGTTCTCCCATACCCATAAATACCAGGTTCGTGATACGTTTGGAAGATTCCAGATCCTCCTGAACCCGGCAAATCTGATCCACTATTTCCGCGGCATTGAGATTTCTTTTGAAGCCGAGCGCCCCAGTCAGGCAAAATTTGCACCCCAGGGCACATCCCACCTGGCTGGAGACGCAGAGTGTGTAACGCGGTGGATCAGGAATCAGGACGGATTCGATGAAATGACCATCGTGCAGGCCGAAAAGATATTTTCTGGTTCCATCGGACGCTTCCTGTTTTTCCTGCAGTGTCAATGCATTGAGTTGTGTCCCAAATTGAAGCTGAGTACGGAACATCTTGCTCAAGTCGCTGCATTCTTCCCAGGATGAGATGTGCCGGACGTAAATATGCCGAAAAAGCTGTCGAGCTCGAAAAGAACGCTCCCCAATGCTTTCTACCCATCTTTCGAGTTCGGACAGAGTGAAGTTCTTGATAAAAACGCGATTGCTATTCAAAAATTCTAAACCTTCTTTACAAAATATTGATCGTGTGTTCGATCCTGCAAAAAAATCTGATGATAGATTTTCTGGTCTGCCGAATCATACCATTTATAACCCATTTCCTGGCATTCTTTGCAGGCTTTCCTCGGGATGTGCACCGCATAGATATGGTAGCCCGTGTCCGTTTCGGAATCAATGGCCAGGACTCCGCTGCAGTCCGGGCAGACTCGCAGGTTTTCCCTCTGAGTTTCCAAAATGTTGTCCGTATCATAAAAGATAGAGCGGCCCCGTGAAACAAATGGTTTTCCCGCCAAGTATTTTTCTCTGATTTCGGGTCCTTTTTGCCAGCAATCCATCACCTCCGCAACCACCTCTTCAATCTGCCGGGTGATGCCTCTGGACTGGCGGATTCTGTCGGGGTGGTAATCGGGTTCTTTCACCTTGCTGAAATCCATGCCGGCCAGGGCCATGATGATTCCCACATTGATGTAGGGAAGGGCGGTCTCGATGGAGTAACCTCCTTCGAGAACGGCGATGTCCGGTTTCAGGCGCCGGGTGAGCTCCGCATATCCCTGGGCAGAAAAATTCATGTTGGTGATGGGATCCGTATAATGATTGTCCTGCCCGGCGGAATTGACAATGATCTCCGGTTTGAATTCTTCCAATATGGGCAGAATCGCATTGTCCAAAGTGTATAGAAAACCTTCTTCGGAAGTTTGGGGAGGGAGGGGAATGTTGATGGTCGTTCCCGCAGCTGTGGCGCCTCCCATCTCATAGCAAAAGCCCGTCCCCGGATAGAGGGTGCGTCCGTCCTGGTGCAGGGATATAAAAAGGGTATCCGGGTCATGCCAATAAATGTCCTGCGTGCCATCTCCATGGTGACAATCCGTATCCACGATGGCCACCCGATCGATGCCATAGGCCTCCCGAAGATATTCGATCATGATGGCTTCGATATTGATGTTGCAAAAGCCCCGTGCACCATGAACCACACGCATGGCGTGATGTCCGGGAGGACGAACCAGGGCGAACCCCCGTTCTATCCTTTTTTCCATTACTTCCGTACCTATGGTTTTCGCGCCACCCGCACTGATGAGATGTGATTCCGTCAGGACGCTCCATTCGTCGGGAACACAAAAATGAACCCGCCTGACATCCTGGATCGTAGCCAGATCGGGCTTGTATTCCACAATTCCATCGATATCCAGCAGGCCTTCTTCAAAAACCTGATCCTGAGTATAGAGCAAACGTTCTTCGCGTTCGGGATGGGTGGAGCTGATGGCCCAATCGAAGGCGGGAAAGAAGACGAGACCGGTTTTTGATATTGCGCTAAGCATGGTTTTGCTCCTTTGGCTCCAGCCAGACTGATGACTGAGAGGCTATCCAAGACCCCCTCACCCCGGTCCTCTCCTCAAAATGACGAAGGAGGTTTTGGGATAGGCGCAGCTAAATGGTTCCAGGAAGGGGGCAAAAGTTGAAAAGTTTTTCCGCCATATCACGGAATTCCGGGATGAGGCCGGGTTTGATCTGAACTTTTACGCGAATGTTTTTGCCGGTAGTGTAGAAGTCGCGCACCATGTTGAATTGTATGTCTTCTAAAACCTCCACTTCCACTTCAGATTCGGAAGCTCCCTCCTGCAAGCACTTGTTCTTCAGGAGTTCAAAGGCGAGGTTCACCGCCTTCTGGTGATCGAAATCCTTTTTGACCTGTTGATAAAAATCCTCTTCGGGGGCGATGGCGATTCCGCGTTCCGTGTCCGCAAACAGAGTCACTTCACACGTATTCTTGGCCAGAGCCGCACCAATGGCGTTGGCTACATGCCACTGCGGCACCACATGCACTTCAAATTCGGTCATTGCCGCAAGACGAAATGCGAAATAGGGAGCAGGACCTCCCAGGACCAGGATTTCTTTGGGCTTCACCTGATAGCCTTCCAGAAGTTCTTGCACGGTGTAAACAGGCTTGCTGTTGATGTCGTCAATCATCCTGGCCGCTTCTTCCAATATCTTGTTACAGGCCAGGTCAAAGATTTGGTTTGCGGTTTCTTCGATGGATGTTCCCTGTTGCCTGGCGAGAGACTCTATGCCTTTTTTTGCGGCCTCAACATCTCCGTTGGTGGCTTTTCCCAGCACAAACAGTGCGTCGGTGGTGGTGGGAACGGGCCCCCCGTAAGCCATAGCCCGCCCTTGTCGGTCGGGACCTATGGTCAGCTCGCCGTTCACCACCCGTACCGTGCTGTCACCACCAAGACCGATGGAGCGAGTCTTTAAGGAACGGATCAATGTCTTGTAACCGCCCAATTCGCAGCCCAGTGGGTCCAGGAGAGGTACGCGGCGAATGAGTATGGCCATGTCGGTGGTGGTGCCTCCAATGTCCAAAACCAGAGTTTCCTCGGTCTCCGAAGCAAAAGGCAGAGAACCCATGACACTTGCGGCAGGCCCCGAGAGGATCGTCTGCCCCGGAGAATTCAGGGAAGCTTCAAGACTCATCGTTCCGCCATCTGCCTTGAGTATAAATATGGGGATGTGAAGCCCTTTTTTCTGGAGAGAATCCTTGACCGCCTGAAAAAACTTCTTGTGAATGGCGTAAACGGAGGCATTCAGATAAGTCGTGGCAATACGGCGGGGAAAACTGAGATTGCCGGAAAGGCGATGTCCCAGAACCACGTTTTCAAAATCATCGCCCAGGATCTCTCGAATGAGAATTTCATGTTTGGGATTACGAACGGAAAATTTGCCAACGACTCCCACATGCCGAATCCCCTCGGACCTGAGAAGCGAAGCAATGGCCTCGATCTCCATGGAATCGATGGATTGAATTTCCCGTCCGCGGTGGTCAATGGAACCCGAAACGGTGTAATAGTGCTTGTTGGTCCGAAAACACTCGGGATCAATCCCAGGACCGGCGGAAACGATCATTCCTGTTTCCTCGAGTTTCCCTTCCGCTATGGCATTGGTCGTAAGTGTGGTGCTCAGGACCGCTCGACGAATGGTTTCCGGCGGCACATCACGCGTCACTTCATCCAGTGCAGTCCATACACTCCCAAAGAGATTGGAAGGATCTGTGGGGACTTTGGTCTGACGAAGAATACAGCCTTCGCCTATGAGAACCACGTCAGTGTGAGTGCCACCTACATCAAGCCCTATTATCATGGTTTTCCCCTAAATATTCAAGATAGATCGATGTGGTTCATCAAGACTTTATTTAAAAATTCAAGCACTTAAAGTAAATTGCTCCAAGGCTTTGCAGTTCCGCCTCGCATATCTTTCATTGTCTGTTTGTCTTCTGTCCAAAAATGCTAACGGAAAGGTGGATGCCTGTCAATGTAACTGTTTATGAAAATGCAAGATTTATACTTTTTGCACCGTGTGGATTTCCTACGAAAAAGCTTGAGAAAACAGCACAACTCATCTTCGATGGGGAAGGAAAATTTACATTTATGTCTAGAAAAAGAGAAATTGAGCACATATTGAACAAAAATGTACTGGTATGGATTTTCGAACTCCTCCCATTACGAGCGCAATGGAGTGAGAACCTCGAAGCACTTCGAGACGAACATCATGCCCCAGCGTGTCCGCATTTTCGCGATTCATTTTCCGCTCCATTTTTTAACTATTGAAAAGTTCAATTAAAAACCGATCTTAATGGCAGGATCTTTCCGTGAATTGGCGCAAGTGACTTCATCTCGTCAGTCGAATCGATCCCGTTGCTCCTGAGGAACCAGGAACCATGCGGTTGGAATTCTGAAAAGGCATGCTTCTTGCTCGATTCAACCTTCATTATGGAAAATAAAATATGTGAACTCGAATTAAAAGTCCTCTACGAGATCAGCCGTATCATCGGGCAGGTTCTGAATCTGGATCAGGCCCTCGAAACCATTTTGGGAATTCTTTCGGATTCCCTGGCCATGAAGCGAGCTACGGTAACCCTGAAGGATGAAGAAACCGGCCATCTCCTCATTTCTGCTTCTCATGGTCTCAGCACCACGGAGAAGAAAAGGGGGGTTTACCGTCAAAACGAAGGGGTGACGGGCCTCATCTTTCGAACGGCCGAACCCTTTGTGGTGCCAGACATCAGCAGAGAACCTCTTTTTCTCAATAAAACCAAATCGCGTCGCATCGAAAAAGACCGCATTTCCTTTTTGGGTGTTCCCATAAAACTACACACATCCCCCATCGGGGTGCTCAGTGTGGACCGCCTCTTCGGAAAAGACATCTCCTTTGAGGAAGATATCCGATTTCTTTCCATCGTGGCCACACTGATCGCGCAATTTGTCAGTATCAACCGGCAGGTCAAAGCTCGTGAGGAGGTTCTGAGAAAGGAAAATATTTCTCTTCGGGCAGAGCTTTCCGAAAGGTTCAGCCACTTTTTCATGATCGCCAAAAGCCGGACAATGATCGAAGTTCAGGAAATGATCAAGAAGGTGGCCCCGAGCAAAGCCTCTGTATTGCTTTTGGGCGAATCGGGGACAGGAAAAACTCTCATAGCACGCATCATCCATGAATTGAGCACCAGGGCAAAGTATCCCTTTGTGAAAGTCAATTGTACTTCTCTGCCTGAAAACCTGCTCGAATCGGAACTGTTTGGCTATGAAAAGGGAGCCTTTACCGGTGCGGTCAAAGCCAAAGTCGGCCGTTTCGAAGAAGCCGATGGTGGGACGATTTTCCTGGATGAAATCGGCGAACTCTCCCTGGCTCTGCAGTCCAAACTTCTGAGGTTTCTCCAGGAACGGGAGTTCGAACGCTTGGGCAGCACCAAGACCATAAAAGTGGACGTGAGAATCATCGCTGCGACCAACAAAGACCTTTCAGATGCCGTCAATACCGGTTCTTTCAGGGAAGATCTCTATTATCGTCTGAATGTTTTTCCCATTCATGTTCCGCCCCTGAGGGACCGCAAAGAGGATATCCCATCCCTTCTCGACCATTTCATCGATAAAATTTCCAAAGAATACGGACGCAGATATCGAATCACTCCCCAAGGGTTGGATGTTTTGACGAAATACGACTGGCCGGGAAACGTCCGTGAAATGGAAAATCTCATCGAACGCTTGGCGATTCTGGTGGATGGCGTTGAAATGGATGTCAAGGACCTTCCTTCGCATCTGTATTCCGGTGAAAAAATGACGCAGTTGGATAAACAGGATTCATTGTCTCGGCTGGAGGAGATGGAAAAGAAGGAAGTCGTAGCTGCTCTCGAACGCAACAAGTGGATTCAGTCTCAGGCCGCCAGGGAACTTGGGCTCACCCTGAGGCAAATCGGATACCGTATCAAGAAGTTTGGATTGGACGAATTTATAGACAAACGCAGGCAGAAGGGCGTGAGCACCAGAGAAAAAGGCTGAAGATTGAAGCCGGATGCCGTGTTTTGTGGCAGCTCAGATGATGATAAACGTCATGGTGATGCTTCCCTTGTGCGTTCCAGGGGAGCTCACAATAATTCCGATATCAATTGAGGAAGACGTCTCGATAGAAGTCAAACTGTTCGGTTACGGCTCCGGCCCCTCTTATCACGGCTCGCAGCGGGTCTTCGGATTTTTGCACTTCCAGTCCGGTTGCCTGATTGATCAAAAGCCTCAGGCCCTTGAGCAACGCTCCGCCCCCCGCCAGCCAAATGCCGTTTTCCGCAATATCAGAAGCCAGGTCGGGGGATGCTTTTTCGAGTACCCGCCTCACACCCTCCACAATGGCGCGAGTGGGGTCTTTGATGGCCTGGCGGATATCGGCATCCGTAATGGTGACGACCCTGGGCATATTGCTGGCGAGATCTTTGCCTCTGAGTTTCACCTCCAGGGGCTTTTTAAGGGGTACGGCGGAACCGATCTTTATTTTGATGATTTCCGCCATGGAGTCACTGATGTTCATATGATGCTCCCGGCGAATATAATTGCAGATCGCTTCGTTGGCCTCGTCTCCGGCAATACGCAAGGATTCGCTGCAGGTGACGGTAAAGTTTGAGATAATGGCCACTTCAGTGGTTCCCCCACCGATGTCCACGATCATTTGTCCCTTGGCCTGGTCTACGGGGAGGCCTGTACCGATAGCAGCGGCCATGGGTTCTTCGATAAGATAGACTTTTCCGGCTCCAGCTACCTCTGAGGCCTCTATGACCGCCCTCTTTTCAACCGACGTGATTCCCGCTGGAACTGCGATCACCAACTTGGGGCGGGAAAGGGGGACTCGCTTGAAAACCTTCCCCAAAAAAGTGCGGATCATGAAAGCGGCCGTTTCAAAATCGTGAATGACTCCATCCTTGAGAGGACGGACGCTGATGGTGTTCTTTCCGTGTCGACCTGCGAGATTTTTTGCCTCTTTTCCCACTGCGACGATTTTTTGAGTTTCCTTATCTAAAGAAACTATCGAAGGTTCATCCAGAACAACTCCCTTGCCTCGGATGTAAATTAAGGTGTTTGCCGTTCCAAGATCCATCGCCATGTCTTTGGACAAAAAATCAAACATTCGGCCGATCATTAAAGTTTTCCCTTCAGCTGGGGCGGTTGGGCTCCGATTAATGTGCTATCGAACATATTTGATCACGTGGAAGTGTATATAACAAATATATGGAGCTGTATGCAAACTGTAAGTAATGCAAAAAGCCTTCTTGTTGATTTTGCTTTAGGCTCAAAAGGACTGCCTCAAAATTTGTCCGGAGAAAAGGAGGGTAGCTCTTTCCCATACATTACGGATGGGTTTTCTGTTGACAAATGAGCGCTCTCTCACCATAGACTTATACACAAAGAATTTTTGATCTCAAGAGTTATCTCCATGAGCGGTAGGAATCGAACAGAAGAGTTGACAGAACGGCTTCAAGGACCCTCTCAGTGTGTTCATTTAGATGGGCAGGGCCCCACTCTGATCGATGTGATCCAAGGTGGCAGGTTTCCCATGGGCGCATGGGGTGTAAGAAGAGTAAAATTCTATTGAATGAGGATTTTGGATATGAAGACGAAACGGGTCATCGTTTGGATGGTGTGGGTTGTCACAACTTTGTTCATTCCGAATTTGATTTATGCACTACCGTTCAATATCAACGCCCGTTCAGCCATTCTCATCGACACACGCGACGAAAGAATCCTCTACGAGAAAAACGCTGATAGTCTCATAGCTCCCGCATCCATCACCAAAGTCATTTCCCTTTTTCTGGTTTTCGACGCTATACGGGAAGGACGTGCCCGTTTGTGGGATACGGTTGTGGTGAGCCCCAGGGCCGCCAGTACCGGCGGATCGAGAATGGGGCTCAGAGCCGGTGATGAAGTTCCTTTGGAAGAGATCATCAAGGGGATGGCGGTGGTTTCGGGAAACGATGCCTGCGTTGCCGTGGCGGAACATCTTGCCGGCAGCGTTGAACGCTTTGTGAAGCTCATGAACATTAAAGCCCGGCAGTTGGGCATGCGCAATACGGTTTTCATGACCCCCAACGGCCTTCCCGCTAAGGGACAGCTCACTACCGCCCGGGATATATCCAAACTTTCTCTGGCCTATTTGCGACGTTTTCCGGAGTCTCTCTCTATTCACTCCATGTGTTCTTACACCTACCGGACTTCGACTCACCGTAACGCCAACAGGCTTCTGGGAAAATGTCCCGGCGTGGACGGCATCAAGACCGGCTTTGTCTGTGCGTCCGGTTACAACCTCTCCGCCACCGCCAAGAGAGGGAATGTCCGTCTTCTGGCGGTAGTTATGGGAGCTCCTTCTGCCGGTGTTCGTGCGATCGAAACGGCAAAATTGCTGGAATACGGTTTCCAGGTTGTCGGTGAAGATGGTCCGCAGATCAGGGAAGTAGAAGATTTTGACAGCCCTGGAAGAATAAAGATCGCGACAGATTCCACATTTATGGGTGTGCCGCAATGTGAACCCGAGAGGAAGTCAAAAGTTGTAAAAGCGATCAGATATGAAAATGCAAAACCCGAGGAGGCGGATGGTACCTCATCAGTAGCCAGCAAGAGATCAGAAAAATCTTCAGTGGCCAAGAAGAAGACCGTATCGAGGAAGGTGATGTCTGCTGGAAAGACTGCGGGTGTGAAACAATCCGTGGCTGTGAAGAAGAGTGTTGTCGCGAAGAAAACGCAAACGGTAGCCCAGGCCAAGACGTCCGCAAAGGCAGGATCCGGCAAGGAGGCCCAGGTTGCCAAGAATGCGAGCGTAGTGCAGCAGAAGGCCGCAAAGAGTGTGAAGACGGCAAAACCAGTGACGGAGGAAAAAAAGAAGATCGTGGCGGTCATTCCCAATGTCAGCAAGGCAAAACCGTTGGCACCCTCTTCCGCCGGAAAAACGACCATCATTCAAAAAGCTCAACCTCGATCCCAAAGCACCAAGGAAAAAAAGGGATAAAAAGGGCAATCATTCTGGTTTGACTTTTGCCACCACCAGCGTGATGTCATCTTCCTGTTGTTTTGTCTGGCGGAACGCTGCAAGGTCCTCTGTTATGGCGCGAATGATTTCGCCGGACGGTTCGTGGCAGTGCCGCCGAATGACCGCCCTCAGCCGATCCATGCCAAACGCATCCCCCTGGGGATTTTCCGTTTCCCAGATTCCGTCCGTTCCAATGAACAGAACCTTCGACCTATTCCAGCCGCTGTATTCGTATTCCTTGAAAGGACGGGTTTCGTCCAAGCCGAGGGTTATCCCTTCGCCCCGCAGTTCCTCGAAGGAGTCGGTTTCCCAATCGTATACGAGGCCGGGAGCATGCCCCGCCCTCACCCAGTGGATTGTATTCCGCCGGAGGTCCAATACTGCCAGAAAGAGGCTCATGAAGTCGCCCGTCCTGGATGTATCCATGCAAAGGAGGCGGTTCACGTCGTTCATGACATCCGAAAGGCGTCCTGGCTGAGTGATCCTGCTCCGCAAGAGGGCCCGGGCCGTGGTCATGAACAGGGCAGCGGATATGCCGTGCCCTGCGACGTCTCCCACAGCTATGCCCACCCGGCCTTGCCATTCGGAAAAGCTAAGAAAGTCGTAATAATCACCTCCCGTTTCATCACAATAGATGCTTGCGCCCGCCAGATCCAGCCCCGCTATTTCAGGCGGTTTTTCAGGGAGCAGGTTCTGCTGCACTTGCATGGCGAGGTCCAGAGCTTCCTTCAATCTCAGCCGTTCATCGAGCTGCAAGACCATCTGATTAAAGCTTCGAATCAATTGCCCCACTTCATCTTCTCTTGCAACAGGGAGAAGGGTGTCGAAATGTCCCTGAGCTACGTTTGCGGCTGCGTCTGAAACTTTTCGAATGAAAGAAACGGCCCGCCCCGCCACAAGCCGAATCAACAGGAGAATAAAAAGAAGAAAGCCGGCCAGTATAAGAAAATAAATCGCACGAAAGCGCAGAAGAGGAGCCAAAATGTCTTTTTTGTGGGCCACCACGACCAGGCTCCAGGGGGCCTCTTTGAGTTTGTAAAAGCCGACGATCTCGTCAGGTGCATCTTTCGGCAAAAGGATATTTCCTGCCGACGGTTCTTGCTGCATGTCCTTTATGGCCGCCTTGACCGCATCTGTGTAGCAGGTCTCCTCCGTTTTCTCGGCAATGCTGCAGGCAAGCACTTTCCCTTTTTCACTCACCAAAAAGGCTCTCTCGTTCGCTGACTGAGCAGCGGACAAGGCGCCCTCAATGAGATATTTGAAGCGAATGACCACTTCAAGGCGGCTGACGGCCTTTCCCTCCTTATTGAGAAGATCGGAGGAGAGAGAGACTGTCTCGTGCTCCACCAGCGTATCGTAGCGGGGAAGGGTAATGTCAGCTATTTCCGCCCGCTCAAAATCCATCATCCCCATCCATGCTCTTTCCTGTGGACGGGAGGCTCCCCGACGCCACATGTAGCAATTTTCTGCTTTTGGTGAAAGAATGCATCGATCCAGTTGCGAAACAGCCTTGAAGCCTTTATCCAATTTGACCAGTTCGACGCGATCGACCCCTCCGACGTCCTCCAACTGTTTGATCAGCCATTCCCGGATAAAATCCGCCTCCGGTTCTCCAGCCGTATTGTGATACATCTTCATCCAGTCCTTCGGCTTGGCCAGACGCATGTCCACGTCATGGGCCGCATGCGCCAGGGACAGAACGGCCGTATTTTTCCACTGGGCGATCAGGTTGTTTCTCACATAGAGGAAAATCATCAAGCCCATGGCCAGGAGCAAGACGGCTACCGGCAGCAGCAAAAAGAGCGAGAGGCGCTGTTGCATGGTCTTAATCTTCAACATTTTATTCTCTTCCTCGAATTGATAAATGGTCTTTCAGAAGCTGCTTCCAACCGCGACATTGGAGGCAAGAGGCCGCTCCTGAGAGACCGTCGAGTCATGATTTGCTGCGCATCGTCAGGTCTGGCTGTAAGGCTTGCCAACTCTGCCCCTTTACAGCAGGCTGACTCCCAGACTTCGTTTACAATTTTCGCAGCTTGGAACATGTTCGCTGATAAAATTTGATTCCCATTCGTAGATGCTCCATGCGAGCCTCTCAAAAACCTTGTTGCCGGCAGAGGGAAACTGAGTCAGGGTCTTTTGAAATTTTTCCCTGGTGATGACGAGACATTTCACTTTCGACTCGGCCTGCAAGGTGAAGAGGCGTTTCATGTCACAAAAAAGGGAGAACCCCCCGATGAAATCCATCTCTCCGACTCGTCGAAGTATCGCATCCCCGTTCTTTTGCATCAAGAGCCTCGCTTTGCCTTCCAGAATCAGATAGGCCTGAGGGTCTACTTCCTGCTCTGCAAAAAGGATCTCTCCCGGTTGGAAGGACCTTCTTTGGCAAAGGTAGGCCAGCACCTTGAAGGGTTCGATGGGTATCCCTGAAAACAAGGGGATTTCCATTAGTATTTCCAGGTTTTCATGGTATTCTCCGGGCACTTGTTTTTCCTCCGCCTACGAGTTCAAAGAGCATCCCTTTTTTTGCCATCAGTTCGTCATAGGTTCCAATTTCCACGATTTTGCCGCCTTTCATGACGGCCACTTTTTCAAAATCCTTTATCATCTCCAAACGGTGCACCACGGAAATGATCGTACTCCGTCCCTTCCATTTGGTGTCGAGGAGGTTCTGGATTCGCTTTTGCGAGGCATTGTCCAGGCCCGAAGTCGCCTCATCCATGATCAGAATGGATGGTTTCTTCAGGAGGACCCGCGCGATGGCCAGCTTTTGGCGCTGGCCTCCCGAAAGGCGGTCCCCTTTGGTTCCCACGTTGAAATGCATCCCAATTTCGAGAATTTTTTCCAGGAGGTCTTCCTCGATGAGAAGCTGGATGATGCTGTGATAGATGTTTTCCTGTGCCTTGGGACGCTCGGTCCTTGCCTTCCCGAAGAGAATGTTGTCCAGGATCGTCTGGGAGTGGATATAATCGGACATTCGATAAAAAGTGATCGCATCCGGTCGTTCCGCTTGGATTTTCTTCATAAAAAGAAACCGGCCTTCCAGAATCATCGGCTCCAGGATCTGAGGGAGATCCACCATCTTGTGTGTTCCGGGATTGAAGCGGAGAGCGAGCTTGAGCAGCCGGCTCCGATCATCTTCCGTCAGGGCGGAAAGGCTCAAATCCTTGGCATGAGCCGACACTTTCTTGTAATCATTCAATTCTTCAATAGATATGGGACTTTGCTCGAAAAAAACCTCATCGGGCGGCAAGTCTCCCAAAATATCGATTGCCTGAATGGCAAGTTCTCTTCCAAGATGGATCAGAGGCATCTTGAGCTGAACTTTATCCAGGAAATCCAGGAAATACGAGTTGGTGGACAGGTTTTCTTGTGAGAAGGCATCGATGTTTGCATTGCCGAAGGTGAGATTGGTTGCGATGGAGGAAAAATAGAGGTAACGGTGCTCGTCGAAGAATTCAACATCGTCGCGCAGGGTTTCACTGAAATGCTTTTGGAAGTTTTCCCGCACCCGTATGAGCCTTGAAACCAGCTCTTCTTCTTCATGGATGGGCAGTATGGCCTCGAGCCCGAAACGGAGCACATCGATAAAAAGACCTACCTGCTGGACCACTTCGATCATCTCGTCCACTGTGGGCAATGGGCCGTCATCTTTTCCCACCAACGATTCGCATGAATAAAGGAGGTTTTCCCTGATTGTCCCATCAAAAATATAGTGGGTCTGCGACACGATTCCCACGTTTTGCGCAATATCGTACTTGGTCAGACCCGAAACTTCCTGGTCATCGATCAGGATGCTCCCTCCCGTATAACTGTAAAGTTGGGCGATACACTGGATCAAAGTGGTTTTGCCGCTGCCGGAAAAACCTACGAGAGCGAGCTGCTCTCCCCGCTTGAGATCCATATGGATGCCCTTGAGGAGTTGAGTCCCCCCTGGAGTACTGAAGGTGAGCTCCTTGATCTGTATATTGCCGTCAAGGTGCAAGGGAGGGCGGTCGGGCGCTTTGAGTGCGTGTTGCGGTTTATAGTCGAAGTATTCCATGAGTCTCTTGTAGCTCACATGAGCATCTTGATAGGTCTGATAAAAGTCCATCAGCTCTTTCCACGGATCATAGATTTTTTCATAGGTAGAGAGAAACGCCACCAGTGCGCCGAGATCGAAACGCCCTTTTATCGTCAAATAACCGCCCACCACAAAAAGGATGAAGGGTCCCAAATTTTGAAAGAAGTTGTTGATGGCCTTGATGCCGAATTTATAGAGATTCCAGACGACGCGCACTTTGAGAAGTTCATCCACCAACCGTCCGTATTTTCGATTTTCGATCTCATAGCCGGCGTTGGCGTGAACTTCGTGAATTCCAGAGACCGTTTCTCCGATTCTGCTGCTGAGGGTGCGGGTGATGTCGACGCGTTCCTTGTTGGCTTTATTGGAACGCTTTTGCATGCTGGGAATGATGAGGAGAATAAGGGGATAGATGACGATGCTCAGACCCGCCAGGAGCGGGTTCAGGTAAAACATATATCCTGCAAAGGCCATCAGAGTGAGCAGATTGGTTACGGGTACCGCCACCGCCTGCCCGACGAATTCGCTTGCGGCCACGACTTCCGTGACAACGGAAGAGACCACCATGCCCGAGGAAGCCTGGCGAAAGAAGCTTAAAGGGAGGGAAAGGATATGCGAGTAGAGTTCCTTGCGAATTTTGGCGAGCGCATGTTGGCTGATATAAGTTTGGATCGCATTGATGGCAAACTTCAGTCCCCCGGCGACAACCACGGCCGCCAGGTAGAGGGCGCAATATGTCAAAAGCAAATCGATCTCTTTGAGCCCGATAGCCTTGTTGATGATTCGCTTCTGCAGTTCCAATGGAAGCACTCGCACAAATACGGTCACTGCGATTACGATCAAAAGAGCGGCTTGCAGCCGTATGCTGCTGGTTTTGACCCAGTAGCTGAGCGGGCGTTTTGTAATCATCATTATCCTTTGATCCTTAGACTATGTAGTGCTTATCGGGGCTTTGAGATCCAGACCCTGTGGAATATGTCCATCGGTGCGTTGACGGTAGAGCAAGGTTCTTATATTTTTATTGAATCGATTGGATACCGGCCGTGATTCTTTTCGACCGGAACATGAATCAAAGTCCGAATAACTGTTCTTTCCAGGGGAGGCAAGTTGCATGGATGTCCTTCAAAAAAGACGGAATGATGTCATCATCTTGTTGTGCAGGGGGCGTTTGGATGCCAATACTTCACCCGAATTTGAAAAGGAGTTGTTCGACCTGATCCGGAAGGGGGAAAGTAAATTTGTTCTGGACTTCCAGGATTTGGACTACATTTCCAGCGCGGGATTGCGTGTCTTGTTGAAAGCCGCCAAGACGCTGAAAAGCAGCGAAGGACAAATCTCCTTTTCTTCCCTCAAAGACTATGTACGGGAAGTATTCGAAATTTCGGGGTTCGATACCATATTCCGCCTGCATGCGACCCAGGAAGAAGCTTTGAACGATTTTTGATTCCTCGGGGAAAGCTCCCTTCAATGCCGTAATTTGAAACTCACCTTAACGATGTTTGTCTCCCCCCGGCGTCTGTAGCTGTATTCGTCGGCCATACTCCGGACCAGCAAGATTCCAAGCCCTCCAATTACACGGTCGCGGATATCTTCAAAAATATCTGGGTTTTCTTGATCGAATGGATTGAATGGGCGTCCCCAATCCTGGATCACCAGGGAGAATTTTTCCCCTCCCTCCATAAAACACGCGACAGCCACCTCGCCTTGGATATCCGGATAGGCGTAATGAATCACATTGGCAAGCAGCTCCTCCAGAACCAGTTCGATCTTGTGGATCAAATCCTCCGGCACATTTCGCGGGTTGATTTCCTGCAGTAAGAATGCGCGGAATTTTTCCAGGGAATCTATGCTTGCCGGTAAACGAAGTGTCTTTATATCCTCGCCGACTGCAAAGGACTTATGGCTCATGATGAGCCCTCTTCCATAGCTTTTTCTGCTTCTCCCATCGCCCCCAACTCTTTGCCGTCTTTTTATCCTCTGTCGTCCCCTCCCCTCGATCATGAGATCCAAACGAGGCATGGCCTCAGGACCGAATGATGTCCACGGGCTGGATGGTCGTCGCTTTTTTGGAGGGGTAGATTCCAGCCAATATGCCGACCGTCACGGAAGCTACAAAAGAAATGACAAACCCGATGAGGGAAATACTGAAGGGGAGCTTTGAAACCTCGAAAACAAGAATACTGACCAGAAAGCCAAACACAACCCCGACCATGCCTCCTATGAGGGAGATGAACGAGGACTCCATGAGAAATTGCAGAACAATGTCCCTTTTTCGAGATCCCACGGCCCGCCTGATGCCGATTTCCACTCTCCGCTCGTTCACGATGAGAATCATGATGGACAAAATCCCGAGGGCTCCGATCAAAAAAGAGACAGTCGCCGATATCCGTCCGAGGATGCTGATCATGGATGTGGCTTGAGTCTTGAGAGCCATCACATCCTTTGAATCGATCACAGTGAAATCGTCCTTCTGACCCTCCCGGATCTTGTGCCTTTTTCTCAGGATTCCTTCTATCTGCGTTTTGGCACGGGACATATTTTCCGAACTGGTGGTCTGGACAAAAATCGTATTCACATATTCCTGATTGACAAAACGCCTGAGAAACGAATTGACCGGAATGAATATTTGATTGTCCTGGTCGACATTCGAGACATCCACTCCTTTTTCTTCCATCACCCCTATGACCTGGCAGGGGACGCGCCAGATCAGGATGTATTTTCCGAGGGGGCTTTTATCCCCGAAAAGTTTTTCCGCGACCTTCTTTCCGAGCACCGCCACTCTAGCGAGTTCCTGATCGTCTGCCGGTGAAAAAAAAGTGCCCTCCTGAACATGAAAGTTTCGGATATCCGGATAGTCCGCCGTGACTCCCGTGACTAGGATGGCGGAGAGTGTCGTGTTTCGGGAGCGGACCGGAAAGGGTTTTGAACTCGACGGAGAGGCACGGTGAACAAAGGGGGATTGATCTTCCAGGGCTTTGGCGTCCTCCAGGGTCAAAGTGGTGGCCTGAGTCAGCAACCGTGTGCTTGCTCCGAATCGAAGCACGGTGCCGCTCCGGACCACCAGGAGGTTCTTGCCGAGCTTCTCGATTTCCATTTCCCCCTTTTTTACAAGAGAGTCTGTCAGGTTGGAAACGAGAATGAGGGAGAATGTTCCCAGAAAAACACCCAGGACTGCGAGGGACGTCCTGAGTTTGAAGCTGTACAGGGAACGCAGGGCGATCTTGAGATTCAAAATGATCCGTCTCATCTTCTCAACGCCTCGATGGGTTCCAGGTTGGCGGCGCTGGAAGCCGGTTGCAAGCCGAATCCGATCCCTACGGCCCACGCGAGCAACAATCCTGTGGCGAAGGCTTTCCACGAAAAGTGGATGGGAAAGTCAGCGACAAGGGTCAGAAGTTTGGCTCCCCCCAGAGCCAGGATGAACCCGGCCAGGCCGCCCAGGGTCGTAATGATGACGGCTTCGAACAGAAACTGAAGACGAATGTCGCTTTTCCTGGCGCCAACCGATCTTCTGATGCCGATTTCCCGTGTTCGTTCCCGAACGGAGAGAAGAAAGAGATTGGCCAATACGAACCCCGCCACAATGAGAGAAATCACCCCCACGATTCCCAGAAACACCACGAGGGAACCCGTGAGCGCCACAAGGAATTTCGTGATTTCCTTGGGGGAAATGACTCGGAAGTCATCCGGTTCCTCCTCGGCAAGCCTGTGCCTCTGCCTGAGGAAAAGCCGGATTTCTTCCGAATATTCTTCGAGCCGGCTGGGGTCCACGAATCTGGCCCGAAGCACCGACACATACTTTGTCTCGTTTTGAATCTTTCGCATCACGGTGCTGATGGGCATGATGATGCGGTCATCGAGGTTTGCCCCTGTCGGGGTGGTCCCTCGCGATGAAAGTACGCCGACAATCTGAACGGGGATGTTTTTGACGAGGATATATTTCCCAACGGGTTCTTCAGGTCCGAAAAGTTGGTCCGCGAGGTAGGGGCCGATGAGACCCACATTGCGAAGGCCCTTTACATCCTCCAGCGTGAGATCGGAGCCCTCTACGACGGGCCAGGTCCACGCGCGGCTGTAATCTGCCGTTGAACCCACCACGAGAGTTTGATTTTTCTTGTTTTTGTAGGAGACCGTTACATCGCGGACGGAAGTCATGGGCACCACCACGTAGGCGCTGGGGAACGCTTCCTTGATGGCAATAACATCATCGAGGGTAATGGTTTTTTCCCTCTGGCCGATTGCCCTCGATTCCTCGCTTCCCCCCACTACCAGGAGAGCGTCAGGCCCAAACATTTCGACCATATCATAGGCGGTCTTGTAAGCCCCTTCCGTTGCAGCCACGATGATGGTGATGGAGGAAACCCCAAGCGCCACGCTGGTCAGGCAGAAAATAGTCCTTAATTTAAAGGCTATAGCGGCTTTGCCCGCTTCATGGAGGATCTTGATCAACCGGTTCATGCGTTATTCTATGATTCGCCCGTCGCTTAGCCGGATCATTCTTTTTGCAAAAGCCGCGGTGTTGACGTCGTGCGTAATGAGAATCACCGTTTTCCCCTTGCTGTTCATTGCGGAGAGCAATTGCATGATTTCGTTTGCCGTCTTGCTGTCCAGCTGTCCTGTAGGTTCATCCGCAAGCACGAGCTCAGGGTCATTGACCAGTGCCCGTGCTATGGCCACTCGCTGCTGCTGGCCGCCCGAAAGCTGATTGGGCTTGAATTTGGCCCGGTCTTCAATGCCGGCGAGCCTGAGCAATTCCATGGCCCGTTTCACGGGGTCTCCCGACTTTTGCTTCTCGGTATAGAGTGTTGGAAGCAAAACATTTTCCAGCACTGTTGCATAGGGGAGCAGATAGAAATTCTGAAAAATAAAACCGATATGTTCGTTTCTGAAAGTGGAAAGCTCATCGTCGGAAAATTGGGATACCAGTTTGTCCGCGAGAATATATTCGCCCGATGTCGGAACATCCAGGCAGCCGATGATGTTCATCAGGGTCGTTTTTCCGGAACCGGAAGTTCCCATGATGGCTGTGAATTCACCCCGTTCGATCTGGAGATTGATTCCTTTGAGGATTTCAACCTCTTCTTCCCCAATGATGTAGCTTTTTCTGATGTCTTTTAGGAAACAGAACGGCATCTCTTTCTTTCGAATCGATCATTGTGAACGTCTCTAAATTCCTATCTCAAAACCTCTTTCGCCCTTTTGGGTGCTTGTTTCACATGGGATGCTTCCGCATCTCTTTAAGGCTTTGAAGAGACGGGCAATATGATCTTGGTGGCCAGCACTTCACCTTCCGTTGCTCCGGAAACGATTTCCGTTTGTTCTTCCCCACGGATGCCCGTTTTCAATTCCAGCTTCTCCACTTTGTTTGGACCGATCACTTTGTAGGCGATCTGCTTTCCCGCTTCGAATTTGACGGCCGCATTGGGTGCGGTCAGTATATCCCTTTTTTCTTCGTAGATGATCTTGACATGGCTGGTCATCTCGGGTTTTAGGAATGCTGCATCGTCTTTGGGCACCTGGACGATGGCGAGATAGTAGACGATGTTGTCCTTGACTACGGGTTCCGGATTCAGCCGGTGTATGGTTCCATGAAAGATCCTGTCCGGATAGGTATCGACGTAGTATTCCACCGATTGCCCTGTTTTTGCCTTGCCCACATCGGTTTCATCGACATAGATCCACATTTCGAGGAGCGTCGGATCGATGACCGTGACCAGGTTCGCCACTTGAAGTCCCGTGACGATCGTTTCACCTTCTTGAATGGTGACATCGGACACGAGCCCGTCTATGGGAGCATAAATTCTAGTATACGAAAGGTTCACTTCCAATTGTTTGATCTGGGCCGCCGCTTGGTCCACATTGGCCCGTGCGATATCCCCCTGAGTTTTGTATTCTTCCTGAAGCCTCTTCAGATTGGCTTGAGTCGCGTTGAAATCGCTTCGCGCTTTATCCACTGCGTCCGCCGTGGTGTAGTCTTTCTTTATAAGCTGTTGTTCTCTTTCATAGTTCAATTTGTTATAGGTGAAACTGGCCCGTGCCTCTTTGATCCTTTCCGGATACGTCCGTTCCACCTGAAGCAAGGTGTTCTGAGCGGAGGCCAGGGCCGCCCTCTGGCGTTGAATGGATTGCAGTATTTCCCGGTCGTCGATCAAGGCGATCAGGTCTCCCTTTTTTACCCGGTCCCCAATTTTGACATTCATTTGAACGACGGTTCCCGTGATGCGGGCCCCTATCTTGACCAGAGCTCCCACCTGAGACTTGATGATCCCTGTTTCCACCAGGACTCCACGGATGTTTCCCCGTTCCACCTTTGCCGATTCCAGCACTTTTACTTCCGATTTTGGGAAAAACTTCTTGTAGAGAAAAAAGCCGACGGCACTGCATGCGATGATGAGAATGAAGATGAGTGAAAATTTTTTCACTGAAAAACCTCCTCGAGGTAATCCTGTGTGTCATGGGATAAGGCATGTGTCAGTACTGGAAGGATTCCAGCTTATCGATTCCTGCAATACGCTCGAGCAGCGATTTGGCCAGGATATGATTGAGCTTCGAGGTCGTGAGCTGCTCCCGCGCCGTGGAGAGAAAACTTTCCGCCTGTACGAGGGAAAGTATATCCCCCTTCCCGACTTTGTATTCGCCAAAGGCCTGAGAATAATTCTGTTCCGCCTGGGCAAGCTGCTCTTGGGCGACGGAAATATTTTTGGAGGCCGTCAGAAAATCTTCATATGCTCTCTTTACATCGAGAAGGAGCTGGCGGATCGTTTCATTTATATTCTCTTCCGAAACATGGATTTCAAGTTGAGCAGATTTTGTCCGATAGAATTTTCCCAATTCAAAAATGTTCCAGGTCGCTTTGATGCCAACGGATCTGTCATCGATAGCCCTGTCCGCGTCTGCCCGTGAATAGCTTGTATTGGCAGTGATATCCGGGAAAAAAGCGCTGATCTCCAGGGACTTGTTCTGTTTGGAGATCTTGAGGAGGTCCTCGGCCTGTTTGATTTCCGGACGTTTTAGTGCCGCCTGGGAGAGAAGATCAAGGTGGGGAGCGGCCATTTCAAAGGATAGACGGCCGTCGAGATCGTACACCATGTTGAGGTCTCTTCCTAAAAGGGAGTTGAGGTTCGCGAGGCCAATGGCCAGTTCGCCTTCGGCCTGGACCAGCTTGAACCGTGCCTGTTCGAGTCGTACGGAAGCCTGAAGCACGTCGGAGAGTTTTGCTACACCAAACTTGTATCTTCCCTGCGCTACCTCGTGGTCTTTCCTTGCATCCTCAAGTTGGATCTTCCTCTGCTCCAGGATTTCCTTTCGTGCTATTGCAGTATAAAAGGATGATTTTACATTGAATTCCAAATCCAACAGATTCTTGTCCTGTTCCTGCCGGGTGATATCCAGGTTCAGTTCCGCGATATTCCTGTTGGCTTTTCTTCTGCCCCCGTCGAAGAGCAGGTAGGATAGGGTGACGTCGTAAGTGTTGAGATCAAAGTCTTCGGGGGTTGTGTCGTGATATTCCTGAGATGTGGATGTATCCAGACTCGGGAGATAGGGGGAAAGAGATGCCTTGTAGAGGTTCTCCGTGGACTGGACCTCGAGTTTCGCCGCTTTATAAGATGGTAGATTTCTTTCGGCGAGGGATATGGCTTCATCGATATTGATGGAATATCCCGGACGTGGGAGCATAAGGATAGAAAAAGCCATTGCAATGACATGGAAAAAAACGGGGAGGGTGATACGTAGGTTCTGCAAAAGAATATTCACTTCCAGTGCACCTCCGTTGAGATTTACATCCAGTCTTGCCTTGTTCTGTCAGGTGAATGGGCGGCTTTGGAAGCCAGGCGGCTGCCCACCTTTATCTATCTTTTGTCCTCTGAGGATTGTTGCGGCAGATTCGGCAGAAACAGAATATTTTGAAATTTCAGATTCACCTGGAGGGATACGACACGGAAAAGCCGGCGGCCATTCAATGGAAAAGGGTGAAGACCTGAAGACAAACCGCACTGGCACTCCGCCTTGAACAAACCACCGGGTGCTTCTCCATTCTTTGCGCTTCATCCGTCCATCTTCAGGATTCACCCTGGAGTCAAAATATCGTTTTGTAACGTTCCGTCAAGGCTTCCAGCTTTTTCCTGCTGTTGCCAAGGTCTTGAAACATCCTGTCGCGGTATTCCTTCGACTCATGCGTCATCTTTGGGATCAGCTCCTCATAATAGGCGATCCCCCGCACGAGGTTCTCCCTGAATTCCCCGAAGTACTTTATTTTCTGGTCGTTGGCGGAAGGCAGGGACTCCTTGATTTCTCGTTCCAGGTAATCAATATACATATTCAATTCGGCTATGAACATATTGGGGCGTCTTTTCCCTGCTAGGATGTTTATACGCCCATAAATATGATCTACCATCTCCTTCAGGGTGAAGGCTCTTGAAAAATAAGCCAGGTTGGGACCCGGGCAAACGGCGGGAGGGCAGGGCAGATCGTGCGGTTCCGCAAGCCCGTGGGCCAAAATGGCGGCACCCCCGAGGTCATTGCAGAGGCAGGCTTTTGCCATAACGCTCTCACACGCGGTCTTTTGCGTTTCGGGATCCAGATTTTCGCTGGTGATCTGCTTCAGCTTCTCCTTTTGGTAAAGGCGCGATGCGAGGCAAATGGGTTTTTGGGAAAATTCCGTATTCGAGACCAGATGCCCCTTGCTGCAGGGGCTTCCGGGTTTGCCTGCGTTGATCCTGGCAAGCTTTGCTTCCTCGCTTGCGGAAGTTCTCAAGTTGTTGAAGGGAACCCCCAGAGGGGAAACGTCGCTCAGGAAAAGATCTTCTTCAGTGGCTTTGCAAAGTTTTTCAAGAGTCTTCTGATCCGTTGTCGTTGCTTCGGGAACCAGCAGGAAAGGGGTTCCCCACCCTGTCCCGTCAAGTTCGTAGTACTTCAGAAGGAAGTCGTTCTCCTTTGCTGTTCCGATGCCGCCCTGAGCCGTAAAGCGCACGGGGTGAGGCGAGCTGAAGGTCTTTTTCCCTTTTTGAGCCCGCGCTTTGTTATAGATTTCAAACAGAGTGTCAATCAGTTCCTGCTTTCTCTGTTTGAATTCCTCCAGGCTGGGTCCCATCAGATTTCCTCCATGGCCGAAAGCGTGTCCCCCACAGTTGAGGCCGGACTCGAGACGGTATTCGGACACCCACAGTCCCTTCTTGGCAAAAAACTTCCCCTGGGTCAAAGCGGAACGGTAATCGTTTACCTTGACGACGATTTTCTTTTTGATACACCCATTGTCGTCTGCGTGAAAATCTTCAAAATGTTCTGCATATCCATAAAGGCGACCATTGAAGCCCGCTGAAAAGACAATGGAAGAATGGAGCGTGCTGTTGGCATAGCCCCGCAAAGCGGCCAGCGCATCCGTGAATTCGCTGGGAAGAGGTTCCCCGTTTTTATCGTAATTCGTGCGATCCAGCTTGGTCATGATGTTGACGTCGATGGACCCCGGCTTGATCTTCTTTCTCAATTGATCCTGGGCCTTTTGCCTCTCTGTGGAATTCTTCATGGCGAGCATGTGCTCGTAGGCCTGCCTGAGAGGAGAGGAATCGGCCAGAAGATCGAAATACTTGGTGATCTCTGTGCCGATCTCGAAGGCGGATTCCTTCAGTTTTTCAAACTGTTCTTTGACGATTCGATCGAGCAGGTTGAGGTATTCCGTAATGCGATGTGCCCGCGCATCCTCGTCGCTCTTCTTTATAGGTACGCATTCTTCGCCCATCACTTTGCAATAAAACTTGCGCATTCTTTCAATCAGCGTATCGTCAACACACGAAATGACGGATGAAATCCCGTACCTGGCTACTTTTGCCGGTGATTCTATGGTGAATGCCGTTCCCATGACAGGGATGTGAAATGAATGTATGGATTCTGTCATATTGTCCTTCTCTTAGACTTCAGATTCATCTTTGCTATTCGGTCAGACGATGCACCGGGAAGCCAATGGCCTCCTCCAATGTCTGTATTTTCCATCCCCTCTGTTCTGAATGGAGCGTGATATGAAAAATTGAATTTTTCCGGGAAGATCTGCCATTCTTCCCGCATTTCTCGTTAGGGTTTTCACAAATGTTGCGCCCACAGCTTTCTGAATCTTGGCCCCGAATAATCCTGCACCAAAAGGAATCATGCGCATGTCCTTCGATACTTGGTACAATGGATCGGCTCGTGCCTGTCATTCATTAAGTCAATTTTACAGTCAAAGCTAGAAGATTACACTGCTTGGTGAAAAAAGCCAAGGAAAGGATGGTCGCATTGGGATTATTTGACTTCACCGCCGGAGAAATCTCTCTTTGTGCCTTGACGATCACGCAGTTCCCCGTGCCAGAATTCTTACCAAAGCCTCCCTGTCTTCCTCGGCAAAAAGCGTCGATCCTTCGAATTTCCCAGCAGGTTTACGAGAATATTTTTCAAGAAACCTGCAGAAAAAGGCGATAGGCGGTTCTGTCGTTTTTTCTTCGGCAGCTTCCACGGGGAGCTCCATTTCCGCCTCTTTGATCTCTGCCTCTTCCAACACCGCTTCGCTCCTGATTTCCTCCTCTGCTTCGAGTTCCTCAGCCTCAGCCTGTTGGATCTGAATGGCGGGAGCCTCAACCGTGGTTTCAGATAGAGATTCCCGCGCGGGTGCAGATGAAGAGGGAGCAAGCGACGGTTGAATGCTCTTATAAATCTTCAACAATTCTGTGGATCGCTCCGGTTCTCCCTTTTTGGCTGCAGCTTCGGCCAGTATCTTGTAGAGGACCGCATTTTTTTCCAGTTCCCCCCGCGCATCTGCGAGGATTTGTTCTGCCGGGCCAAAATCTCCGGATTCCCAAAGAGCCCACCCCAGGAGAATACGCCCTCGAAGGTTTTGCGGGTGATATCTCAGACCATTGCGGCACGTTTCGATCGCTTCCTGCCATGCGTGCCGTGAACAGAGCTCTTCCGCAAGAGCAACAAATGCCTTTGAGGTCGGATCGTGGCTCAGGAGTTCCCTGTACCAGTAAACCTTGTCCATAACATATCCCGCTTCCGCTGCCGAAGCCGGTGAAATCACCGACTCGGGTAGGGCTTCTTCTTTCATTGCCGGTGAAGTTTTCTCTGCCTTCTTAGCGGATTCAAGCTTGAACCCTTCAACTTGCGGTTCCATGACGGATTTCGGTTTTGATGCTGCGGGGGCTGCAGCCCCGGCTTGTGCGACCTCTGCTGTCGCCGCTTCCGCCTCAGCGGCTTGGGCCGGTAAAGATGCTTCCATGCCTTCCCGGTAGAATTCCAGGTAAGCGAGATATTCCTTCAAACCCTCTACGAACCTGGGCCCATACTCTTCAGCATCCATATTTTCACGGAGCCCCTTCATGGAAAGACTGAGAGTCGCAACCGCTTCTTCATCCCATTCGGGTGCGACGGCTTCAAAAAGAAATTCCTGAAACTTTACGGCGGCATTTGCCAGGTCAGTCAGTCCCAGCATGGCCGCTGTGCTGGAAAATTCGAGCAGGCTTTGTTTGACGGGTTCAATTCTCTTATCGTCGAGGCGCTTGATTCCCATGTCCAGAACCTCGACCAGTGCTTCCCAATCTTCCCGCATTATGGGGGCGCTCATGATGGTCTCCTTGGTCTTTTCTTGAAACTTCCGGGACAGAATAAGTTCCCACGAAAGGATTTAAAAGAATCTGCCCGCTACGGTCAAGGCCTAAAATGCAATCGGAGGAGTTTGCCGGGACTCGCTGTTTGGACTTTTGAGGACTTTGCCGTATGGTTCAAGTGGGCGAGAGGATCTGCCGACGCAATTGCGTGGCGAGGTTGTGAGCCTGCCGCAGGGGTTCGGGAATGCGGTAACGTCCGAGACAGTGTTGAACGATTTCGCGGGAACTTTCGAGGTCGGCCAGGTGGCCGGGCGAAATATAGATGGGTTTGACTCCGTCCCTGGAGCGGAATACGTAACCCACCACTTCCTCTCGAAGAATGAGAGGGGTATAGCTTCCTCGATGAAAGTCCAGAGAGGCGTGTTCTCCGCAGAGTCGCTTTTTGGCGCAGCCCACCGCCGGAATTCCCAAGCAAAGGCCGAGATGCGATGCCAAACCGAGTTTGCGCGGATGAGCGATTCCCTGACCGTCGCACAAGAGAATGTCCGGTGGGCGCTTCAAGCGTCGGTGAGCTTCCAGCAAAGGGGGAACTTCACGAAAGGAGAGCAGCCCGGGGATATAAGGGAAGAGGATCGGTGAGACGACATGGGAGGTCTCGATCAATTGCAGATCCGGCCAGGTGAAAGTCAGCATGGCCGCAACCAGCTGGTTGGTTCTGGCAACGTAACCGATATCGGCCGCTCCCAGAACTTCGAAATGCTCGGGGAGCGGCTTCAATTGTACATGTTGAGCCAATTCCCGCTGCAGCTCTATCGCCTCTTTGGGGGATAAATCCCATGCGTGGAGGCAAGTCATGGCTCTCCTTAGCTGCAGCGTGAGAACCCACAGGAACGGCAGACAATACAGCCCCCTTCGTGCTCCACAGCGGAACCGCAGTCGGGGCAGGCTCCCATTTCAGCCGCAACGGAAGCCACGTGGGTTTCCGCATGATGGTTGAGAACCTTTGCAATGGCGTCCGAGCAGGAAACCACCTGTTCCCCGTTTTTCCATACGGGAGACGGACAACGGATGCCCATCAACTGCCTGACGATGGCTTCCATTTTGACTCCGGAACGCAGTGCCAGCGAAATCAAACGGCTCGTGGCTTCGATCTGAGAGTAGGCGCACCCTCCGGCTTTCCCCATCTGGGCAAAAACTTCGCAGTATCCGTATTCGTCCCGGTTGATGGTCACGTAAAGCTTTCCGCAGCCCGTGTCGATGCGTTCCGTGAAGCCGGTGGTCCTATCCGGCCGCGGGCGAGGCTCCACCTGCGGGTATTGAGGCTTGCGCTGAATGTTGAGAACCTGGAGGTCACGGCTGCCGTCCCTGTAAATGGTGAGACCCTTGCACCCCAATTGAAAAGCCTTGAGATAGGCGGTTGCTACATCCTCGACGGTGGCGGCGAAAGGAAAGTTGATGGTCTTGCTGACGGCATTGTCCGTATGTTTCTGAAAAGCCGCCTGAATGCGGATGTGCCATTCGGGTGAGACGTCGTGGGAAACCACGAAAACGCGGCGCACATCTTCGGGAATTTCCATGAAATCCTTGATGCTCCCACGTTCCGCAATGCGTTTCATGAGCTCTTCCGAATAGAATCCCCGCTCTTTGGCTACCTTCTGGAAAAGGGGATGTACTTCAAGCAGTTCCTCATTGTCCAATACCTTGCGGACGAAACTGATGGCAAACAGGGGTTCTATTCCGCTGGAACAGCTCCCGATGATGCTGATCGTTCCCGTGGGGGCAACGGTCGTCGTCGTGGCATTGCGCATGAAGGGAGTATCCGGCCGGTCGTAGGCGGAACCCTTGTAGTTGGGAAAATTTCCGCGTGTTTCGCCCAGGTGCGCCGAGGCCGCCTTGCTCTCTTTCTGAATGAATGCCATGACTTCTTCGGCCGTTTGAACCGCCTCTTCCGAGTTATAGGAAATCCCAAGCCCGATGAGCATGTCCGCAAAACCCATGACACCGAGTCCAATCTTGCGGTTGGCCTTGGTCAGTTCTTGAATCTTAGGGAGAGGATACTTATTGACCTCGATGACGTTGTCCAGAAAATGCACCGCATCCCAGACGACTTCTCTCAGATAAGCGAAGTCTATCTTTCCGTCTCGAACCATGTGAGAAAGATTGATGGAACCCAGGTTGCAGGATTCGTAGGGGAGAAGGGGCTGCTCGCCGCATGGGTTGGTACTCTCGATCATCCCTACATGAGGAGTGGGATTGAAACGGTTCATGGCATCAATGAAAACGATTCCGGGTTCTCCGTTCTTCCATGCCGCATTTACAATCTGATCGAAAATTTTCCGTGCGGAAATTCTTCCCGAAGGTTCTCGGGTGCGGGGATTGATGAGATCATAGTCCATGTCTCTTTCCACCGCTTCCATAAATGAATCCGTAACCGCCACGGAAATATTGAAATTGGTCATGCGATCATTATCGGTCTTGCATGTAATGAACTTCTCGATGTCCGGATGGTCCACCCGCAGGATGCCCATATTGGCGCCACGGCGGGTTCCCCCCTGTTTTACGGTTTCAGTGGCCGAATCGAAAACGGTCATGAAGGAGACGGGCCCGCTGGCAATTCCCTGGGTAGAAAGAACCTTGTCGTTTTCCGGGCGCAACCGAGAAAAGGAAAATCCTGTGCCTCCGCCGCTTTTGTGGATCATGGCTGCGTGCTTGATGGCCTCAAAAATGCTGTCGATGGAATCTTCAACCGGCAGCACAAAGCAGGCTGCAAGCTGGCCCAGCCGACGCCCGGCGTTCATCAAGGTCGGGGAATTAGGAATAAAATCCAGAGAAGCCATCAGACGATAAAATTTGTAAGAGGTTTCTTCAATCCTTTCCGCACCCTCATATGATGCATCCCCCTTGGCAATGGCTTTGGCGACTCGCCAGAAAAGCTCCTCCGGTGTCTCGATAGGTTCGCTCTTGTCGTTTTTCTTGAGATAACGTTTCCTCAAAACCACCAGAGCGTTGGGGGTGAGATTCAAAGTCGGTTCTTTCTTCACCAGAGTCATACGCCTCTTTTCCGTGATGCTGGAAGATTGTGCGTCATCGACCGCCTGTTTTGCAGGGGACTGTACTCGATCGGTCATATTCATCTTATCCTTTTTCGATACTCAACCAATTAATTAATAAATTGGCTTACTTAAGGAAAACAGATCCTTGATGTCTCATGTGTTTTCAAATTTTTATGGAACATTATGATAGGGGAAAAACAAGGGGTGTCAAAAAGTAATTTGTCATGAAAAAAGGGGGGGTTTGAGACAATGGCAAGATATCATGATGAAAAAAAAGCCGTTTGTTGATAATTCTCTGCACAAAGTTTTGGACGGTTGGAGTTTGTTGAGGACGCAGCGGTGGGTGATGATAGAATGATTGCCGGCAAATGGAAGGGGATAGAGAAAATGAAGGAAGAAAGGGATACAGCGGGGCTTCAGGAGTTGATTCAACTGGCGTGTAGGCTGGGTGCGAGTGAAGCCGCAGTGATCACTGCCGGAGACATCTCTGTTGAGGATGATTTGGCGGACTTGTGCAAGGAACCGGGATGCGAAAAATACGGACAGGCAGCCAGTTGTCCGCCTTATGTTTCCGGGCCGTCCGGGTTTCGGGAGCTTTTGAGAAAATATAAACGGGCGGTGGTATTCAAGATCGAGGTCCCTTCGGAAGTCCTGTTTTCCGATGAGCGCCGGGATGTATTCAGGTTGCTTCATGAAATTGCCGCCGGTATCGAACGGGCGGCGGTTCTCATGGGATATCGTGATTCAAAGGCCTTTGCAGGCGGCTCCTGTAAAGACCTTTTTTGTCAGGATCATGCCAGGTGTCGGGTGGTGAGCGAGGGGGGGGCATGCAGGCATCCGGACCACGCCCGGCCCTCCATGTCCGGTTTCGGGATCAACGTCACCAAACTGATGCAGGCTACTGGATGGTCCATGAACCGTGCAGTCCAGGGAACCGGTCGGGATTCGACGTCGATGGGAACGGTTTGCGGGCTGGTTTTGATCCAATAGGGGTCAGCCCTTGACATAAGACGGAATGATGGGGCAGGAGTCCCGATCCTGTTCGGTTCAGTTGAACATGCATTGTTTCGCGACATATCTCCCGAAAAGTGGTGTCGCTTGGCGAGGTTAAAAAGAGGTGCCGGAAATGAGAGCATGATCGTAAAAGGCCAACATGGAGATTGCGAAGAAGGTTATCAAATATGTTGTGAAAAAGAACATTTATGTTGCGAAAAAAGGACATTTCGTATAGAAGGGCTTTTTCAAAACATCATTGTCAGAAAGGATTCGTATATGTTGAGATCGCTTTTTGTTTGCTTCCTTCTAGGGCTTTCCTTGATGCCGCTGAATGGGCTTGCCGGAAACTTCATGAGCAATGGCCCGGTCAATTCCAGCAGCGGGGTGCCCGACCGGGATCTGAAGTACGAGAACTTCGAGATCACGGAAGACGGTTACATCACGGGCTATATCGTGAACACCTCCGGGAGGACCCGCTCAGGTATCAGGCTCGACATATGGACGACCAATATGCAGGAAACAAGGATCTTCTGGAGAAAATCTTTGAATATCGGTGACCTGGGTCCGAACGCCAGATACATGGTCAAGGAGCCGTACAGAGTCGATAATGAAGATCCCGCGAGGACCAAGTTTATGTTTCGAATCCCCAGTGGATCGAACTACAGGAACAATTAGCTCTTGTGACGGTCTTTGGAGTCAGATCCCGGTAGTGTCCTCCTCCAGCAGAGGGCTCTTTGCAGACTTTGAACTTGTTCCCGCAATCTTAAAGCCTGTTTGAAAACTGTGGTTTCAGAGGGAAATAGAATCTCGATAATGTAGGGTGGGCAAACGCGAAGCGTTGCCCGCCGGCTTTTGGGACCTTTCGTGTTGCTCATGGTGGGCATGAAGAAACATGCCCACCCTAAAATAATATTTAAGAATCATCGAACACTCTTTCAGTGCCTGGCTGAGAACCTCCACGATCGCCTTTTCCAGTCATTATTTTCCAAAAACCAAAATTCCATATTCCCTGTTTTTGCTCTGGAAACCGTCAAAATCATGATTAACTTGAACCTGTTTTGATTATATCCCAATCATTTTACATTCTTATGGGAAATCAACGTTTATAATAAAATGACATTCATCTCACGCAGCGTAATGCCGATGGAATGAACGTAAGAAGATCATAGGGTTGCGAGGAGGAAGAACATATGGCAAAAGCGGTAGGTATAGACTTGGGAACAACCAATTCGGTGGTCGCCATCTGGGAAAATGGGAAAACCACGGTGATTCCCAATGCGGAGGGAATGCGAACTACGCCTTCCGTCGTGGCCTACACGGAAGATGGACAAAGACTGGTGGGGCAGGTGGCAAGGCGCCAGGCGATCCTGAATCCCGCTGGGACGATATACTCGGTAAAACGTTTTATGGGACGCAAATGGGGTGAAGTGGACGAGGAATCGAAAATCGTTTCTTACTCGGTGGTCCGCGGCCCAAATGATGCCGTCCGTTTTGACATTCGCGGCAAATCGACCGCCCCCGAGGAAGTTTCCGCACTGGTACTGAGAAAGCTCGTAGACGACGCTTCCAAATATTTGGGAGAAAAGGTCAAGGAAGCGGTCATCACGGTTCCGGCCTATTTTAATGACGCTCAACGCCAGGCCACCAAGAATGCGGGAGAGATCGCCGGACTCAAAGTGCTCCGCATCATCAACGAACCCACGGCGGCGGCTCTGGCTTACGGACTGGAAACGAAAAAGAACCAAACCATCCTGGTGTTCGATCTGGGCGGCGGGACCTTCGATGTTTCCATCCTGGATGTGGGCGAAGGAGTCTGTGAAGTCCGCTCCACTTCCGGTGACACGCATCTTGGCGGCGACGATTTCGACAAGCGCATCGTCGACTGGCTTGCAGAGGAGTTCAAACGGGAGACGGGAATCGATATCCGGTTCGACCGGCAGGCCCTGCAGCGGCTCTACGAAGGGGCGGAAAAGGCAAAATGCGAGCTATCGAGCATGACCGCAACCCAGATCAATCTACCCTTCATCGCGGCAGATGCCACGGGACCCAAACACCTGGTCATGAAACTGACCCGGGCAAAGTTCGAAGACCTTACCCACGATCTCGTGCAACGGTGCATGAAACCCGTGGAGCAGGCCCTGGCGGATGCCCGTCTGACCCCAAAGGACCTGGATGAAGTCATCCTCGTGGGCGGCTCGACCCGAATCCCCGCCGTTCAGGAACTGGTGAAGCGACTCACCGGCGGGAAGCAGCCCAATATGAGCGTCAATCCCGACGAAGTGGTGGCCGTGGGCGCCGCCGTTCAGGCAGCCGTTCTCAAGGGCCAGATGGAGGATGTGGTGCTCCTCGATGTGACGCCGCTTTCCCTGGGTGTGGAGACACTCGGCGGGGTCATGACCAGGCTCATCGAACGGAACACGACCATTCCCTCACGGCGCGAAGAGATTTTTTCGACAGCCGAGGACGACCAGACGGCCGTCGATATCGTGGTCCTGCAGGGTGAACGGGAAATGGCTGCGGACAACCGGGTTCTGGGGCGGTTCCGTCTGGAAGGAATTCGACCGGCACCGCGCGGGCTTCCGCAGATCAAAGTGATTTTCGATATCGATGCCAACGGCATTCTGAATGTGACGGCTCGCGATCAGGAAACGGGCAAAGAACAGACCGTCACCATTTCCGAATCTACAAATCTTTCAAAAAATGAAGTGGAACGCATGATTCGGGATGCGGAAGGGCATCATGCTGAAGACAAGAGGCGCCGTGAAATCGTGGAAGCCAGGAATCATGTGGATTCGCTGGCCTACCAGTTGGAACGGACTCTCAAAGATCTGGCCGACAAGGTTCCCATCCATGAAAAAGCGCGTTCGGAAGAACTCATTGAAACCGCACGTAAAGCCGTCAAAGATGAGAGCGTGGGGAAAGAACGTTATCAGGAGCTGGCGAGCGACCTTCAGCAGGCGCTCCAGATGATCTCGGCTTCTGCCTACCGGCAGGCGCGAGGGACTGGTGCGGAAGGTCCCCGCGGGACCTATCGGGAATCCGCCGCTGATGAGGATGTCATCGACGCTGAGTTTACTGAATCTTCCCGCTAGTACCGGCGGAAATAAGTCCTCCTTCCCTGGGGGAGGGGGATTTAGGAAAGAGTCTTGGATATTTATCCCTTGAAGCGGGGGTGACAAAGGTGAAACGATACTTATAAAACGTTCTGCGAATCTTCACGGTTTCGTGGAGATAGACCAAAAAATCGAAGAGGACGCAACGGAACATTATGGCTGTTAAATTTAGAGACTACTATGAGGTCCTGGGGGTGGACCGGTCGGTGAAGCAGGAGGAAATCCAGCGGGCCTACCGCAAGCTTGCCCGGAAATACCATCCTGACGTGAACAAATCGCCGGACGCCGAGAACAAGTTCAAGGAAATCAACGAAGCTTACGAGGTTCTCAAGGATCCGGAAAAGCGCAAGAAATATGATCAATTGGGAGCCCACTGGAAGGATGGACAGGACTTCAGACCGCCTCCGGGTTGGGAAACTCACTTCGATTTCGGCAGGGCCGGCGGGCCTGGCCGTACCGAATTCCACTGGGGGGGTACCGGGGGATTCAGCGATTTTTTCGAAGCCCTTTTCGGCGGCCGTGGTGGTGAGCCCTTTGCAGGGATGAGAGGCGCGCGTGCTCAGACTTGGAGCCAGGCGGGTTCCGATCAGGAAGCCACCATCCGCATTTCCCTCGAGGATGCCTTTCACGGGGCGACGAAATCCATAACCTTGCAGATGCAAAGCATCACGCCTCAGGGTCAGGTTTCCGTTCAGTCCAAGAATTACGAAGTCAAGATCCCCAGAGGGATACTGAATGGACAAAAGATCCGACTGGCAGGGCAGGGCGGCGAAGGGATAGGAGGTGGACCTCGCGGGGATCTCTATCTCAAAGTCGAGATCGATCCCCATCCCGTGTACCAGGTGGAAGGGAAGGACCTGACTTACATTTTACCCCTTACTCCCTGGGAAGCCGCATTGGGAGCCGAAGTGGAGGTTCCTACCCTGTCGGGTCCGGTAACTCTTAAAATACCGCCGGGTACTCAGAGCCGCCAGAAACTCCGGCTGAGGGGCAAAGGGATGCCCAGTCCCAAGGGAGTTCCGGGAGATCTCTATGTCGTGGTCAACATCGTGGTTCCTAAAAAACCAACGGAACGGGAACGGGAACTCTTTGAAGAACTCCGGAGGGTTTCCAGGTTCAGACCGCGGTCATAGCTGCAGGAGGATGCGTCCCTATGAAAGAGGAAAAATACTTTTTGGTCCGGGTCCAAAGGACTGTCGAGTATTCGCCTTATCTGGGCCTGACGGAAGTGGCCTACCGGTGCGGTGTTCATCCTGAACTGATCGACCGCTTTGTGAAGCTCGGTCTGGTGGATTACGTGGAACATTCTGCGGAAGGGGAAGCTCTGTTCGATGCCGAGGTCATTCCTCTCGTGCGCAGGATACTTAGATTGAGAAACGAACTGGGTGTGAATTACGCAGGTATCGGAGTGATCCTGGAACTGATGGCGCGAATCGAATCTCTGGAATCTCACATCCGGCAATTGGAAGAACAGTTCTTTGACGAGGAATAGGGATGGGGTCATGGCTCATAGTTCATGGCTGATGAAGCATGGGGCAATAGGTTTTTGTCTTCATGGCCTCTTTCCCTGCGTCAAAGCGAATATATGAAATGAAAAGGAGGAATCCGGAATTTATGGATCTCAACAATTTGACTATTAAATCTCAGGAAGCGCTTCAAGCCGCGCAGACCAAAGCCATCCGCTACGGGCACATGGAAGTGGATGGTGAGCATCTTCTCCTGGCCATGCTGGAGCAGTCCGATGGGCTGGTGCCCCGGTTGCTCAAGAGGATGGAAGTCCCCGTGGAGGGAATCCGGGAGCGTCTCGAGCAGGAACTGGAAAAAAAACCGCGCGTGAGCGGTCCCGGCGTGGAATCGGGCAAGGTCTATGTCACTCAGCGTTTGAACCGGCTTCTGATCAAGGCCCAGGAAGAAGCCCAGAGGCTCAAGGACGAATATGTTTCCGTGGAGCATATTTTTCTGGCGTTCATCGAGGAAGGCCCAAGTTCTCCGGCGGGCAGGATCCTCAAGGAATTCAACATCAGCAGGGATGTCTTTCTCCAGACCCTGACGGCCGTGCGGGGCCATCAGCGGGTAACGAGCGCATCCCCCGAAACGACCTACGAAGCCCTTCAAAAATATGGGCGGGACCTGGTCAATGAAGCCAGGTCGAACAAACTCGATCCCGTCATCGGGCGGGATTCCGAGATTCGACGGGTCATCCGCATTCTCAGCCGTAAGACCAAGAACAATCCCGTGCTCATCGGCGAGCCCGGTGTGGGAAAAACGGCCATCGTGGAAGGGCTGGCCCATAGAATCGTTCGAGGCGACGTTCCCGAAGGGCTCAAGGAGAAAACCATTTTCGCCCTCGATATGGGATCTCTCGTGGCCGGAGCCAAGTTCCGCGGGGAGTTCGAGGAACGGCTCAAGGCCGTGCTGCAGGAAATCAAGGAATCCGAAGGACGCATTCTTTTGTTCATCGACGAGTTGCATACCATCGTTGGTGCGGGCAAAGCGGAAGGGTCCATGGATGCGGGCAATATGCTCAAGCCCATGCTGGCCCGCGGCGAGCTCCATTGTATCGGGGCCACGACTCTGGATGAATACCGCAAGTATATTGAAAAAGATGCGGCACTGGAACGCCGGTTCCAGCCGGTGATCGTGGACCAGCCCACCGTAGAGGATACCATCTCCATCCTGCGAGGGCTCAAGGAGCGCTTCGAGGTCCACCATGGGGTGAAGATTCAGGACAGTTCCCTGGTAGCTGCGGCGGTCCTCTCGAACCGCTATATTTCCGACCGTTTCCTCCCCGACAAGGCCATCGATCTGGTGGACGAAGCGTGCGCCATGATCCGCACGGAAATCGACTCCATGCCGACGGAGCTCGATGAAGTGACCCGCCGGATGATGCGGCTCGAAATCGAAGAGGCGGCCCTCAAGAAAGAACGGGACAAGGCGAGCCAGGAACGCCTCGAAGCCATCCGCAAGGAAATCGCCGAACTGCGGGGCAAGGCCGACAGCATGAAGGCCCAGTGGGAATCCGAAAAGGAATCCATCAAGAAGGTCCAGGCCGTGCGTGAGGAAATCGAAAAAGTCCGCCACGATGTGGAGATTGCCGAGCGGCAGTACGATCTCAACAAGGCCGCGGAACTTCGACATGGGCGTCTCCCCGAATTGGAAAGGCGTCTCAAGGAGGAAGAGGAGAAGCTTTCCGGTGATCAGGAAGGCAGTCGCCTCCTTCGCGAAATGGTGACGGAAGAGGAGATTTCCGAGATCGTCTCCCGGTGGACGGGGATTCCCGTGACCCGCCTTGTCGAAGGGGAGCGGGAAAAACTGCTTCGCCTGGATCAGGTTCTCCACAAGCGGATTGTGGGACAGGACGAAGCGGTTCGGCTGGTAGCGGATGCCGTCATTCGAGCGCGTTCCGGCATCAAGGACCCGCGGCGCCCCATAGGGTCGTTCATCTTCCTCGGTCCGACGGGTGTGGGGAAAACGGAACTGGGAAAGGCCCTGGCGGAAGCCCTCTTCGATACGGAAGAGAGCGTGGTGCGCATCGATATGAGCGAGTACATGGAAAAACACACCGTGTCGCGCCTCATTGGAGCGCCTCCGGGATACGTGGGATACGAAGAAGGCGGGCAGCTCACGGAAGCCGTACGCCGAAAGCCCTACAGCGTGATCCTCTTTGACGAGATCGAAAAGGCCCACCCCGAGGTCTTCAACGTCCTGCTCCAGATTCTCGATGACGGACGCCTGACGGATGCTCAGGGGAGAACGGTGGATTTCAAGAATACCGTGATCATCATGACCAGCAACATCGGATCGCCTTATCTACTTGAGGGGGTAACCGAACAGGGTGAAATCAAGGAATCCGCTCGAAAGAAGGTGATGGAAGAACTGAGGCGTCAGTTCCGGCCGGAATTTTTGAATCGCGTGGATGACATCGTGCTTTTCAAGCCCCTGACTTTAGGGGAGATCAAGGCCATCATCGATCTTCTCACTAAAGACCTGTGCAAGCGGCTGAAAGACCGGCGCATTTCCCTGGATATTTCCGATTCCGCGCGTGATTTCATCGCGGAGGCCGGTTACGATCCCGTATATGGAGCGCGCCCTCTCAAACGCTACCTGCAGCATGAATTGGAAACCCGTATTGGCCGGGCTCTTATCTCTGGAGACATCGAAGATGGAGCGACCATTCATGTGGATGTTCAGAACAACGAACTGGTGATAACCCATACGGGTGGCGATTAAGAGCCTATCCGAAAACCTACCTCGGCAGCGGACACCCCCCTTTAATTCCCCCCTCGAGGGGGGACCAAGGGGGGTGTCGCAAAGTCCACAGGTGGTTCCTGGATAGGTTCTAAGAGCTTGTCCGAAAATTTCCAATGGGCTTTGGTACCCCCCTCAATCCCCGCTCGATGAGGGAATTGAAGGGGGAGCGCCAACAAGGACAGGCTATTAGCACGTAGATCGCGTTGAGTCTCGAAACGCGACATGTCATTATTGTCCGTTGCGTTTCATTCCATTCAATGCAACCTACGCACTGAAAATTTCCCCCTCTGCTTGGGAATCGAGGCAGGTTCGGTTCCCAAGCAGAGTAATTTTCAGACAGCTTCTCAGTGGCTTCCCTCTGAACATCGTTTCAATGGATGATCAAGTCATCGGCTTCCGTTCCGACATCGCGCCGGGAATGTGCCGGATAAACCACCAGGTGACGTTGCGGTTCGCTGCCCATGCTTTCCGCGACGAGATGATAGCGGGAAACAACGCGGTGCTGGATTTTTCGAATGGATGCGGAGCGCGGTGAGAGGGATACGCTTACTCTTTCCTCCATCACTCGATGCACTGCCGCTTCTACTTCGCATACCGCATCATTGACTTCAGCATCGTCCACTCCCTCTACAACGTTGAACAATCCCTTGAGCACTCTTCTTATCTGGGAAGTCGTGTTTTTTCGAACCGCCTGCATGGGAAGCCTGGTTACCTCCAGAACATGCTGCAATCGAAGGTCGGACGTTCTCGATCGCAAGGCCAGTATCAATCCGGCATGTTCGATGCGTGACACGGCCCGGGCATTCAGACCCAGATCGCGAATCGCCCTTTCCAGCAGGTCGCGGCTGAGAGCGTACGGATAAATCTTCATGTTCCTTTGTTCGGGTATGAGAGGAACGGTCTTGGGCGGCGTTGTTTGAATCTGCCTTGCTGGTTCGTCCTCGCTCACTCCACCGCCGGGCGTGCGCCGAACGCCTCCCGGGTTGGCGCCGCGCAGCAGGGCATCCACCGCGCTGGCCGTATCCCGGTGGACGATGACATCCTCCCGGTCCACGATTTCCACGACGGAAGCAAAGGTGGGGGGAGCTTTGCGTTCGCTTACGGTTTTCTGCGTGCCTCGCAGCCGTGCTTCTTCATCTCCCAGCGTCACCGTCTGCACACCTCCGACAAGGTCCGAAAGCGTCGGGTTCAGGAGGAGGTTCTGTAAGGTGTTGCCGTGAGCGGTGCCTATGAGCTGAACACCCCGTTCTGCGATCGTTCGCGCCGCGATGGCTTCCGCCTCGGTCCCGATTTCGTCCACGATAATGACTTCCGGCATGTGATTTTCCACGGCCTCGATCATCACCGCATGCTGCCGGTCGGGATGCGGAACCTGCATGCGCCGTGCGCTGCCGATGGCCGGGTGGGGGATATCGCCATCCCCTGCGATCTCGTTGGATGTGTCGATCACGATGACTCTTTTGTTGAATTCGTCGGCCAACACGCGGGCGACCTCCCGCAGTTTCGTTGTCTTTCCCACTCCCGGGCGTCCCAGAAGCAGCACGCTCTTGCCACTCTCGATGAGGTCGCGGACTTGATCGATGGTGCCAAAAACGGCGCGGCCCACACGAAGCGTCAGCCCGATGATGTGCCCCTTGCGGTTCCTCAAGGCCGAGATACGGTGCAGAGTTCCCTCGATGCCCGCACGGTTGTCTGCGCCGAATTCTCCCACGCAGCTCACCACCTGTTCGATATCGGCGCGAGTGACCGCTGTTTCAGCCAGATGCACGCAGCGTTCGGGATAACGCGCCTGCGGAAGTCTTCCCAAATCGAGAACAATTTCTAAAAGGTCCTGTTCCTCCATTCCACGCAGAACCTCCCGCAGGGTTGGCGGCAATGTGTTCAGGAGCAGATGCAAATCATCTGTAAAAGCGAATGCCGTCATTCTTGTATATTTTATCTCCTATCAATATTTTTTCTGTAGTCAGTCTATGGAACGTCTTCGAAAGCTCCACAGGTCTGTCGGACAATCCGTCACGTCGATCTTCTCTACAGAAGGGACGAGAGAGCCGGCAAATACTGAACAATCTATAAATAAATAACAGATTCCTGACCTTTTGGGATAGTGGGGGCGCAGATAAATGCAAGGAAAGTACGCAGTATCGTGAAATTTGCCTTTTCTGCGACGAAGAAACCACCCTGTTCCGCTCCCCTTGCCTTGTCCAGCCTGAACAGGTTCCAGGTGCACAGGGATACGGTGTTCAACCGTCTCGAGCGAAGGGCAGCTTCGTAGGTCGCCTTGAGCCGGCGAAACGCGACATGTTTGCTAAAAACCTTGACATCATGACGGTTCTTTTCACAAGATGGAAACCATGGAGGGTTGACCAGGGCAGAGCCTGCAAGAAAGAAAGCAACCTATTCAGACCTTTGCGGCATTCCGGAAAACATGACGGGTGAAATCATCGACGGCGAGCTGGTCGTTGCTCCGCGACCGTCGCGGAGACATACTCTGGCCGCTTCCCGTTTGGGAGGCGAAATCATACCGCCCTACGATTTTGGACGTGGTGGCGGCCCGGGGGGATGGATCATTCTCGACAAGCCGGAAATTTCATTGGGAGAAGATATCTTGGTTCCGGACCTTGCGGCATGGAGAAAAGGGCGCTTTCCGTACTCGGAGGAAACCAACTGGATTTCGGTTCCTCCGGATTGGGTGTGTGAAATCATCTCGCCAAGCACGGTGCGGGTGGATAAGGTGCGAAAGATGCCTATCTACGCTCAATATATGGTGTATCGCACTTCTGGCTCATCGACCCCCTTGCCAGGACCCTGGATGCCTTCAGGCTCGAATCCGGCAAGTGGCTCCTGCTGCAGACCTTCGCCGAGGACGACAAGGTGCGGGCCGAACCGTTCCATGAAGCCGAAATAGACCTTGGGAATCTCTGGATCGATTGAATCCTGCGAGTTCTGACTTTCCGTCAAGTCTTTTGCTCTCATGGATGGTCCTTAAGGCTATAAAAACTCCTCGATTCCCAGTTCCTTTGCCCTCCGTTTGACTCTTTCCACGATTTCCGGGTCCATGACGATGTCGTCCGGCCAGGGGCGGTCATGATCGTCTTCACGACCCTTTTTCGTTGCATCGATGACGATGCGATTTTCTTTCCGGATCAGGTCCCTTTTGGGATCGACGTTATTGAAAACCTTCCAGAGCACCAGGGAGGAATCCTTGAGGTCGATGTTGTGGTCGTAGAGGATAAAGATGGAAAAGGCCTCCAGGTCGCCTTGTGCGAGAAGCTTCGGTACGAGTCTTCTTCCCGTGATCTTGCCGTCTTTGTGCAGATTCAGCAGGAGCAAGCGGTTCCGCACGTTGAGTTCAGGAACATAAAAGGCTGTCAGAAGGTCCGAAACGGCTCTCAGGGCATTTTCGATCTTTTCGGCCGGTGGAATCGGAGAAGGGGGGGGAGGTTCCGACCGGTTTTTTTCCCCTTCCAGCCGGTGTGTAGCGTCGATGCCGAGCTTTCCGCCAAAGAGGGCTTCCGGGGCGCTGTGGTCCAGAACGTCCAGGATCCCTTCCGTCACATAAAGATCCGTTCCGAGATCCACTTCATTCAAAATGGCTTCCAGGACCCTTGCCGGTTGGTGAAAGTCCACGTCTGGGTCCACCAGCACCACCGCCTTGCAGAAACTCATCTGCCCCTGGCCCCAAATGGCGCTCATTACGCGCCGGGCGTGCCCCGGATATTCCTTTTGCATGGAAATGACGGTGATGTTGTGAAAGACTCCTTCCCACGGCATCCAGAAATCCCGGATCTCCGGCAAAACGGTGTTCAAAAGAGGCAGGAAAATGCGCTCGGTGGCTTTGGCCAGATAGCAGTCTTCCATGGGAGGACGTCCGACGATGGTGGCTGAATAAACGGGGTGATGGCGGTGCGTGATGGCCGTGACATGAAAAACGGGATAATCCCCCACCAGGGAATAGTATCCCGTGTGATCTCCAAAGGGTCCTTCTTCACGAAGCTCGTCCGGTTCGACGTATCCTTCGAGAACAAACTCGGCTTCTGCGGGAACCTCCAGGTCCACCGTCAAACAGCGCACCATGGGTACAGGCTTGCGACGAATGAATCCGGCGAGCATCATTTCGTCCACTCCTCTCGGAAGGGGGGCCGTCGCCGCATAGGTAGTGGCCGGGTCCGTTCCAATGGCTACCGCCACGGGCATCCGTTTTCGAGCTTTTCGATACTCATGGAAGTAATGGGAACCGTCCTTATGGATATGCCAGTGCATTCCTGTCGTGTAACGATCGAAGACCTGGAGCCGGTACATCCCCGCATTGCGTCTTCCTGTGACGAGGCTTCGCGTGATGACGACGGGAAGGGTGATGAAAGGTCCTCCGTCCTGGGGCCAGCACGTCAAAACGGGGAGGATGGAGAGGTCCACGTCCTCTCCCATATGCACCACTTCCTGGCAGGGAGCCCTCTTCAATTTTCTCGGCAGAAAGCGCAGGAGATCCAACCCCATGGGAAGCAATCGCAGGGCGTCTTTGAGAGACTTCGGCGGTTCCAATTCAATGAACTGCCGTACTCTGGCTGCGAGGCTGTCCAGGTCGGGAACTCCAAAGGACATGCAAATCCGGCGATCGCTTCCGAAGGCATTGGTGAGAACGGGAAAGGGTGATTCCTCGACCCTTTCAAAGAGCAGGGCCTTCCCTCCTCCAGGGCTCTTAGATGCCAGATCGGTGATTTGAGTGATCTCCAGGTCTTTGGAAACGGGAGCCTGGATGCGCTTGAGTTCCCCAGCCTCTTCCAGCACGGAGATGAATTCCTGAAGGTTCTTGTAAGCCGTTTTCATAGTGGATGGAGCCCTCCCCTCTGTGTTGAAATAGTCAGGAACGGGTTGCCGGGGACAATGGGGTTTTGAAAAAACCGGCATCAACGAGATGATCGTCGCGATTTATGGCTTATGAAAGCCAGGTGTCGGCTAAAACTGCCACGAAAAGCAGAACCGAAACAGCACTGTTCACGTGAAAGAAGGCAAGATCGATTTTTTCGAGGTGGTCCGGCCGGACCAGCCTGTGTTCGAGAATGAGAAGAAAACTGATGCAAGCCAGAAACGCGAGATAGATGAAACCGAGGTCAAATACGAAGTAGACGGAGAACAAAAAAAGAAATGTCAAAACGTGCAGGAAGGCCGAGATCTTGAAAGCCCGATGAACGCCCCAGCGGGAAGGGATGGAGAAGAGATTCTGCTCTCTATCGAATTCGACGTCCTGGCAAGCGTAGAGAATGTCAAAACCGGCGATGTAAGTCATGAGAGCCATGGAAAGCAGGAGAATCCTCGAATCCCACGCTCCCGTGATGGCGATCCACGCGCCCAGGGGTGCCAACCCGATGGCAAATCCCAGAAAAAGATGAGCGAATGCCGTGAACCGCTTGGTATAGGAATAAGAAAAGAGAATCAACAGCACCGGTACGGAAAGCACCAGGCAGAGACGTCCCAGGATGGCTGCGGTGAGGATGAAAATGGCTGAAGAGATGGTAATGAAGAGGAGAACGGATTGCTTGTCGATTTTTCCGGAGGTGAGGGGTCTTTCAACGGTACGGGGGTTCCTGCGGTCATATTCATAATCGGCGAAGCGATTGAAACCCATGGCCGCGGAACGTGCTGCAGCCATCGCCAGTATAATACACCCGAGATTGAACCAGGTCATGGGATGCTGACGGTTTGCCAAAAGAGCCGCTGCCAGAGCGAAAGGGAGGGCAAATACGGTATGGCTGAACTTGATCAGTCTGCCATACGTTTGAATCCGCTCCAACCACATACACCACTCCTCTGCTATGAAATAAGCACCTGAACAGAACCTTCTCAATATCCTCACACCGTCATACCGGCGAAAGCCGGTATCCAGAGAATTTGCCATGTGGCTGGATTCCGGCTAAAAGCATGCCGGCAAGGAATCCCGACCTGCCTTTGTACGCATTTTTATTAGCATACACCGCCATCAAAGAAAAGACGTGAGTCCATGGCTGTCATATTGTTCTACGGGATGCTAACGGTTATAAGTGTGAGCATACATGCAAGACCCTGTATTTGAACTACGAAGAGTCTGAAGGACCAGAAGATGCATGCTTTCTCCAGGATTGAGCCGGCATTTTTCTTCATGAACCCAGTATTTTTCATGGTCCATGAATGCTGGTGATCGAGAACTGCATCAATGTAAGCCGCATGAGTTTTGTGATATTGGTTTGTTTGTGCTAGATAAAAGGGTTTTGTGATCGTACGGTTCACCTTCAAGTCCGCAGAATGTACAGAAAGAGAAACGGTGCTGTTCCTCTTCATTCTCTGTGATGAGCGGTCGAGACTTTTGCGAGAGACTCTGCTGTTGTCTGTTGTTGAAAAACTTATACGGGAATCAGATATAGAATGGATCTTATACGAAAAGGTGCTGAAATTGAGTTGGTCGTAGAGAAACTGGCCTTTGGCGGCAAAGCCGTGGCCAGGGTGGATGGGTTTGTGATTTTTCTGGAACATGCCCTTCCGGGGCAGCGTGTTCTTGCGAGGGTCAACCGGAAAAAGCGTCAATATGCCGAAGCCCAGGTGCTGGGGATCTTGTCCCAGTCTTCAGATTATGTCGAACCCTTTTGCCCTCATTTTGGAGTTTGTGGAGGATGTCGCTGGCAGGACCTTTCCTATGCGGAGCAGCTGCGTTGGAAAAGGGTGCATGTCTTGGAATCCATAGAGCATCTGGCTGGAGTGGAGGAGGCGGTGGTCGAGCCTACCACTCCCTCTCCGGAGCAGAGACATTACCGGAATAAAATGGAGTTCACCTTCTCCGACCGGCGGTGGCTTTCGCCGCAGGAAATTGCCCTCAAGGAAGTGGAATACAGCAAGTCCTTTGCCCTGGGCCTTCACGTGCGCGGTTTCTTTGACAAAGTCTTCAATGTGGAGAACTGCTTTCTGCAATCGCATCTGGCGTCCGCGATTTTGAAAGAAACTCGCGAATGGTGCCGCAAGAGCGGGCTTCCCGCCTACAGCGTGAAAGATCACCAGGGTTTCTGGCGTTTTCTCGTGATTCGTGAAACCAAACGAACGGATCAGTTGCTGGTGCACCTTCTGACAACTCCTCAGGAGGAAAACGAAAAAATTGTGGATGCACTGGCTGCGTATCTTTTAGATCGCTTTCCGGCGATAACGACCTTCGTCCATTCCGTCACGCAGAAAAAAGCTCAGGTGGCATTTGGGGATTCCAGCCGAGTGGTGTCGGGGCCGGGATTCATTGAGGAAGAGATCGGCTCTCTGCGGTTTCGCATTTCCGCTCATTCGTTTTTTCAAACCAACCCTTCCGCCGCTGAAAAGCTTTACGAGGCTGTCGCCCGGCTGGGCGACTTCAAAGGGCACGAAACGGTGTGGGACCTTTACTGCGGCACGGGAAGCATCGCCCTTTTCATCGCCTCTCGGGTAGGGCGTGTCGTGGGGTTTGAAGTGGTGGAGGATGCCATTCGCGATGCTTATATGAACTGCGAACTGAATGGAATTGACAATTGCTCTTTCCTCTCGGGGGACCTGAAAGACGTGATCAAGGAAGCACAGCAATCGGTACAGGAAGGCGGGCTTCCCGATGTAGTGATCACCGACCCGCCGCGGGCGGGAATGCATCCCAATGTTGTTAAAGCCCTGCTGGAATTGGCCCCAAAGCGAATCATCACGGTTTCATGCAACCCATCGACTCTTGCCAGGGACCTCACTTATTTTCTGGATCGATATGAAATTCAAAAGATTCAACCGTTTGATCTGTTCCCTCACACGCCCCATATCGAATGTGTCGTAAGGCTGGAAAGAAAATTCTGAAGGTCATGACTTTGGGATACATGGCTTGCACGAATGCATTCCGCACGGAATCATTTGAGCCTGCCGAGAGGGTCGTTGTCTAAATCTATGGCAAAAAATGTAAGGCGAAAGCCGGTTAAGAGTTCGCTTTGGTTGAAGATTTTTTTTCTTTTTCTCCTTTTGGGCATTCTTTTTCTGGCGGGCTTTTATTTCTACCTCTATGTGGAGGTCAAGCAACGCTTTGAATCCCGCAGGTGGAGTGTTCCTTCCAGGGTGTTCTCTGCAACGGTTCCTCTCTATCCAGGGCAGTCGCTTTCCGCTGAGCACCTGAGGCAAATGCTGGTAGAGCGCCGCTATCAGGAAGATTCCAGGGAGCCCCTGCGTGCAGGGGAATTCAAGATGGGAAAGGACTCTCTCATGGTCTATCTGAGGGAATTCCGCTTTCCCGGGCATGCTCTTTCTTCCCAGCGCGTGCAATTCGATTTCCAGCAAAACATGCTCACCAGGATTCGAAACGCAAAGGGCAATCTGGCATTGTTGGAGCTGGAACCTCTTGAAATAGCCCGCCTGTTCGGCCATGAACGCGAAAGCCGTCTGCTCATCAACATCAAGCAGGTCCCCCGTCACCTGATCGATGCGGTGGTGGGAATCGAAGATCACCGTTTCTACGTTCATGGAGGAATGGATTGGAGGGGCATTTTTCGTGCCCTCTGGACCGACCTGAGGGCACGCCGTGTTGTGCAGGGAGGTTCCACCATCACCCAGCAGTTGGTGAAGAACTATTTTCTGCAGCCCGAGCGCAGCATCGAGCGAAAAATCCTTGAAGCTTCCATGGCGATCATCATCGAGACGCTTTATGGGAAAGATGAAATCCTTGAGATGTACATGAACGAAATCTACATGGGACAGAAGGGAAGCATCGCCATACACGGGATGGGAGAAGCCGCCCGTTACTACTTCGGCCGCAACGTGGAGGACCTCACTCTGGCGGAAGCCGCAACCCTGGCGGGGATGATCTGTGCGCCCGGTTATTATTCTCCCCTGACGAATCCCGAAGCCGCCAAAGAGCGGCGCAACACGGTTTTGAAGCGTATGCTGGAGTTGGGGAAAATCAATTCCCAGGAATTTGAGACAGCGCGCAGCGAACCCCTTAAAGTTGCGGGTTCCCATTCTCCATTGAGCGTGGGGCAATACTTTGTGGACTATGTCCGTCAGCAGTTGCAGGAGTTGTATGAGCCTGAAGTCTTGGAGTCGGAAGGTTTGAATATTTACACGACACTCCATCCCGAGATGGCCATTGCCGCAGAGGTTGCGGTGGCCGAAGGGCTGAAGGAACTGGAAAAAGATCTTTCGGTGCGCAAGGACGCTGCGTCGAAGAAACCGCTGCAGGCCGTGCTCATCGCCGTCCAACCCAAGACGGGAAGTGTTCTCGCTCTGGTGGGGGGGAGGGATTATGGAGAAAGCGGATTCAATCGCGCCCTTTATGCTCACAGGCAGCCCGGTTCCGCCATAAAACCCTTCGTATATCTGAGCGCTCTGGACCAGTTTACCCTGGCCAGCCGCCTCACGGATGAATCCAAAACCTACTCCAACGGCAGCCAAACCTGGAGTCCGAGGAATTATGACAATCGCTACAGGGGAAGCGTTTCTTTCCGTACTGCCCTGGAAGAGTCTCTCAATGCGGCAACGGTCCATCTTGCCATGAACGTGGGGTTGGAACATGTCATCGAGACACTTCGAACCCTGGGAATTCAATCCCCCTTGGAACCGGTTCCCTCGTTGGCTCTGGGGGCATTCGAAGTGACGCCTCTCGAACTGGCTGGAGCCTATGCAACCCTCGATAACGACGGCCAAAAGCCTTATCTATTGACTTTAAAGGAAGTGGTGACGGAGGATGGCGATGTTCAGGAGAGGCGTGATGTGGATCTTGTTTCCGTGACGGCCCCATCGAAAGCCTTTCTCATTACGAGCGCTCTGGAAGGGGTTGTGGAAAGGGGAACAGCGAAGAACCTCAAAAATTTGGGAATCGATTTCCTGTGTGCGGGAAAAACGGGAACTACCAGTGATTACAGGGATTCCTGGTTCATCGGCTATACGACGGACCTGCTGACATTGGTGTGGGTGGGTTATGACGACAACCAGCCGACGCATCTGAGCGGTTCCAGTGGGGCTGCCAAGATCTGGGCGCGTTATATGAACTCGGTTCGCCCCTGGTTTCATCCCCAGTCCTTCCGTATTCCCCCGGGAGTCGTACAAAGAATGATCTGTAGAGATTCTCAGCAACTGGCAACCGCTCAATGTCCCCATAAATATTTGGAATATTTTCTCGTGGAAAACGCTCCAAGAAATTATTGTATTCTGCATTGCGACGAGTGAGCACAGACGAGTGAGCATAGGAATTGTCAAGGAATAGTCGGCAAGGCGGCGGGGCGAAGAGGAGCGGGAAGGAGCATGAGTGCCGGATGCTCGAAGGAATTGTGTGCCCGGTGAAAATGGAAGGTTATCATTTGTGAAAGGGATCCCAATGGAGAGCTTCCCGGTTAAAAGTACTTTCGCATGGATGTTTCTGATACTGGCAGCGGTTTCACTCTCTGCCTGTGCTCCCAAGCGCTATATTGCCATTCCTCTGGAGTGGCAGACTCCGCCACCGCCTCCCCCGAAGCCCTCCATGGAAAAGCCCTCTCCTCCCATGAAGCAAAGCGTTACTGAGCCACCCCGGACGAAAGGGCCTGTCATCAAGAGTGCCCCGGAGATTCGGGAGATGGATCTGCCCAAAAGTTCTGAAACTTCCACGACGCCGCCTGCATCCCAGAAAAAACCTGAACCCGAGCCTGAGCCTCCACAGCATCTGGCTTCCATGCATCTCGTGGATGAGGCGAAAAGCGCATTGGCTCAGGGAAAACCGGATGCCGCCATCCCTCTGCTGGAACAGGCCATTCAGGTGGATGTGTACAACGGCGATGCCTTTTGGGGGCTGGCCAAAGCCTGGCGTATGAAGGGTTCCCAGACCAAGGCATTGGAATTTGCCAGGAAGGCTGAAATCCTTTTCCAGGGAGAACCCGCAAAACTGAAGGAGGTCTACCTGTTTCAGGCGGACCTCTTCAAAGAAAAAGGGGATTCCCAGAAAGCCCAACTCTACAGGCAAAAGGCTGGCAAGCTTTAACGGAACAATGAAGGGTGAGGTATGGAAAATCGTGATGAACCGGAATATGATGTCCCCGCAGCCGGCAAGCGGCACCGGCCTTTTCTGCTCGTAGTTCTGTTTTTCTCTCTTTTCTTAGCCTATCTCATTTTGCGCCCGTTCATTCACATATTGATCCTTGCCATTGTGCTTGCTTCGCTCTTTCACCCTGTCCAGGTCTATCTGGAACGAAGCTATGGGGGGAGAGCGAATCTCGCGGCTTCGACCATTGTTTTTATCATTACTTTTGCTTTGGCCCTGCCGGTGTTCTTTTTTGTGTCGGCCCTGGTGGCCCAGGGAATCGATTCCGTCAATCGTATCAATGAGTGGATGAAAGCCGGAAATCTTCAGCAATTGATCGAAGACCCCAAGGTCCTTTCCTATTATCACCGGATCGAGGCGCGCTTGACCTTCCTGGATTTGCAGAAAATCGATATTCCGAGCAATCTTTTACAAATAAGCAAAAACATGGGGCAATTTGTCATATCGAAGGGGGCTTCACTTCTTGGGAATGTGGCTTCTCTTCTCTCCGACTTTTTCATCATGATGTTCGTTGTCTTTTACCTGGTTCGGGACGGCGCCGAAATGGTGGAGAAATTGCGCTACTATTCACCCTTGCGCAAAGATCAGGAAGACAGGATCCTTCATGGGATTCGAAAGGTGGCAAGATCTGTGCTGATGGGGAGTTTCCTGACGGCCCTGTTTCAGGGAATCGTGGGAGGAATCGGGCTGACGATTGTGGGAATGCCGGGTCTTTTCTGGGGTACGGTCATGGGGTTTGCTTCTCTGATCCCTGTGGTGGGAACCACTCTGGTCTGGGGACCCGCAGCCGTTTACTTGGCTCTCCTCGGCAAATGGAAATCCTTCATTTTTCTGATCTGCTGGTCTGTTCTACTGGTAGGGTCCATCGACAACTTTCTGCGCCCTTTTCTCATGCGGGGAGAAGCGAATATGTCTCCCTTTTACGTGTTCCTTGCCATCATCGGCGGTGTTCAATACTTTGGACTCATAGGGGTTCTCTATGGACCTCTCATTCTGAGCTTTGCCATGATCATGCTCTATATATACGGCATTGAATACCACGATGAGCTTCTGGTCGACAAAAGCAAAGAAGTGCCGCCTCTGATAGAATGAGAGGGAAAAGCGAAGGATCGATGGAAGACGGGAATACCGGGAAGCAGTGACTTTGTGCCGAAGATCATCGTTTTTCAGGAGGGCAGGGCGGAAGAGTATTTTTTCCCCTTGTGAAGATTCTTCGCACACGCTTGAGGGAATTCTGGATCCAGGGAAACCGGCTTTCTACCCGACAGATGAGCCGGGCAATGGGAGGAATATCCACAGAGAGGGTCAGAACTCCCAGCGATAAAAAGAGCCATCCCTGCAGGATGGGAAGCACCAGTCCGACAATCCCCAGGGATAAAAACAAGAGGCCGGCAAAGATTCGAAGTAAGCGAAACATCATGTTTTTACCGTATCAAATGAACGGCGCCGGAGCAATAGACGTTTAACTCGACATTGTCGGATTTCATCTGAACCACGGAGACACAGAAGGCACAGAGAAAGACTTTCAAATGAAATCTTTGTGTTCTCCGTGTCTCTTGGTTACCGTGACAATATCGCACTAAAAGCCTATCCGAAAACTTTCCTCGGCAGCGGACACCCCCCCTTCAATTCCTCCCTCGAGGGGGAACCAAGGGGGGTATCGCAAAATCCACAGGGGGGCGGATAGCTTCTAAGGGTTCTAAATACCGAAGATTGTCATTACGCGGCCATTTCTTCATAGGAACGGCTTCCAACTGTGACAGGAACCGCCGCATACCTTGTCGCGGCAGGATGCCGCTCCTACGAAGACGTATGGGTAAACGGTTGCGTAATTACGAAGACCAGCGCATTAAGGAACTGTCAAAGAATAACGTGTTGGTTTTGAATTCAAATCCTACAGGATATCCATCCTGTTTGCCGGAGATACGCCCGGATTTTCAGTGCGATCCCGCAAAAAAACGGTTGAAAGCGTTCAAGTAAGCGCGGGCGGTCGCTTCGATGACGTCGGGGCTGGTTCCAATCCCTGAATAGACCACACCCTCAATTTCCACGCGCACCATGGCTTCACCCAGAGCGTCCTTTCCCATGGTAACCGCCTTGAGGTCGTAATCTCTCAGTTTACCCTGTTGTCCCACAATCCGCTCGATGCCATTGAAAACAGCATTGACAGGGCCGTTTCCGGTGGCGGCATCGGTGAGCATTTGTCCTTCCTTCAGCAGGGTGACCGAAGCGAGGGGAATCATGGTATTGCCGCTCATGATCTGGAGGCTGTGAAAGGTGAAAGTCTCGGGGACCTTGGTCAGTTCAATTTCAACGATGGAATTGAGGTCCTGACTGGTGATTTCCTTTTTGCGGTCAGCGACGTTCAGGAAACGTTTGTAGACACGTTCGAATTTATCCTGTTCCAGTTCATACCCCATTTCCGTCAGCCGGTGCTTGAGAGCGGCACGGCCGGAGCGTGCGGTGAGAACCATTTTATGTTGTCGAATCCCCACATCTTCGGGCTTCATGATTTCATAAGTGCTCCGATCCTTCAGGATGCCGTCCTGGTGGATGCCTGAGGAGTGGGCAAAGGCATTGGCGCCTATGATGGCTTTGTTCGGCTGCACGGGAATGTTCATCAGCCGGCTCACCATGCGACTGGTGCGGTAAATCTCCTGCGTCTTGATATCCGTGTAAGCCTGATAGGTGTCGTGACGCGTTTTCAGGATCATTACGATCTCTTCCAGGGATGCGTTTCCCGCCCTTTCTCCTACTCCATTGACGGTGCATTCGACCTGGTCCGCTCCATTCCGGATGGCCGCCAGACTGTTGGCCACCGCAAGGCCCAGATCATTGTGGCAGTGAACGCTCAACAATACCCGGTCCAGGGCGGGAACGCTCTCACGCAGCTTGCGGATGAGTTCCCCGTATTGTTCCGGGACGGCGTATCCCACTGTATCCGGGACGTTGATGACGGTGGCTCCGGCATCGATCGCCGCCTCGATGACACGGCACAGGTAGTCAAAATCAGTGCGTGATCCGTCTTCGGTGGAATACTCTACATCATGACAATATTTTTTGGCATAACGTACCGCCTCTACGGCCATGGCAAGAGCGTTGTCGCGGCCTTTGCGGAGTTTGCTCTTGAGGTGAATGTCCGAAGAGCCCAGAAAAACATGGATACGTGGGCGTTCCGCCCCTTGAAGGGCCTCCCACGCCAGGTCGATATCCTGCTGAACCGCCCTCGCCAAACCGGCAATCACGGGGCCCTTGACCTGCTCTGCGATGGCTTTAACAGCTTGAAGGTCTTCCGGGGAAGAACACGGAAAACCCGCTTCGATGACATCCACTCCCAGGTTTGCCAACTGCTGCGCGATTTCAATTTTCTGCCTCTTGTTCAATTTGGCCCCCGGGACTTGTTCACCGTCTCGCAGAGTCGTATCGAATATATGTATTTTTCGGCTCATCTTTTCGTCCTTTTCCATTTCGCTATTTTCCCTATCCTTTTCCAAGTGAAAGGTTCCCGTACCGCATAATGGCAATTTTTTAAATGCATCAGATAAATCCGCTGGGCCAGTCAATCCCATGGACCCATCACCTCCTCTCTACTGTTTGCCTACGAGGAAGAGGATTCTTACCAAAAAGAAAAGGCCATGGGGGAGAACCCATGGCCTTTGATCTTCATCGCGTTAAAATTGTTTATGGCGTTTGCAAAGATAAGGCATAAGGTCCCCGAACCTGACCCCGAAGGCTAAGGAATGATAGGAAGAGAAGAGAGAGACCTGAATGAATTCTTTGCAATTTAGTATATTCCGTAGAAATAAAAAGCCTGCCGGATTAAATCTTGATGCTTCACCGGAAGAACGGGTTGACTCATATTTTATGATTCTACATGTTCACAGCCCACCAGAAACACAAAGCCGTTTCCAGAAGGAAGGCGAAGAGGTAAAGAGCATACTGCCCGATTGAAAAATCCTGAATGATCTTGTTTGCCTCTTCCATCTTGCGATAAGCTTCGGCAGTATCCATCATTTTCCCCTCCTATATCCAATTCATCCGATAAATGAGAACTTTTCGACAAACTCTCTAAACAAATATGTTTCTATTATATTGAGAATATGCAAAAGATCAAGGCCAAAAATCCCAGGAGTTCTCATTTTGAAAAATGAACACCCCCCCATGCCTCTTCAAGAGGGGGATTCCCAGGGTAAAATCCCCTTTTGAAGGGGGATCGAAGGGGATGTTGGAAGCGACAGCATAATGAAGACCATCCAAATTGCTGCAAAAATCCGGTTGAATAGCGATTTGCTTTTGACTCCTGTAAATGCGAAAGGACAGGATGGAACCCATTGATATGAGAGAAACGGAAACCCTTTACGGCAAACTCTGTGGATTGGATTTTGTTCCGAATCATGTACTAGAGATCATGGAACATTTGTTCCATTCCGGCTTTGATGTGTGGCTGGTGGGGGGGGCTTTACGGGATTTTTTTTCGGGGCAGGCTCCCAAGGATTGGGATCTGGCCACGAGTGCTTCACCATCAGAAATCATGAGGCTCTTTCCACGGGTTATTCCGGTGGGAATTCAGCATGGGACCGTTCGCATTCACACAGCGCAGGGAGACATAGAAGTTACAACCTACGGCAAGCCCGGGCGGGAAGGGATTCTGGCAGACTTGGGGCGTCGGGATTTTACAGTAAATGCGCTCGCCCTGTCTTATCCTGAAGGACGGCTTTTGGATCCGCATGGCGGAAGTGAGGATCTTCGTCATCACTTGCTCAAAACGGTGGGGAATGCCCGGTCCCGACTGAATGAAGATCCGCTCCGCATTCTCAGGGCCGGGAGGTTTCTCGGTGTCTATGGCTACCGCATTCATCCCAATGTTTCAGCTGCGGTTAAGGACTCTCTTGCCGGGATCGATGGAATCGCAGTCGAGCGCATTCGGGATGAAATGCTCAAGCTGATCATGGGAAAGCATGTGGAGAAGGCATTTGAATGGATGAGGCGTTGCGGGGTGCTCCGGAAAGTTTTGCCCGAGCTCGAAAGAGAGTGCCGGCGAAATCGCCGGAGCTCCTGCCCTTTCGATGCGTATCGCCATACACTCTACACCGTGCACAACAGTCCCTTTCGGTTGCGCGTTCGGTTGGCGGCCCTCTTCCATCGGCTTGGGCAAAAAACTTCCGTCCACGGAGCCGGTCGCAGGGAGAATCGATCCTTGAATTCCCAAGCGAGTGCACATGCGGCTTTTGCGGTCATGGACCGCTGGCGTATGCCCCAGCAGCTGATTCAAGATGTGATGATCCTGGTAAGAAATCATATTCCGCGAAATACCTTGCGTTGGGGGGGGGCACAATTGAGACGGCTCCTGGCTGCAGTGGGTCCCGACCTCCTGGAAGACCTCTTGGACCTGGCGTACGCAGACCGCATTTCCGGCAATTGCCGGGAAAAATCCTTGGAGGAACTGAACCGTTTGCGTTCCAGGATTTCGGTTCAAATGAAAAGCCGGCCACCTTTGCATATCGGAGACCTGGCGCTCAATGGTACGGACGTTATGCAGGCTCTCTCCCTCAAGCCGGGTCCGCTTGTGGGGGAAATTCTGGAGCAGATCCATCAATGGGTGCTCGATGAACCCGGTTTGAATGTACGGGATGTGCTTATTGATCGTATTCAAGCGAAATATGGGGGTATAAGTCAAAATAAATGAAATTTCTTTTATATCTTTTTCAAAACGTATGGTTTCATCAATATCATTTGTATTTATGTTAATGTCTTACATTTGAAACCTGTTGGCATCGTTTATGGAGTGTATCGATAAAATAAAGCAACAGGGTTTTGTGGAAGCAAGCATTTGAAGTTGTTGTGTATTTTTTGTAACTCTATAAGGGTTCGTATGCGGCTCAATCATATTTGTCGGCGCCTTGAAAACAGTTGACAGAACGAGCCACGTGTTTTAGTGATATTAATAACATGTATCAATTTTCCAGCCTGTTATATATTTTCTTAAACTGCCGAAACAATTCAAAAAGGAGGGAAGTTATGGACGGTAAGGCCAAGCAGGGGGTTATTGCGGCGATTATGCTGGTGTTCATGCTTGTTATGTGTGGAGCAAGTGCACAGGCAAAATTGGTTCCTAAAGTTGATAATTTTATCCTCTTTCCAGACCAATCCGGTTCTATGTACATGCATCATGAATCCTTAAAAGAAATCAAGATGATTCTGGTGAAAAACCTGCTTCTGGAAATGAATGAATTGATTCCGGAATTGGGCTACAAGGGATCCATCGATTTGTTTGCGCCCTTTCAGCAGATTCAGGCGCCCATCGTTTATGATCGAGCCAAGTTTGCTACTTCTATCGAAAAGATCAAAAACGACCAGGAAATTTTTGGAAGACTCACTCCCATGGGACCGGGAATCATCCAGCTGGATCCCGAGTTGGCAAGGATGTCTGGAAAGACAGCCGTTATTCTCATCTCTGACGGTGGGGCGAATATCGGTTCCGATCCTGTGATGGAAGCCACCGCGATCCACAGCAAATATCCCGAAGTCTGCTTTCACGTGATTTCTTTTGCCGAGAATAAAAAAGACCAGGCCAGACTCGAAAAGATTGCAGCTACTGGAAATTGCATCATCGTTCAAGGTGCTGACCTGCTCAACAGCAAAGCCGCGCTGGAGCAGTTTGTCCGGGATGTTTTCTATGAAGATGTGCCTGAAAAGAAAGAAGACGTGATTGTTCTGAGAGGCATCCATTTCGACTTCGACAAATACAACATCAAGTCCGAATGGAGACCTGTGCTGGATGAAGGGGCAAAAATCCTCATGAGCCATCCCGATGTCAGTGTAATCATCGAAGGCCATACGGATTCCATGGGTACGGTAGAGTACAATCAGAGACTTTCCGAAAGACGTGCTCGGGCTGTGTATGATTACTTCCTGGACAAGGGAATTTCTGCAAGCCGTATGAGGGCCAAGGGCTACAGCGAATTGAGGCCTATCGCCGACAATTCCACAGAGGAAGGTCGCGCACTCAACCGTCGTGTTGAGCTCAAAGTGGAGCAGTAAATCCAGTAGTCAAATAGAGTTAGTAAAATAGAGTTGAAGGCTGCCGGGGCATGTGTTAGCGTTATGCCCCGGCAGTTTTGTTTTGAGGAGAAATCTATTTGGGAGAGAAGGATATGGCAAAGGTGATGAAGAATCTTTGGATCTGTTTCGTGGTTTGTGCTCTTTTGGGATGTTTTTCAGTTGAGTTTGCTCGAGCTTCCGAGGATGCGCAGGCAGAAGAAAGTTTTGTCCAATTTCAAAAAGAATGGATTCAAAAACTGAGGGAACATGGGAAGTACGGCGAAGAACATGCTCAAGTTACTGAAGATGGGGAAAAGACAGGAACGTATCTGGCCGAGTATTCCGTGCTGACCGAACCCTCATCCTTCGAAATCAAGAAAACGGATGTATCCGCCTCTCCGTATGTGGGAGTCATACATTATGAAAAACAGACGTATTCCTGCCGGGCGAAGAGTCCCGAAGAAGCCAAACGCGGTCCGTACCAACTGACAAAAAGTTCCGGGGTTACTGAAATTTTTCGTTATTCCAAGGGCAAGTGGCTCTATTGACGGAACACCTCGCAAAACATCCATGGCTTCGGAATGATTTTAGTACCGAAAATTGTAAGCAGCCATTTCTTTGTAGGAACGGTTTCAATACGTAACAGGAACCGCCGCACGCTTTGTCGCGGCAGGATGCCGCTCCTGCAAAAACGCACGGGTAAACGGATGCATACCCCCCTTCGGGGGAATAAGGGGGGTATGCAAATATACATCCCCCCTGAATTCCCCTTCAAAAAGGGGGGACTTTAAAACATGCCGGGCGGGATGATTGCTTTTGCCGGTATTGGTTGTTTTTTTATTTATCCCTTCATTCCGGAAGGTTGAGTGGTTTGTCGTAGCCGGTGAGTTCCACGTATCCTTCACCTGCGATGGCTTCTCCATCCTTCTTGGTTCCTCGAACCGAAACGCTTCCTTCCCAATAGGTGATTTGCGTCGTTTCCTGTGTCGTCATTTCCTGGTCCTTGAGATTGGCCGTGATGGTCAGATCCAGCTGAATTGAGCCAATCCTGAGCCTCCAGCCAATGGGATATTTCGCTTTCGAATGAGGACTTCGCCATTCCTTCAGGACTTCCAGAGCGATGTCTTCTTTTGTCAGCCCGGTTGTCAGCCCGGCCGCATCGATCAAAGTCCCGCTCGACGCAGGGCTCAAAGTTCCGTCACGGCGGCGGAGAAGATAAACCATGACCTCGGTGTCGTCTGTAAGTTGCAGACTGAACCAGTCCCATCCCACAAGATCCGATTCCAGGGGCGCAGAACTGAATTCGTGATCCATCCACGAATTTCCTTCCACGGGAATTTCCTTTCCTTTGAAAATCAAGATTCCCTTTGTCTTCAGTCGGGAGAAAGAATAATAGCAACTGGAGCTTTCGGGGGATGAGCCTTTGAGAGAATAGCCCGATTTTCCATGGAGAACCGGTGGCTTCTGGGGAATCAGGGACAGTTGAAGGGCGAAGCTTTCTGTAGTTGCCTTCAGGAGGTGCTCAGCGGGTCCCAATTGTAAGGACCAGTCTTTTACAAAAACAGTTGCACCCTGTGGTTCGGATTTAGCCTCGGCCAGGCCGAGGGCTCCCCTCGATATCCGGTCGTCATGGTAATAGCTCCCCCCGGAAATATCGGATAAAGCCGCATGGGCAAAGTAGATTTGGTCGGTTCGCCATGCCGAAGCATCCTTCGGCCATTGGTCTCGTTTGCCGGGAGGGACAAACTGGTGCCGGAAGAAAGTGAGTTGAAAACCGAAAGAAGCGCCGTCCCCGGAATGTACATTCCCCGTGTAATACCACCATTCCGTGCCATATCCGGGATGTGGGCCGTGGTCTTTAGGGAATTGGAGTTCGCAGGGTCCCAGGATGCTGAGATAATCTGAATGACCCGCCATGGAACAGGGAACCGACAGCAGGCAGATCGAGAGCATCGAAAGCATGAGTGCGATCCAAAGCGTTTTTGAACCGGTGTAGACCCCGCTGTTGCTTCTCGGGTGCATGGTTGCTTGCTCCTTGTATGGCATGAAGGGTTTTCTACCCCCCTGTACATTCTTTACCGTAAAAACACTCCGCCTGCAGTCGGAATTCCTTTGCCGGCGATGGATTTCGGATTTTCAAATCCGGCCTACGATTTTCATAGTCGAATCGAACATTCCCGGACGCGTTGTTCATGACATGTTCAAAAAAGGGCTCGGGATGGCTTTTTATTCTCTCAAAACGAGTGATGGGGGGCGGTTGAAAACCAGTTGGCTGGAGGGCAAAGCTGCCAAAAGAGCGGTGCTAAGGATCAGAGGGATCGCTATGCAAAGGGCCGTCCAGTCCACGCTGTAAATAAAGGTCCATCCGAAAGACTGCCTGTTGATGACAAAAATGAGAAGATAAGAAAGAAAAAAGCCACAGCACAGACCCACCGCTTCACCTGTGATCACCATGAGAATGGCTTCCCAGAAAATCATGGACCTTACTTGATTGCGGGAAGCTCCCACGGCCAGGAGGGTGTGGAGTTGGCGGCTGCGTTCGAGGACAAAGACCGTCAGCGTGGTAGTGATGCCCAGTGCGGCCACGAACAGGGAAATGAGGAGCAGGACCGTAGTGATGGAAAAGGTCTCATCGAAAATCCTCAAAATCACCCGGCGAAGGTCGTTGCCCGTGATGATTTCCAGGGCCTGGGCCTTTTCTCCCGAACGCCTGAGAATGTCTTCTTTGATGGAAATCGCGGCACTCTCGATGTCCTGATCACGGTTTTTCAGGTAGATGCGTGCGCCGCTCCACGTCCTGTCTCCGGTTTTGTCCATAAACCGTGAAAGTGAATAATAGACAGTACCTCCCCGTGTCCTGTAGTCCCGGAAAACGGCGAGAACGGGAAGGTCCAGATCGGCTCCTGCTATTTGCGCCCGAAAATGGTCGCCAACCTTCATGCCCGTCTGGTTGGAAAACACTTCGGATATCAAAATGCCGTCGATTTCAGCTAGATTCGCGTAAATTTCATCGGGATTTCCTTTCAGGAACAGCAGGGTGGCATGACGCTCAAACTTGTGGAAATCAATGGCTTCAAATTCATAGGGAATCCCTCCATATGTGAGGAAGATACGGCGGTAAGGGATGATTTCCACAGCCGGGTCAAGGTCTTGGAGCAGATTCACTGTTTCAGGGGGAAGCGGATTTTTGTAGCGGTTGATTTCCGCCATCCAGGGACGCAGGAAAAGATCCCCGCTTATGCTCTGATTGACCCAGAGTTCCACGGTCCCACGAAAACTGTGTATCATGATGACCAATGCAACAAAAAGAGCCGTGGCCGTGACGAGAGCTCCAACGGAAATGGCCATGCGTGTTCCGGCATCCCGTACGTAAAGAGCTCCGAGATAGGCAGGTTGTCCGCCGATATTTCGAAGAACGGTTGACAGGCGAGAGCCCAGAAACCGGAGACAGCCGGGAGTGAGGAGCGAAAAACCACAGAAGAGAAGGAAGGTTGCCAGGTATCCTGAGAGGGGAATCCCGCGGGTACCGGGAAGCTGAGATAGGGGCCATACCATGAGGATGAGAAGGATTCCTGAAAAAGTGAACCATTTTATTGGCCTGGAGGTTTCGCCGGTTGCCTGGTGCCGTGACAGGGCTTCCCGGGGAAGTGTCTGCATGGCCTGTAGGGCTGGCTGGCTGGCGGCAAGCAGGGAAACGAGGAGTGTAATAGCGAAAGAGAGCGCTATTTCCAGCGGGTCGAGTTTCAACTGGTCCACCTGAACCCGGACAAAGAGATGGGTGATGGTGGCGCTCACCTGACTCAGCAACCGCCGCACCATAAAGGAAGCCAATGGAATGGCCACAATCCATCCCGCCGCACCGAGGAAGGCGCCTTCCAGCAAAAAAAGAGAAAAGAGCAACCGGGAGGAAGCTCCAAGGGAACAAAGTACGGCCAGTTCATGCCGCCGGGAGGTTGCATGAAGGGCTACCAGGCTGAAGACTAGAAACATTCCCACGAACAAAGAGACGAAACTCAGGACGGAAAGATTGATTTGATAGGATCGTATCATCAATTTCCCGCTCTCCCTCGCTTCGCCGGGGCGCTCCATGAGAATCCCAGGAGGGAGCGTAGCTCTGATGGACTGCACATCTTCACTGCAGGCAGAAGGTTTGAGGCGGATGTCAATCCGGTCTACCACTCCGTGCAGACCGGTGAATTCCTGGAAAGTGGAAATGTCCGTCAAGGCGATATCCCCACCTTCGGCGAGGGCGAGTCCTTCGGGCGAGAGGATGTTCAACACGCGGAAGACTGTGTTCCGTTGAGCGAATTCAAGAGAGATGGAATCCTTCGGCTTGAGGTTTAATCTTGAGGAGAGCTTCTTTCCAGCAATGAGTGTGTAGGGTTCACTGAGAAGCTCAAGCCATGGAGGAGATGAGTCATTTTCTGCATGGCCCGGTTTCCACGAACGGAGTCCCCGGTCCAGAATGGGATCCAGGGCAATGAGTAAGAAGGGGGCACTGCCGCTATCGTGGGGGCGAACGTAGGTCGTGAAAAGCGGTGATGCCGTCAGGACCGCAGGATGTTTGTTCAATACGGCCACCAGCTCTTCCGGCACCCTCGACCCCGGACAGAAAACCGTCCAGTCCGCTTTGCCAGCGATACTCTCCATGCTGCTGGTGAAGGAATCCACTGAGGCGTTGGTGGCGAGCCGGACGCTCGTAAATACGGCAGCGCCGAGAGCAATACCTAAAAGGACCGCCAAAGTGCGCCAATATTGTGAACGCAACTGGCGCAGACTGAACCAGGTCCATAAGCGGATGAGGAAAACTATTTTTTCCATCTGTGCTCGGTAATGACGCCGTCTTTCAGGAAGAGGAAAAGACCGGCGTAAGGATCTGCAAGAACGCTGTGCGTGGCTATGATCACGGTTCTCCCGAACTTCCGGTTGAGCTGCCACAGTAATTCGATGACAAGCTCACCATTGCGGCTGTCCAGATTTCCCGTCGGTTCGTCGGCCAGAATGATGGCAGGGTCGTTGATAAGAGCGCGGGCAATGGCGGTGCGCTGCATTTCGCCTCCGGAGAGCTGTGAGGGCAGATGCTGCAGGCGGGAACCGAGGTTGAGCCATTCCAGGAGTTCCTGGGCCCTGCTTTTTACCGGGGACAAGGGTTTTCCCGCAAGGAGAGCGGGAAGACAGGTGTTTTCCAGAACGGTGAGAGTGGGAAGCAGGTTGAAGGACTGAAAGATTATCCCCACCGTTGCGCGGCGATAAAGCGTCAGTTGTGCGGTGGATGCTTTGCACAGGTTCTGACCCGCCACGATGAGTTCCCCGTCCGTCGGCTGGTCCAGTCCTGCCAACAGGGCAAGGAGAGTGCTTTTCCCTGAGCCGCTGTTTCCCTTGAGAACGACCAGTTCTCCTTCGTGGATATCCAGATCGATATGGTTGATCCCTACGACTTCCGTTTCACCGAGGCGGTAGATTCGAGTCAATCGCCTGGCTGAGATCTGGACCTCGGTCGATGCTTTATTCATAAACGATGGATCTCCGTCCTTTTGTTGCGCAAGCAGGATGGTCGATGCCGGTATACTCTGCAAGGATAAGAAAACTTTTGATCATCACCCAAAACCCATGATCTTGAATCTTGCGCTTTGTGAGTATCGTATGTAAATCGCAGAAAGTATGTCAAGGGAACTTTGCTCTCTGTCCGGGTATAATCTTGCATGCCGTTTGTTTTTCCCATCCCGGCATATAAATGGTTGAAAACGGGGGCTGAAGTGGAGCCTACGCTGTTGGCGCCTCAACTTTTTTATGCTTTGGATTGGGTAGCCATCCGATTTTACGGGTGTTATTTTTATATGGGTGAAAATGCAATGTTGCAGGAGAAAGGATATTTACTGCCCTTTGTTGTTTCACAATCAAAAAAATGCTGCATCGGAATCAGCAATTGCATATCTTCAAGAGACTTTCGTTCTGTCTATATGTATTATTCTATGGCAATGTGTTCGACCCTTTAAGCCCGATGGCCGGAACGGTCTCAACAAAGAATGAAAAAAGGCAAAGAGATGCATGGCAATAGAGAAAGCGGGAAACGCTCTTGAAAAGCGATGTTGTCACGAGCTATGAGCCTTTTTTCTCATAATGCCTTTAGGAAAGGAGAAGAATACCATGAAACAGTTTTGGAACCTCTGCAGACAGACCGAGTTTCATCTTCTCCTGTTTTTTTTGGGAGTGGTTCTGTTCAACTGGCCCTTCCTGGCAATATTTCATTCCGAACAACCGCAGACAACCTTCATCTGCCTCTTCGTCCTCTGGGGGCTTGGCGTTGTTCTGCTTTTCTTCATCAGTCGGTGCTGCAAAAAAACCGGTTCGGACGGGAGCTCAACCAAGGATAAGGATCCTCCATGCTTGATCCGCGAATAGTTCTGACGGTTTTTTGCGCATACATGGGCTTTCTGTTCCTGACGGCCCTGTGGGTGGAGCGCAGGTCTGCGGCCGGAAAAGGGGTCGCCAACAATCCCATTTTATATTCTCTATCCTTGGCGGTTTATTGCACCGCATGGACCTATTACGGCAGCGTTGGAATGGCAGCCACGTCGGGATTTCTCTTTCTCCCCGTCTACTTGGGTTCCACTGCATTCGTCCTGCTCTGGTGGACGGTATTGCGGAAGCTGGTGCGGCTCAAAAACATGTATCACATCACGAGCATTGCCGATTTTATTTCCGCCCGTTACAACAAGTCCCAGCCCCTTGCCGTCATTGCCACCCTCATTGCCCTGGTGGGTATCATTCCTTATATCGCTCTCCAGTTGAAGGCCATTATCTCTACCTTTGTGCTTATCACGAGCTCTTCATTCCAGACCCTCCCGCAAGGGGCCGTAAGATCTTCCTGGCTTTGGGAAAATGTGGGGTTGCTCGTTACGGTTCTGATGATATTTTTTACCATCGTTCTTGGCGTGCGGCGACTCGACCCGACGGAGCGTCACGAAGGCATGATCATGGTCGTGGCGGTGGAATGTCTGGTCAAGTTGGTCGCTTTCCTTGTCGTGGGCTTTTTTGTGACCTATTTCATGTTCGATGGCTTTCAGGATATTTTCAGGAAGGTGATGGATAGTTCATACCGGGATATGGTGATGTCCTGGGGAAAGAATCCTTTTTATTATTCCAAATGGATGAGTATTTTTATCCTCTCCTTTTCCGCCATTCTTTTCCTTCCCCGGCAGTTTCATGTGGCTGTGGTGGAAAATGCGGACGAGAACCATATCCGGACCGCCATGTGGCTTTTCCCACTCTACATGCTCTTGATAAACTTCTTCGTTCTGCCGATCGCTCTCGGAGGGCTGCTCAAGGGGTACCCCATTGAAGAGGCCGATAACTTTGTCCTCATGCTTCCTCTCCATTACGGGGAAGCCTGGCTCTCCCTACTGGTTTTTATTGGAGGGTTCTCGGCGGCTACGGGCATGATCATGATCAGTTCCGTTACCATGGCCACCATGATCACGAATCATCTGCTGCTGCCTCTCATGAGTTGGGTTCCTCGTCTGGATTTCTTGAAGCGGCACCTGCTGAGATGCCGCTGGGCGGCAGTGGCCCTGTATATTCTCATCAGTTTCTGGTTTGAAGATCGCGTGGGCGAATCCTACATGCTGGTGAATATCGGACTCATCTCCTTTGCCGCCATCCTGCAGTTCGCTCCTCCCATCCTTGGCGGTCTCTTCTGGCGCCGAGGCAACAAAACGGGGGCTCTCCTCGGCATGAGTACCGGGTTCCTGGTTTGGTTCTACACGTTGCTGCTGCCTTCCTTTGTGAAGAGCGGTTGGGTCACCTACGACCTGCTCGAAAGCGGCCCATGGGGAATGGCATTCTTGAATCCCGAGAAGCTCTTTGGGCTTTCCGGTTTGGATCCTCTCGGTCACACGGTCTTTTGGTCCATGCTCTTCAATGTCGGGCTCTATGTGGTCGGTTCTCTTTGTTCCGAGGAGAGGAAAGAGGAAGTCAGTCTAGCGGAAGAGTTCGTGGGCGCCCTCGCTCCAGCCGCCCCCCTTTCTCATGCCAGGAGCCGTGAGGCATACATCGATCTTTCGGAAAAGATCGAGGAAATGAGGAAGCTTCTGGAACAGTACTTTTCAAAACAGGAAGCGATGCCGATTCTTGAAAAGTGTATGAAGGAAGCGTGCATCCAGGGAAACGAGAAAATTTCCATTCTCCAGTTGGTCGAGCTTCAGAGTGAGCTGGAAAAATCCCTGGCCGGGTCCATAGGTTCGGCCGCCGCCTACAAGGCCATATCCGAGGGGATTGTCTATTCTCCGCGCGAAGCCCGGGACTTGTCGGAAGTTTATGGAGAAATTCTTGCCGATCTGAGAGTCACTCCGAGGGAATTGAAACAAAAGATCGACTATTATCAGGAGCGGGAAATGCTGCTGATTCGTCAGTCCAATGAACTGGAGGAAAAGATCGATCAGCTCGAGAAGGAAATGGCCGAACGCATGCGGGCTCAGAAGGCGCTTCAGGAAAGTGAGGAACGATACCGGAGCCTTGTGGAAACCATGAATGAAGGGCTTGAAATAGAGGATGAAAACGGGGTCATTACTTACGTCAATGAAAAGCTGTGCGAGATGTGGGGCTGTTCACGGGAAGAGATCATCGGGCGTTCCGTCACCGAATTCGTCGAGGATGCTCAGCGTAAAGTCGTGCAGGAACAATTGGCCAAGCGGGACCGGGGCGAAATCGTTTCCTATGAGACCACATGGTCCGGGAGGGAAGGTGAGAAAATCTCCACCATTGTCTCTTCCGTACCCATAATCACCGCAAACGGCGATTATAAGGGCCGCTTTGCCGTGGTCACGGATATATCGGACCTCAAAGCCATGGAACGCGAAAGGGCCAACATGATTTCCATGTTTGCCCACGACATGCGCTCTTCCCTCACTGGAATCCACGGCTTGGGACTGCGTCTCCTGAACAAGTCCGCCACGATGGACGAGGCCAAAAGGAGCGAGTACCTTCGAATCATCAACAAGGAAGCCTCGAAGCTGGAATCGCTCGTGGACGACTTCCTGGAATTTTCCCGCCTGGAGACGGGCCGCCTGAAACTGAGCTTCGATTCCATTTCCCTTGAAAAAGAGCTGGTTGAACTTTTCGAAGCCTACCGGGCCAAGACCGCGCAAAGCGGGATCACGCTGGAGCTTCAAATAGAGGAAGCCCTGCCCATCATTGAAGCCGATGCCAATCGCCTGCGAAGAGTTTTTACGAACCTGTTGGACAACGCCTTCAAGTTTTCGAAGGGTCGGGGGACCATCACCATCGCGGCCAGGGAGGTGGAACAGGGAGTCGTGGTAAAAGTCATTGACGAGGGAATCGGGATCGATCCCGCTGAGCTTCCATTCATCTTCGATCTCTTCCACAGGGGAGGAGGCAACGAAAAGAGGGAAGGCTATGGAATCGGTCTGGCCACCGTGAAGGCTATCGTGGAAGGGCACGGGGGGAGGGTCCATGTGGCCAGTGAATTGGGAAGGGGCTCAACTTTCACGATCTACTTGCCGAAAAAGGCGAAGCGCAAAGATCTGGAATCCTGATCCCCCGAGAAATGAAATTTTGCAGAAGGTACACTGAAATGAGGAGATTTTTTGGTCACGCTGGTTCTGACTGAAAAGCCGTCCGTTGCCAGGGATTTTGCCCGAGCCCTGGAAGTGACGGGGAAGAAGGACGGTTTCATTGAAGGAAATGGATATGTCATCACCTGGGCTGTCGGCCACCTCGTGGAACTGGCCGAACCCGAAGATTACGATGATAAATGGAAAAAGTGGAAACTGGAGAGCCTTCCCATCCTTCCCGAAAGTTTGAAGTATAAGCCCATTTCCAATGCCGAAAAACAACTGGGAATCATTCAAAGGCAGCTCAGGAGAGCTGATGTCGGGCGGATCGTCATTGCTACGGATGCCGGGCGTGAGGGGGAAGTGATCGCCCGCACGATCCTGGGGACAGTGGCGGACGTAAAGGGAGAGCTTTACCGGTTTTGGACGTCTCAGGCCCTCACAACTCAGGTGGTCAGGGAGACACTCAAGGATCTAAAGCCCGCCTCAAACTACGACCGCCTCTGGAATGCCGGTCAGGCCAGGCAGATTGCCGACTGGCTGGTGGGGATGAATTTTTCTCGATCTGCCACTCTGAAACTGCGTGGGGGTGGGCGGGAAATCTTTTCCGTCGGCAGAGTGCAGACGGCGGTGCTGGCGCTCCTGGTGGACCGGAAAAGGGAGCGGGAAAACTTTGTTCCTCAGCCTTACTGGCTTCTTCGAGTGAACTTTTCCAATGCCAGGGGCAGCTGGTGGGGATCATGGTTCAGGGGGGAACAGGACCGTTTCCATCAGAAGGAATCCGCCGAAGAAATCCTCGCCCTTGTGGAGGGGCAGACGGGAAAGGTCAAATCCGTCAAGCGCGAGAAGAAAAAATTGGCTCCCCCACTTCTTTATTCTCTCACGGATCTGCAGCGGGAAGCCAATTCGAAGTTCGGGCTGTCGGCGCAACAAACCCTCGATATTGCCCAAAAGCTCTACGAAGAAAAAAAATGCCTCTCCTACCCCCGCACGGATTCGAAAGTGCTCGGTACGCAAAACGTGGATCTGGCGAGGAAGATTGTATCGAAGCTCTCCGATCGTTATCCCGAACTCTTTCAAGGTGTGCTGCGCAGTCGCATCGCCATTTCCAATAAGCGTGTCTTCAACGATGCCAGGCTCACGGACCATCATGCCCTCATCCCGTTGGCTCCGCTTCCCTCCACTGTAACTCACGATCAGTCCAGGATCTACGACCTGGTTCTGAAGCGTTTCGCTGCGGCCTTTCATCCGGATTACGAATACGAAGCGACTCTTATTGTCACCGAAGTGACTGGGGAGACTTTCCGCACCAAGGGCAGCCGCCCCCTGGCGCTGGGCTGGAAAACGGTTTATGGGACAAAAGAAGCTCAAACACCCAAGGGCGGGGACGATGAGCCCGAGGAGGAAAATCTTCCCCCGCTGGAGCGGGGAGATGCGGCGAAGGTGGAGGACTCAAAACTTGAAGAAAGAATGACTCAGCCTCCTCCGGAATACACGGAGGCGCTCCTCCTCAAGGATATGACCAATCCTTCGCGCTATGTTTCCGAAGAAGAACTTCAGAAGATCTTCAAGGGGGAGGTCGGGCTCGGCACCCAGGCCACTCGAGCGCAAATCATAGAGACACTCCTTTTGAGGCAATATGTCGTGAGGGAGAAAAAGAAGCTGGCGCCCACAGACAAGGGGTGTTTCCTCATCGACCGGTTGCGGCGGTTTGAAAAAGCCAAAGCGATTGCCACACCGGAAGAGACCGCCCGGTGGGAAATGGAACTGGAGAAAATAGCTCTGGGTGTTGGTGATCCTGACGCATTCATGCGTGGGATCAGGGAATTTGTTGAAAATGGAGTGGAGGAATTCAAGATGAGTGAAGGCGGGCAGGGGATGCGCGCGACACTGGGCAAATGCCCGGCTTGCGGCGGGGAGATCATCGAGGGGAAGAAAGGATTTGGCTGTTCCAACTGGCGAGAAAAGGACGGGGGGTGTCGGTTCGTGGTCTGGAAAGAAATAGAGGGACAAAAGATCTGGCCGGGAACACTTCGCGTTCTCTTGTCCGGAAGGGCCACGCAGCCCATGCGTTTTCGCTCCGAGGAAGGCGGGGAATTCACCGCCGCTCTCAAGCTGGAGCGGGATGAGAGGGAAGGCGGCTGGGTTACCCGTTTTGTTTCCGTTGGGGAGAAGGAAAATGGTTCGGATGCTTTTCCTTCTCCTGCCGAGGTCCTTGGACAATGCCCCCGCTGCGGAGGAAACGTGGTCGAAGGGAACAAAGGCTACGGATGCGTGAACTGGCGTGAATCCGATGGAGGCTGCCGTTTTGTGATCTGGAAGGTGATCGCCGGAAGGGAACTCCCCATGGATGCGGTCAGAGACCTGCTGTTAAAAGGCGAAACGGAAACAATACACGGCTTCATTTCCAGGAAGGGCAAGGAATTTTCCGCAAAGCTCAAGCTGGATGAAAGTGAATTCAAGACCATCTTTGTGTTTGAAAATACGAGAAGTTGAAATCCTTTCAGTTTCTCTACGGCGTTGAGATACCCTACGGAGGGCACGGAGAAAGAATTCCAAATGAAACCTCTGTGTTCCCCGTGTCTCCGTGGTTCAGATGAAATCCGACAATGTCGGGTGAGTATGTTTTTAAATGTCGGAAGACTCCATCAAGGAGATTTCCGTCTCACGGCTATTTGTCAAAAAGCTCGAGGTACTCGCCGTAACCCTCCTTTTCCAAATCCTCTCGCGGAATAAACCTGAGGGACGCCGAATTGATACAATATCTTTGCCCTGTGGGTTTCGGCCCATCGGGAAAAACGTGTCCCAGGTGAGAATCCCCGTATTTGCTTCGGACTTCCGTGCGGCTCATGAAAAGAGACCGATCCTTTCTTTCCACAATGTTGCCGGGTTCCAGGGGCTTTGTGAAACTCGGCCAGCCGGTTCCGGAATCGTACTTGTCGAGAGAACTGAAAAGAGGTTCTCCCGAGACGATATCCACATAAATTCCTTCCTTTTTATTGTCCCAGTACTCGTTGTTGAAAGGGGGCTCCGTGCCCTCGTGCTGGGTCACTTTATACTGCAGGGGTGTCAACTTGCTCCGCAACACTTCGTCACCAGGTTTTTCGTATTTCGAGCTTTGAGAACCTCTTCCCGTCTTTGTCTCGCTGCTGTTCCAGGCCGTCTTTAGAAACTGGTCCCGGCCCGAATTGGACCTGTACAGTTTGTAACGTAAAGGGTTTTTTCTGTAATAATCCTGGTGGTAGTCTTCCGCCTCATAAAACTGAGTCAGCTTGATGATCTCCGTCGCGATGGGTTTTTTGAAATGTCCGGATTGTTCCAATTCGCGTTTCGATTCTTCAGCCAACTGTCGCTGATCTTCATCGTGATAGAATATGGCGGTTCGATACTGAGAACCCCGGTCTACGAACTGTCCGCCCGGATCGGTGGGGTCCACATGTTTCCAGAAAATATCGAGGAGTTCTTTGTAGGAGACTTTTGCCGGATCATAAATCACCTGAACCGCTTCCAGATGCCCCGTTCCCCCCGCCGAAACCTGCTGATACGTCGGGTTTTCCACATGTCCGCCCGCATACCCTGATATGACCTCGATCACGCCGTCCACTTTCTCAAAGTCCGCTTCCACACACCAGAAACATCCGCCTGCGAATGTGGCTTTTTGTGTTGTGCTGTTTTTTTCGTTCATAACGGTTTCCTTTTCACGTTCCTGATTTTTGGTATAACCTGGTTCCATGAGAATGATTCCCAGGAAAAATACAGAAAGGACAAAGGGAAGGAATTTCATCTCTACGCCTCCCAGAGTGGATGCATATTTTGCTTTCCGCAGTCGTTTTGTCTCTCAACTGCCGTCATTACTAAAAATAAGCATTCGTTTCCCATGGAATGTGAAGAAGTTGTGAACAAGGGGATCGTTCGGAAGATCTGTGGATTGTTGTTCCGCCGTTTGGTTCGAGGTGATGCTTTGAACTTATTGAAGAACCTTTATTTGTCGCCTTTTTTCTGTTCCTCGGTTTCTTCAGCTCCGGCCTTGCGCAGGGAGACGCTGAAAACCATGTAGTCGGGTTCCTGAGTGAAGGAGAGGACTCCACCCATTTCTTTCAGCAACTGGTAGCTGCGGGACATTTCGATGTTGTTTCCCGATTCTTGGAAGGGGAGGAAGAGAAGCTCGGGATCCTTGATCTTTTTTCCCAGAACGGGATTTCTGAAATCGATGTAGATGTTTTCTTCCGCTCCGTAGGTCTGGATGATTAAGGGTCTTGTCTTATCCATGATCTTGACCGCGTTGGTGGTCATGATGATGAGAACCTGGGAGAGGATTTCAGGGTCGACGTAAGCGGGCGGCAGTCCCGGGTCGAGTTCCAATTGCAGGTGTACATTTTCACGTGCCAGTTCGGGAGACAAGAGGTCCACGCATTCGGTGACGATGGGATTGACAAGGCATTCTCTGGGTTGAAGGTGGATGGGCTTCAGGTAATGGTCGATTCTTTCGAGAAGAAGTTCCAGGCGATGGGCTTCTTTCAGGATGATTTCGGCCTCCTGGGAATCGGGGAACTTTTTCTGGAGGCGTCTTGCGAAACCGCCGATGGACACGAGAGGGTTTCTGAACTCATGGGCCACTTCCGCAGTGATGGCGCCCAGGGTCTTGAGCTTCTCCTTCTGCACCAGGGCCTTTTGGGCCGCTTCCAGGTCCCGGGTCCGTTCATTGACCATCTCTTCCAGGTGGTTGCGATAGGTCTTGAGATCCTCTTCGGCTTTCTTGCGTTTGGTGATGTCCCGCAGGATGGCGACATAGCCTTTGATGGAACCGTCGAAGGCTCTAATGACCGAATAAGATCCTTCGACAGGAAAGAGGGTGCCGTCCTTGCGCATGAGCTGCCATTCAAGTCTCAGAGGACCCTTGGTGTGAAGCATCGGATAGGTTGCCTTTGCAAAGGCATGGTAGCTTTCGTCCGAGGGATGAACGATGCTGGCGGGTTGCCCGACCACTTCATCATCCCTCGAATACCCGAAAAGATCCAGAAAAGCCTGATTGAACGAGAGGATTTTTCTGTTTTGGTCCACCAGCACAATGGCATCCGAAGTGCTCTCCACAAGAGTCCTGTAGCGTTCCTCGGATTCCTTGAGGGCTTCTTCCGCTTGCACCCGTTCGGTGATGTCTCGCCAGACGGTGTAGATCATGGGCTTGTCATTTATGGGGATGACTGTCAACAGGACTTCCACCGGGAAGTCCTGTCCATCTGCCCTGCGGTGAACCCATCGGAATCTCAGGCTTTTTTTCTTAAAGGCTTCAGCGATCAATTCGTTGGCTTTGTCAAAAGAAAGGCGGCCGTCCGGTTGTCTCTCGGGTGAGAGTTCAGCCGGATGGAGGGACAAGAGCTGCTCTTTGTCTGCGCAGTGCATCATTTTCACTGCTGCTGGATTACAGTCCACAAAGACATTCCCATCCAGCAGAAGCATGGCGTCGGCTGAATTTTCGAAAAGGGAGCGGAACTTCCTTTCACTTTTTTGCAGCGCCTTTTCCGTCCGTTTGCGTTCGGTAATGTCGCTGACAAAACCCTCGAGGACGGAAATTTTGCCCTCGGCGGAGACGATACCCATGCCTTGTTCCAAAACCCATCGTGTTTCTCCCTTGGCATTCTTGATGCGGTAGACCACGCGGAACGGTTTCCTGTCCAACATGGCTTTACGCCTCTCTTCTCTCACGGATATCAGGTCTTCGGGATGGATCAACCGGGTGTAGGAAATCTTTTCGGGGTCCATGAGTTCCGATGAAGAATAACCCGTCAGGGCTTTGCATCCGTCGCTCACAAATTCCATGCTCATTTGATCGTCGCATCGACAGCGATACGCCATGCCGGGAAGGTTGCTCAAAAGGTTGGAAAGGGTTCGTTGGCTTTCCTGCAGGGCCTCTTCAGCTTTCATGTGGGACTGGACGCTGATGCGCACGAGCCAATAGAGCACAAGCGTTGTCACAGCAATATACAGCCATCCCTTGAAGGTTTGCAGCCGGGTGAGCATTGCCGGGTCCTTGACAAGGGTGCTCACCAGCCTGTCTGAAAAAAGGATCCACATCCCCCCCATCAAAGCGTAGACAAAGGCGATTTTCAGCGCGGTGACTTTATTTTTAGGATGCCAGCGCAATGGTGGGATCATGCTCATGCAAGGATACCTTTTTTGTCCGCAGATTTCTCAGATTAAGAAAACTCAGGGCAACATCGAGTCCAGTGTTTTGGCGAACAGGTCCAGATCCTCCCCGGACCAAAGACAAAAAATCACTTCTTCGAGACTTGTCTTTTCGGTTTCCAGGAAGTTCTTCGCCGTATCGAGCATGATTTGAGCGCAACGGTCCTTGGGAAAACCGAAGATCCCTGTGCTGACTGCCGGAAAAGCGATGGACCGGAGCCCTTTTTCCGTGGCGCGCTTCAGGCTGTTCAAGGTTGCCCGGCGAAGTTTTTCATCTTCGTTTCCCTCCCCATAGCGGGGGCCCACAGCGTGGATTACGTACCTCGCCTTGAGATTTCCAGCCGTGGTAAGAACGGCTTGTCCCACAGTGGTACCACCGATGCGGTTGCACTCTTCCTGAATGCTGGGTCCCCCTTTGGTGCGAATAGCCCCCGCCACACCTCCTCCCAAGATGAGCTGAGCATTGGCGGCATTGACAATGGCGTCCACCGCGAGTTCGGTCAGATCCCCCTGAACCAGCCTGATTTGCTTACCGTTCACTCTCTTTTCCATTGCATTTGCTCCCCTGTTATAGAAGTTCATTCGTTTTTCGACGTGAAGTCCAAAACTCAATAGTTGCAGTTATGGTGCCCGGCAGTTGGAGCCGCTAGTTTTCCATGAGAATCGTATCATTTTCCTCGAATGGACTTGTTTTGTGAATAAAATAAATTATATGAAATTAAATGAAAAATTACAAAGGACGATTGTTCTCCATCGAAAGAATGACGGCATGAATTTTTCGGGCGGGTTCTCAAACGATTGCCCATGCGGATTGCTTCAGGCCGGTGAGGGGCGAAGAAGGTCCTGTTTACAAAACTCTATTTTTTATGCTATACGGGTACTTTTCAAAAACAAAAGTATTTTAAGGCGGTTACTTGATGTCCTATAAGTTTCAGGATCATTATTTCCACCGGGCCAAAAAAGAGAAATACCTGGCACGGGCCGTTTACAAGTTGGATGAGATTCAAAAGAAGCACCAAATCATCAAACCTGGAAACCGTGTGTTGGATCTCGGTGCGGCTCCCGGTTCGTGGATGCAGCTCACGAGTAAGATCGTGGGCCCCAAGGGCTTGCTGGTGGGAGTGGATCTCAAAGAAATTAGCCATTCTTTTCCAGACCATGTCGTGGTATTCCAAAGAGACATTTACGATCCGGAGTTTCTGGAGGCGCTGCAAAGAGATTATGCCCCGTTCGATGTGGTTTTGAGCGATATGGCTCCATCGACTTCGGGTATAAAAGCTGCGGACAGCGCCCGATCGGAGCTTCTCTTTGAACGGGCGCTCCATCTGGCCATGTCTTTGCTCAAAGAGGAAGGGCATTTTCTGGCCAAAATTTTTCAGGGGTCCGACTTCCATGCGATACTTCAGGAGGTCAAGAAATATTTCGGAAGGGTCAAAGTGGTAAAACCGGATGCGTCAAAAAAAGAGAGCAAGGAAATCTATATCCTTGCCATGCGTTTTAAGAAGCCGTAACAAGGAGGAATCATATTATGTCGGGACATTCCAAATGGAGCACCATTCGCCACAAGAAGGGCGCCGCAGATGCCAAGCGCGGAAAGATCTTCACCAAGCTCATCAAGGAAATCATGGTTGCCGCCCGTATGGGAGGAGCAGACCCGGGAGCCAATCCGCGGCTGAGGGCGGCGGTGCTTGCAGCCAAAGCGGAAAATATGCCCAAAGAAAACATTGAACGGGCCATCAAGAAGGGCTCGGGTGAGATGGAAGGCGTCAATTACGAGGAGATCAATTACGAAGGCTATGGACCCGCGGGAGTGGCCATCCTTCTGGAGATCCTGACGGACAACCGAAACCGTGCTGCCAGTGAAGTGCGGCATATTTTCAGCCGTAACGGAGGCAACATGGGTGAGGCGGGTTGTGTGGCGTGGATGTTTGACAAAAAGGGGACCATCGTCTTCAATAAGGAGAACGTTTCCGAAGAGGAACTGATGGAAGTGGCCCTGGAGGCCGGTGCAGAAGATGTCAGGGATGCGGAGAGCCAGTTTGAAGTCGTAACTTCCCTGGAAGACTTCAATGCCGTGAAAGAGGCTTTCGACGAAAAGGGAATGACCTACGAACTGGCCGAAATCACCATGGTGCCCCAGACAACCGTTCCCATTTCGGATGAAAAGACGGCCATGCAGATCCTCAAGCTCATGGATGCCCTGGAAGACAACGACGACGTGCAGCATGCCTATGCCAATTTTGATATTCCGGATGAGATCCTCAATGCTATTGCCTGAAGTTCCATTTTTTCAAAGCACTTGCCTGTAAGTTGCCCATGGTTCGCGCTATCGGTATCGACCCGGGATCCCGGTTCACGGGGTATGGCATCGTGGAAGGCGATGGGAACCGGCTGCGTCACGTTCAGAACGGGACGATTCGCATCCCCCCGAAGCTCCCATTTCCGGAACGTCTGAAAGTGATCTACGATCGGCTCTCTTCGATCATCCAGGACGTTCAGCCTCATTGCATGGCCATCGAGGATGTGTTTTTCGCCAAGAACGTGAAGAGCGCCCTGCGCCTGGGACAGGCCCGTGGCGCCGCCATTCTGGCGGGAGTCAATGTCGGCCTGCCCGTCTACGAATACAGCGCGCTTCAAATCAAGCAGGCGGTTGTAGGATACGGCAAGGCGGGAAAAGACCAGGTGGGGGAGATGATCGGGTATCTTTTCGGGTTGCGTGAGCTTCTGGAATCCAACGCCGCGGATGCCCTTGCGGTGGCCGTCTGCCACCTCAACACTCATGCTTCCAGGGTGCGCTGGAAGCTTCCGGGGACTCTATGATCGGTTATCTGGAAGGCAAACTGCGATACAAATCTCCGGAGTATATCATCATCGATGTACAGGGAGTGGGGTATGTGGTGCAGGTGCCCCTGAGTACTTTCTACGATCTTCCCGAATTGGGGAAAACCGTTTCCATGAATATTCATACCCATGTTCGTGAAGATGCCTTGCAGCTCTTCGGCTTCCGTACGGGGGAGGAAAAGGAGATGTTTTTGCATCTCACCACCGTCAACGGAGTGGGACCGCGTCTTGCGATCAATATCCTTTCCGGGATCAGCGCCGACGAACTGAGGCAGGTGGTCTTTCAGCAGGATCACCTCCGCTTGCGAAACATTCCCGGCGTGGGTAAAAAAATTGCCGAGCGCATTTTGTTGGAGCTCCGTGACAAGCTGAAGATCAAGGTGACCGAGGAGGTCAAGCCCGCCCTTTTGTCAGCCGATGCCGGCGCCTATTCCGATGCGTTCAGCGCACTCGTGAATCTCGGCTACCGTGCGGCGGAAGCTGAAAAGGCCCTGCGAAAAGCCCAGGAGAGACTCGATGAAAATCCGCCCCTGGAAAAACTCCTGAAAGAGTCTCTGAGAATACTGGCCTGACTTCGGTTGTCGCACAATGAAATCCTGCATCCAGGATTTGGAAGAGTATAAAAATGACCGATCGAGTGGTTGAAGCCGAACACAAGGAAGAGGATTTTCCGCTGGATAACAGTCTGCGCCCGCGCTGCCTGGATGAGTACATCGGCCAGAAGTCGGTGAAGGAAAATCTGAAGGTTTTCATCGAAGCCGCCAAACAGCGTTCTCAGCCTCTGGACCATGTCCTTTTTCATGGTCATCCGGGTCTTGGAAAGACTTCTCTTGCAACGGTCATCAGCAACGAACTGGGCGTGAACATGCGAAGCACTTCGGGCCCGGTCATCGAACGCCCGGGAGACCTGGCCGCCATCCTGACCAACCTGGAGGCGCGAGACGTCCTCTTTATCGATGAAATCCATCGCTTGAACCACGTGGTGGAAGAGATCCTCTATCCCGCCATGGAGGATTTCCAACTGGACATCATCATCGGTCAGGGGCCTTCGGCGCGGACCATCAAACTGGACCTGCCTCCTTTTACCCTCGTTGGAGCCACGACGCGCGCGGGTTTGCTGTCGCCGCCCCTGCGGGATCGCTTCGGAGTGCTGCTTCGCCTGGAATTTTACAAGGTGGAGGAGCTCCAGACCATTCTCATCCGTTCCGCCCGCATTTTGGGGATTCGTGTCGAGGAGGAGGGAGCCCTTGAAATTGCCCGGCGCTCGAGAGGGACGCCCCGCATTGCCAACCGCCTGCTGCGGCGTGTGCGGGACTATGCCGAAGTGAGGGCCGACGGCGTGGTGACACCCGAAGTGGCCGATATGGCTCTCAAGATGCTCGATGTGGACGAAAGGGGCTTCGACCGCATGGACCGCAAAATCCTGAGCACGATCATCGAAAAATACGATGGGGGGCCTGTGGGAATCGAAACCCTGGCGGCGGCCGTTTCCGAAGAAAGGGATACCCTGGAAGATGTTTACGAACCCTACCTCATCCAGGAAGGATTCCTGAACAAAACCCCCCGTGGACGCCTTGCCACCCGTTTGGCTTACGAACATTTGGGAGTCGCATTTCGGTCGAGCCAACAATTGAGGATCTACTGATCGCAACGCTTGATGGATTCGTAAAAAGTCGTCACCCCGGTGAAAACCGGGGTCCAGGAGTTTTGTGAGCCATCAAAAACACTGGATTCCGGTTTTCGCCGGAATGACGAAATAACGTCTTCCGGGACTTTTTACGAAGCCATCACGCTTGAGATCGAAAGGAGAGCGAGCAGATGCGGTATGGGACTTTGTTCGTGGCGGTTCTGCTGCTTTTGCAGGCAGCTACAGGATTTGCCCAGGACCGGAAAGCGGCGCAGGAGAAAGCTCCGACTCCGGCACAGGATGCGGCAGCGGATGAAGCCGGCAAGGAATCTGCTCGGGAAGAACCTTCCGTTACCCGGCATTCTTTGAAAATCGACGGAAAAATTTTCAATTATACCGCGACGGCCGGCCGCATGCCCCTCAAGGACGACAGCACAGGGAAGGTGAAGGCGAATCTCTTTTTCATTGCCTATGTTGTGGATGGCAAGGACGTTGGAACCGGTCGCCCCATCACTTTCGTTTTCAATGGCGGGCCCGGCTCTTCTTCCGTCTGGCTGCACCTTGGAGCGGTGGGTCCCAGGCGGATCGTCATGGAGGATGGGAATGTTCCCCTTCTTCCACCCTATAAGGTCGTGGAGAATTTCCATTCCTGGCTTCCCGCCACGGACCTGGTCTTCATCGATCCCGTCGGCACCGGCTTCAGCCGGCCGGCTCAGGGAGAAGCGGGCAAACAGTTTTACGGCCTCAAGGAGGACATTCAATGGGTGGGAGACTTCATCCGGCTTTATACGACCCGGTACGGGCGGTGGCTGTCGCCCAAATTCCTTGCCGGGGAAAGTTATGGCACCTACAGAGCGGTGGGGCTTGCAGACTATCTTTATGAAAATTTCGGAATGGATTTCAATGGCCTGGTGCTTATTTCCCTCGCCCTGGATTTTCAGGCCTTCTCCTATTCTCCCGGCAACGACCTGCCTTATGTGACTTTTTTGCCTTCTTATACGGCTGCAGCCTGGTACCACAAGAAGCTTTCCCCCGATCTTCAGGAAAATCTGCAAAACGCTCTCAGCCGGGCCGAAGCCTGGGCGGGAAAAGAGTATCTCCATGCCCTGGTTCAAGGTGATACGCTCGAGGAAAAAGAGCGGGAAGAGATTGCCCAGGGTCTGGAGCGATATACCGGCCTCAAAAAAAGCTTTATTCGATACCATAACCTGCGAATCAATCGGTCGGATTTCATGAACGAGCTGCTCCGTGATGAAAACCTGAGCGTCGGCTTGCTGGATGCCAGATTGACCCGTAAAGGGGAATCTACGGACTTCCTCAACGATCCTGGCATGGCGCTGGCGACGGGGCCTTACGTGGCGGCTTTGAACGACTACGTGAGAAAAGAGCTCAAGTATGAAACAGACCTTCCCTATATCTTTTTGTCCGAAGAAGTGAACGACCAGTGGGATTGGGGGTCGCGCATCCGCGGGTATGTGAGCATTCTGGAACCCCTCAAGAATGTCCTCACGCGAAGCAGACGCATGAAAGTGTTTGCGGCATGTGGATACTATGATCTCGACACCCCTTACATGGGGTCCCGGTACTCCCTGAGCCATTTGGGATTGGATGCGGAATTACAAAAGAACATTTCCATCGGATACTATGAGGGAGGCCACATGCTTTACACGCAAACTCCGGTCCTGGAAAAACTCTCGGCGGATGTGACCGCGTTCATCAAAAGCGCCGTTGCCGGGACCGCAGAGAGCGGGAAATAAGTTCGCCGCCGTGGAAGGCGGCGCTACCGTATGGGGGCCTCAGCTCGAGATGGAAACGAGCAGGTCGTAGTAGATCTCACAAGCCGTGAGAACCTGTTCAAAGGAGACATCCTCGTCGCGGGCATGCGCCTTTTCGAGTTGTCCCGGCCCCATGAGGATCGGTTTGACTCCCGCCGCCCAGAGCAGGTTGGCGTCGGAATGGCTGCGGAAGGCCTCAGGTTTCCAGGGGAGGGAATGCCTGGCGTAGATTTCTTTCAGGGATTGCACCAGGGGACCTTTTTCAGGAAGCTCGTAGCCCGCATGAATCGTCGTGAAACGAAGGGTGCCGTTGAAGTCCGGGTTTTCCTGGCGCTCCCGCATGAGAATCTCTTCGATCTCGAGGGTAATTTCCCCCAGGGGGGCGGAGGGGGGGAGATGAAGATCGATCCAGGCTTCACAGGCTTCGGGCACGGCGAAACCCGCCTGGGAATTGGAGAGCTCCCTGATGTTGTAAACGATTTCCGGGCGTTCCGCCGCCATGTAATGCGATAGCTTGAGGAGCAGCTTGAGCATGTTCTCGATGGGGTTTTGCCCCGGGTTGGCCAGGGAGGCATGCATGCGTTTTCCCTCGGTGTTGACCTGGACTTCCATGTAGCCGTAATGGCTGAGGCAGGGCTGCAGGTTGGTGGGTTCCCCAATGAGGGCCCGCGGAAAATGAAAATCCTTGACCAGCTTCATGGCGCCGTCCCCTTCCTCCTCCTCCCCAACTACCAGGGCCAAGGCTACAGGGGCCAGTGAGTAGCCTTTTTCCCAGAATGTCAGGAAAGCTTCGATCATGGCGGCGCACCCCCCCTTCATGTCGGCCGCCCCCAATCCGATGATCCTGTCGCCCTCTTCTGTAAATCCATAGTGGTCGAAATCGTAGGCCACCACCGTATCCACGTGGCCGATCATCGCCAGGCGGGGCTCCATTTCCGCAGGCATTGCCAGGATATTGTATCGGTTCTCGTCAACGGTCTGAAGGGTCACGGGAATGCCGCGCTGTTTCAGGTAATCGAGGAGGAACTCGAGCAGCTCTTCTTCCTTGCCCGAAGGACTGTAAATATCGATCATGTCCCGGAGGAGCTGCCTTACCCGTTGAGGCTGGATGGGGGTGTCCGTTGTCTTCATGCTCAATCGTCTTCGTCCATTCTATAGCGGGGCAGTGTCCGCCCGAAGGTTTTCTTTTCTCTCTGCTGTTTCAGAGGGTCCAGGTTCAGGGCGAGGTAAATGTGTTCCTGAGGGTGCCTGAAGCCCATCTTGCGGAAAAATTGAAGTGCGGGCAGGTTGTCCGCCTCGGAATCCACCAGGAGCATGCGCACGCCTTCTTCCAGCATCATATCCCGGAACCGGTTGAAGAGCTTCGAGGCTACTCCCAGCCCGTGGTAGTCGGGATCGATGCCCATCCAGACAAGGTAGCCATACTTCCAGGCAGAGTGGCTCTTGGTCACGGTGGTGCCGAGAGCGAATCCGACGATTTCTTCATCTTCAGATTCCGCTACCAGGCAAAACTCCGAGTCCGTCTGAAAGAGCGATATGACTTCGTATTCATCCCAGGTTCGATAGAGGTTCGGAATTTCCTTGGCCGTGAAGAGCCTCTCACCCAGGTGAAAAACGGCTGCCAGATCGTCGATTCCCATTTGTCGAACCGTTACATTGGCCCGTTTTTTCTTTTGTTCTATATCTTCTTCTTGTGTTTCCATGTGTACCCTATTTATTGTGGCCTCCTGTTTTTGATTTTTCAGTCATGCCGGACCGTTCCAGTTTGAGAAAGTGCGTCCGATGTTCAGCCTGGAAGATCCTGTTCTGACGAATTTTCTCTTTTCGCTTCAAGTCTCCATACTTACCGAAACGACCCTTTTGCGTCATGATTTTCTCCTCTGTTTCCGTAAGCTCGTTTATCTTTATAAATAACGATTTTACATTGTTTTTACAATCTCTTCCACCCTCCACCTTGCAGCGGTTCTCATTTTGAAAAGTGAACACCCCCCATGCCCCCGGTAAAGTTCCCCTTTGAAGGGGGATTGAGGGGGATGTCGGAAATGACAGCATCATGAAGACCATCCGGAATGAGAATTGCTGTCCCCCTTGGGACGGCCCGTGTTGGTGCTCAGGGTTTCAGGGCGACGGAGTAAGTGTCGAGGTCCCTGCCGATGCTCACCTTTTCGAAGCGTTCCTTGGCGGCGGCTTCGAGACGTTCGAGATCTTCGTCATGGTAACGCGGGCTGATGTGCGTCAACACGGCTTGTTTCACTCCCGCCCGTCCGGCAATGCGTGCCGCATCCGTCACAGTCATGTGGCCTTTGGCATCGGCGTGCTGAGCGTCCTCGGGCAGGAACATCCCTTCCATGAACGCAATATCGGTATCTTTACAGAGCCGGTAGATGCCTTTGACGGGAAGGGTATCCACCACATAAGCCAAACGTCTTCCCGGTCGCGGCGGCCCCAGGACTTGTTCCGGTGAAATTTCTTTTCCCGTTTCAGTCAGAACGGTTTCTCCACGCTGCAGTTTTCCCCAAAGGGGTCCCTGGGGAATTCCCAGGGACTCGGCGCGTCGAGCATTGAACTTGCCCGGCCGGTCCCGTTCCTCCAGCCGGTATCCCAGGCAGAAACGGGTGTGTTGAAGGGGATGCCAGAAAATGCGGACCGCTTCGTCCTCGTAAGCCATTTCCGGTGCGTCCTCGTTCCATTCCACAAACAGGACGGGATAGTTGACATGAAACTCGAGGGCTTTCCGGTTCAGCTGGATGAATTCCTCGATCCCGGGAGGGCCGATGATGGTGAGAGGGGGAGGGGAATCCATCTGCGACCGGAGCATCATGAGGCCGGGGATTCCGAGGCAGTGGTCGGCATGAAGGTGAGTTACGGCGATGACGTGCAGACCACGGTATCCCAGGCGGGCTTTTTTCCAACCCAGCTGCGTACCTTCTCCGGCATCAAAAAGATAAATGCGGCCGTCGATCCTTGCCGCCATCGATGCGAGCAGGCGGTAAGGCATGGGCATCATGCCTCCTGTTCCAAGAAGAATGCATTCCAAGGGATGTTGTCCTTTTCTGGATGGGTAGGGGGAGAAACACTTCCATTGCATTCCGGATGCGCCGGGAACAATCGTACCATGCGGGATATACCCTATGCAACAGCGGCTGCCTCTCAACCATTCCGCGACATCTGTGTATACTCGCTGCACGGATGAAATGGATGCTCTCGCAAAAACTCCCGAAAGGTGTTATTTCGCCATTCCGGTGAAAACCGGGGTGACGGCTTTTTGCGAATCCATCGAATTAAGACTTTTGATTTCATCCGTGCAGAATATAATGATCACCTTTTGAATTTCGCTCCGCAAAGGATATGTTTCCCCAAGGGTGTCAATGAATGAGATGACTTTTGTGAGCTTCTCCTTTTTTGAGCCACGATGGTGGCTTTATTGGATTCAACGGCTGTGGATTCAACAAGTGGGAAGAAATTTGAGTGGAGTTGTTGAATATGATGGGAGGTTTGTTACCGTTGAGGCGAATATTGCCGGCATTGCTGGTTGTCTGGAGTCTGCTCGTATCCATTGGATGCACGGTGGGGCCGAACTACGTTGAACCAAAGATGGAGGTGCCCGAGAAATTCAGTGAAGTGTCGCAGGGGGAAGCCGCTCCGGAACCGGTGGATCTTTCCAGGTGGTGGACCATTTTCAAGGATCCCAGACTGGATGGGCTCATCGAACAGGCCATCCAGTCCAACAAGGACCTGAAGGTGGCCGAGGCGCGCGTGCGTGAGGCTCGGGCCTTCAGAGGCGTAGTTGCCGCCGATGCCTATCCCCAGATCACCGCCTCGGGTTCGTATACACGCATTCGGCGCAGTGAAAACCAATCTCCCTCCGCATCGGCATTCCAGGCCGGGAATACGGGCGGAAACAATGAACAGGACCTTTTCGATGCGGGTTTCGACGCCAGCTGGGAAATCGATATATTCGGGGGAATCCGCAGATCGGTGGAAGCGGCTGAAGCGGATATCGGCGCTTCGGAGGAAAACCTCCACGACGTCCTAGTTTCGTTGCTTGCGGAAGTGGCTCGAAACTATATCCAGTTGCGGGGAGACCAGCTTCGCATCGCCATCGCCTCCGAAAACATCGATTCGCAGCGCAAAACGCTGGAGCTCACTCAGGAGCGCTTTGCCGCCGGGCTCAGCAGTCAACTGGATGTGACACAGGCCAGGGCTCAACTGGCGGTCACCGAATCCGAAATCCCCAGGCTGGAGAGTTCCGCAAGGCAGGCTATTCACCAGATCGGGGTGCTGCTCGGCAGGGAACCGGGCGCGCTGCTCGATGAACTGCTGACAGAGGCTCCCGTTCCCACCGGTCCGCCGGAGGTGCCCGTTGGCCTTCCCTCGGAACTGCTGCGGCGCAGGCCCGATGTGCGCAAGGCGGAACGGGAACTGGCGGCGGCAACCGCTCGCATCGGCGTCGCCACGGCGGATCTCTTCCCGAAATTTTTTCTCACGGGGTCTGTCGGGCAGCAGAGTGTGAATTTTTCGGATATAGCGCTTCCTGAAAGCCGCTTCTGGTCTTTTGGTCCCACCATTTCCTGGCCCGTTTTCAGCGGGGGGCGTATCCGGGCCAATATCCGCGTGGAGAACGCGCGGCAGGAGCAGGCCGCCGAGCGGTATGAGCAGACGGTCCTCAATGCCCTGAAAGATGTCGAAGACGCACTGGTGGCATACGCCAAGGAACAGAAGACGCGCCGTTTCCTGAAGGAGTCGGTGGATGCGACCCGCCTCGCGGTGGATATTTCCAACGAGCTCTATTCCGGCGGATTGGTGGATTTTCTCAATGTGCTGGTGAACGAGAGGTCTCTTTTTCAAACCCAGGACAGCCTGGCCCAAAGCGAACAGATCGTTTCCAGCAACCTGGTGGCCCTTTTCAAGGCCCTGGGGGGAGGATGGGACGTGTCGATGTACTGATGCGACCCGGTAAAAGCCGTCACTCCGTCTGGAAGGTTTTGAAGTCCCACTTGAAGACACGGAGGACACAAGGATTTCATTTGAAAGTCTTTCTCTGTGCCCTCCGTGTCTCCAGGGTTCAGATGAAATCCGGCAATGTCAAGTTAGACAGGGGAGACATCCCCTCTCGCTTCTTCCAGAAAGGGTGGCGCTTCTCCCGTTTTCTCCTGTCGGAATTCGGCTCGAATTTTGGGAAGGCTCTCCGGAAAGTTCTGTTGAACGAAAGTGATCATCTTTTCTCTCACTTCACAGCGCAGGCTCCAGGCCGCGGAGGCGTCGTCGGCGCTCATGAGCAGGCGAAGCTCCATCGCCTGGGGGGTGGTGTTGGTCACTTGAAGTCCCCATGCCTTGCCGTTCCAAAACTCCGATGCTTCGAGTACTCCGTGCAGCTCCCGGCGCACGGCTTCGACGGGTACCGTGTAGTCCACGTAAAGAAAAACCGTGCCGAGTAGTTCCGCCGAGACCCTTGTCCAATTTTGGAACGGTTTTTCCGTAAAGTAGGTGATGGGGACAATCAACCGCCTCAGGTCCCATATCTTGACAACGACATAGGTCGTCGTGATTTCCTCCACGCGGCCCCACTCATTTTCGACGATCACCACGTCGTCCAGGCGAATGGGTTGGGTGATGGCTACCTGCAGCCCTACGAGGAGGTTCGCGATGGACCGTTGCGCAGCCAGACCGACGACGATACCCAAAATACCCGCGGAAGCCAGGATGCCGGCACCGAGTTGTCTTACTTTTTCAAAGACCATAAGCATGGAGGCTCCTGCGAGGATGACCGTCAATGCAACGGTGAGTCGCCTGAGAAAGCGCACCTGGGTATGAACTTTTCTTGCCGCGAGATTGTCGCTGACGTCCATCTTGTAGTACCCGAGGAGGACATCTTCCAGGGCGCATGTCCCTTCGATGATCAGCCATGCGACCGCCGCAATGAGAAGCAGGCTGAAGACCTGCCCGATGATCGTTTGAAGGACTTCCCCCGGGCCGAAAAAGGGGACGGCCAACCGAAAGAAGATGAGAAAAATGAGCATCTTTACGGGAGCACGACTGCATTTCGAAAAGGCGATCATTCCACTTCCGAACAGGCCCTGCTTTGATCGTGCCCACCGGGTGACTTGAAAATCCACGAGATGCAACAGCCGATAGATGGCCCACAGGGCAGCGATGGTGCCCCCGAGGTCTGCGCACCATTTGGCGATATTGTGGAAAAGCTGCAGGGCACCCGGTTTGGCGAAATGAGAAAACAAGGGGGATAAGGCGCCATAGGTTCCGTAAACCCAAATGAAGAGGGAAAGGGGTTTTGAAATACCCCTCAGGAGGATGGTGTGCCATGTGGGGGGAGCGGCTTCATCCGACTGTTTCTTCAGCCTGCGCTTTATGAAAAAGTGCAGCAGGCGTTCGAAAACAAACACAGAGAAGAGTATGGAAAGGCAGAAACCCAGCTTGAGCCAGGTGATTCCCCAAAACAGTTCGGCATCGATCCAGTCCCCCCAACGGGAAGAAGCTTCCTTCTCTATTTTTTCAATGTGATCGCTGATTTTCTCTCCCGCTTTGTCGATTTTTTCCGTCTTTATAGGAGCGGTTGTTTCCGAAGACAGTTCTTTGAGTTGATCGAGGACCGTGGGCTTTTCCTGTTTCGGTTCACCCTGTTCCCCTTGTGCGGCATTTTCCATAGCTTGTGTCTGGGCCGATACAGTGGAAAATGAAAGAAACCCCAAAAGAAGGGATGTGATGGTTATGCATCTGAATATATTTAATCTTTTTTCCGACATGCCGTATTTTCACCTCCTCTCCCCAAGTTTCCCCCATTCCCTTGGGAGAGGGCCGGGGGGGAAGGGGGACCGGCTTGCGCTCAGTGTGATCCTTAAGCTTGAATAAGCCGATGTGTTCCAGTATCATGACCGTTAAAAGCTCATTCCCGCTGCGAACAACTGAATCATAAAATACACGGAATTGTTCTTTTTGTCATCACCCTGGAGGAGGAGTGGCTTTGAAGACCGCCGCAAAATGCTATCCGATGAAATGGCTGGTCCTTTTGTGCTGGGGCATTCTGAGTGTTTTCATGCCTGCCGGAACCTCCCTTGGAGAATCGGGAGTGCCTTATGAGGTCACTCTCGAGGGGGTGGCCGACAAGGGCCTACAGGGAATATTGAAGGCGCTTTCCAACACTTTCGCCAAGCAGGATGAACCGCCCGCCACTCTCTATCTTCTCAAGCGGAGAACCAGCGATGATATTGAACTTTTCCGCCAGGCCCTTCGTTCCCGGGGGTACTATGCGGCCCAGATCGATGTGGAGATCGATGAGAAGAGTGAACCCGTCCAGGTAAGGTTTCATATTCAAACAGGCCCCCCCTACCTTCTGAAGTCGGTCGATATCGTTCAAGAGAGCGGTGAGCCCTTTCCTGAGACCGTAAAGGTGCCGAGCGCCGCGGAGCTTAACCTTGAGGTGGGGCAACCTTCCAACGCCCGGCGCATTCTCGATGCCCAGGACCTGATCCTCAGGAAAATGCAGGCCCAGGGCTATCCCTTCGCCAAAATCATGGAACGCAGAGTGGTGGTGGACCACAGTGTGGAAGGGGTTCTGGTGACGTATCGCATGGAGCTCGGTCCCCTGGCACATTTTGGGGCCACGGATATAAAGGGGCTGGAATCGGTGGAAGAGGGCTTCATCAGGCGAAAGCTTCCCTGGAAGCAGGGAGACCGTTTCAATGGGGACCTCTTCGTGGAGGCTCGAAAGCGTTATACGGAAACCCGGCTTTTTTCTCTCATTCTCATCAAGCACGCCGAGGCCCTGGATGCCGACGGCGAACTTCCCATAAGCATCGAGCTCAAAGAGAGAAAGCATCGCAGTGTTCGAGTGGGGGTCAGTTATGCAACCGATGAGGGCGCTGGTGTGACCGCTTCCTGGGAAAACCGCAACCTTTTTCACCAGGGCGAAAAATTCAAGACGGCCTTGACGATTTCGAGCCTGGTCCTCGCTTTGGACAATACGTTCCAGAAGGCTGATTTCATGAGGCCGGACCAATCCCTCAACGCCAACTTGCGAGTGGCGAGGGATGATACAGATGCCTTTACCAGCAACAACCTCGAGACTTCCCTCATTGTACAGAGGGAATTGATGCGTGGCATGAAAATCGGCGCCGGTCCGGGTTTCAGGCTTTCCCGTGTGGATCAGACAACGGAGGATCAGCAGAATTTCGCGCTCCTTTCATTCCCCGGGCAATTCGACTGGGACACCAGCGACAACCTGCTGGATCCAACCCGTGGGGGGCGTTTGCGGCTGCAGGCTTCCCCTTACTACGACATGCTGGGTTCAAACGTGACTTTCTTCAGGACCTATGCCAGCTACAGCCGTTATTTCATTTTGCTGGAGCATCCCTTTCTTCTGTTTGCCGGCCGCGGCGCCGTGGGGAGCATGGGGGGAACCGACCGGGATTCCATCCCTGCCGATATCCGGTTTTATGCGGGTGGGGGCGGATCCATCCGAGGTTATCCCTACCAGACGGTGAGCCCCCTGCTGGATGGAGAGCCGATCGGGGGGCGTTCCCTGGTGGAGCTGAGTGCGGAATTCCGGCTCAAGGTGACAAAATCCATCGGCCTTGTGGCCTTTCTGGACGGGGGCAGCGCGTTTGATTCGGTCTATCCCGACTTCAGTACGAGCCTGAGGTGGGGGACGGGTGCCGGTGTGCGATATTTTACACCCATCGGACCGCTGCGCGTGGATGTGGGAGTCCCTCTCAACCGTCGTGAAGATCTGGATGATCCTTTTCAAGTTTACATCAGCTTGGGACAGGCATTTTAAGTCATGACCGAAAAAACAAGACGACAGTGGGTGGTCATCGGAGTGGCCGGAGTGCTGGGAGCGATCCTTCTGCTTCTTTGCGCCTCGTTTCTCGTGATTCAAACCGATTTTGCCCGGAAGGAAGTCACGGCAAAGCTTTCGAGTCTTCTCAGCAGGGAACCCGAACAGAAGGTGGTCCTGGAAAACCTGGAGGGTGTCGTCCCGTTCCGAATGCGCCTGGGGCGCGTGGTGGTGAGCGATGCCCAAGGGATGTGGCTCATGGGCGAAAATATCGTCTTGAACTGGTCTCCCCTGGCCCTCTTGACGGGAAAGCTGCGAATCGAGGAGCTGGGCGCATCCCTGATCAAAGTCGATCGTTTGCCGCCCTCCGCTCCCGAGAAGCCCAAGGAGTCCCGGCCCTTCACGCTGCCTGAAAAACTGCCCCCTGTGGTGGTGGAGCACTTGAATGTCGAGCAGCTTGCCCTGGGCGAGCCGGTTCTCGGCAGAAGCGGCGTTTTCCGTCTGAAGGGTGACGTGCTCAAAGCCGGGGACGGCGGGGGGCTCACGGCATCCCTTCATGCAGGACGCACCGACGAGGGACCGGAAACCCGGCTCGATCTCGTGGCCACTTTGAAGGGAAACCCGCCCGAGCTGGTCGTCGAGGGAGAACTCCATGAAGCTCCCAACGGATGGCTGGCCGGGGTTTTGAACCTGAAAGAGGCTGGAGAGCTCCAACTGGCCCTGCGCGGAAAAGGTCCGCTTTCGGCCTGGAAGGGAACCCTTTCCGGAAGCGTGGGGAAGTATGGGTCCATCAATATGAACGTTCACCTCGGGATGCTGAAGGATATCACCTTGGATCTCGATGGAAAGGGCGAAGTGGTTCCCTCTTTTCTGCCTCCCTCCCTGGCCCCGCTCCTGGGAGCGGAAAATCGTTTCGGCATCACGCTCCATTTCGTATCGGGCGAATCCGTGGCCCTGAACAGGGTGGACCTGCAGAGCGCCTCCTACAGGCTGCAGGGGACGGGGAAGCTGGATCTCAAATCCCAGGCGGTGCAGAGTGATTTCTCGCTCGGAGTGGGAGACCTCAAGGTGCTGGCGCCCCTGGCCGGCATTCCCCTTGCCGGAGCCGCGGGGATTCAAATGCGTGTCGCCGGGACCCTGCAACAGCCCCAGGGGAATATCCTTCTCGATTTCAAAAAGCTGCAAACAGATCAGGTGCGGATCGAACAGGTGCTGACCGACCTCAAGTTCGAATCCCTCGATTCCAAAGCCTCTTCTTTAACCGGCCTGCGCATCAGCGGATCGGGCAGTGCGAAGCAAATTCTAGTTCCCAGGGAAAAGAAACTCCCCGAAACGTCCCTCTCCTGGTCCCTGGACCTGGGGGTGCCCTTTAAAGGGAGCATCGCCGTTCACCGGTTCGAAATCGAAGGCGATCAGCATTCCCTTAAAGTGGCGGGAGATTTCGACCCCGCGAAACTGAGCGGTGATCTCGAGACGAAGCTTGAAATCAAGGACTTGAGGATGCTGACGGCTCTTCTCGGAGAGGAGCATCCCGGCGCCCTGGCTCTGAAAGTCCAGGTGAAGGGGGAGGGGCGAACGGGTTCCGCGACGGCGCATGTCGATGGAGAGCTGACCCGCGTGGAAGGGCTGCCTCCCGCCTTGACGGTCCTGCTCGGTCCGAAGGTCACGGTGACGGGCGATGTCGCCCTCAAGGAACGAAGGGATCTCCAGGTTTCCGCATTCCGGCTGGAAGGGCAGGGGGTGCGCCTTACGAGCGAAGCGGCCGTGGACCTTTCCGGGAAGGCCATGAAGGGAAACTGGAAGCTTTCCCTGCCCGAGCTGAAACCGGTCGGAACGGCCCTGAAAAAGTCCATGGCGGGTAGCGTGGAGGCGGAAGGGGATGTGAAGGGGAGCTTCGATGCCCTGGAACTTGCCGTTTCCTTGCGCGGAAAGAATATCGCCTGGGAAAAGAGCAAATTCGAGCGGATCGTATCGGATCTTCATGCCCGTGGTGTACCCCGGTCTCCCACGGGAGACTTTCTCCTGGAAGTGAAACAGGGAAAGGGCGTCCTGAAAGCATCCACCGGTTTTTCCCTTGAAAACAAGAATCTGAAACTGGCTTCCCTTCGCATGGAAGCCCCCGGCGGCAAGGTGGAAGGGGATCTCAAGGCGGTCCTCGACAAGACGCTTCTCGAGGGCACATTGGACGGCCGGTTCAAAAACCTGGGCGAGCTCGGCCGCTTTCTCGGACAATCCATGGGGGGAAGCGTGGAATTCAATGTTCGCCTTTCCCACGCCAGGGAAGAACAGGACGTCAAGGCGACCCTCAAGGGAAAAGGCATCGCATCGTCCTTTGGCAATACCGAGCAGCTTTCCCTGGAGGCGGACCTCAAGAACGTTCTTCGAGCCCCCCGCGGATCTGCCGACGCGCAGATCAAGGGATTCCAAAGCGGCGGCCTTGCCTTGCGCAGCTTCGACCTGCAAGCGGCCGGCGACGGGAAGGGGGTGCGGCTCGAGGCGAAAGCCAGGGGACATGCGGTCCAGGATTTCGATTTCAAAACAGAGGGGCAATGGGGGCGGGTGAATACGACGGACCGCGTTCAGCTGAAGACATTCAGCGGAAATTTCGGAAAATATCCCGTGAATCTCCAGCAGCCTTTTCTGCTCGATCGATCCCCCCAGGGCCTTTCCTTCGAGAAGCTCGCCCTGAAGTTTGGAAAGGGAAGCCTGCAGGCTTCAGGCGGACTCGGGCCGAAGAAAGTGGACCTGGACGCCGAACTGGACCGGTTTCCCCTGGAAATGCTGGCTCTTTTCGGAGTGCCCGATCTCTCGGGGACCGGGGCCGGACGCCTCCAGCTGGCAGGAGATCCCGCAAGGCCCGTCACACGCATGAATCTGCGTCTTACCGACATTCGATCGGGTAAGTCGTCCCTTCAAAATGTCCCTCCGGCGACCTTGACCGTAGAGGGTTCCCTGGAGGGAGGTCGGTTGAAGGCGGAAGCCCAACTGGAAGGGCCGGTCAAGAAGCCGGCGAAAGCCGCCTTGGCGGTTCCTGCCCGTTTTTCACTGGATCCCTTTGCCTTTGAAGTCTCTCCATCGAGTCCGCTTCAGGGCAGCCTGGACGCCGAGGCCGACCTGGCGAGGCTCATGCAATTCGTGCCCCAGGAAGGGCAGAAGCTGGCTGGAAATTTGACCGCCCACATGGACATCGGGGGAACGGTGTCGGAACCCGGAGTCTCCGGTGATGCGGTCGTCGAGAAGGGCCACTACGAGAACCAGGCGACGGGGACGGTTTTGAGCAATCTCTCCGCGAAAGTCGTCGCCAGGGGAAAACGGCTCGACATCGAAAACCTGACCGCCACCGACAGCGGAGCGGGAAAAATCTCGGCAACGGGGGGACTGGAGCTCGACCCTGAAAAGGACTTTCCTTTCAAGGTGGAAATCACTTTTACGGATGCCACCCTGGTGCGCCGTGAAGACGTGACGGGAACTGTGCGGGGAGGCCTGGACCTCGCAGGGTCCAGCCGGAATGTGGCGCTGGGGGGGAACCTCGAGGTGGCGCCGGCTCAGATCAATCTGCCCAAGAGCCTGCCGCCGGAATTGACCAGGCTCGATGTCATTGAAATCCATGGACCGGTAGAGATGAAACACGAGGGGAAACCCGAAATCGCGCCTCCTCCCTTCAAACTGGGACTCAATCTGCGCGTCGTTCTTCCCGGCCGCATTTTTGTGCGGGGCCGGGGGCTCGATTCGGAATGGGGAGGCAATCTGCGCATCGAGGGCTCCGCCGATGCCCCGGTCATTATCGGGAATCTCAACGTGATACGAGGATATTTCGATTTTCTGGACAAGCGCTTCAAGCTGGTGAAGGGAACCATCCAGTTCGACGGGACCTCTCCTCCGTCCCCCTACCTGGAAGTGACGGCGGAGGCGCAGGCGAAGGACATCACGGCGCGCCTTCTCATTTCGGGGCTCGTCTCCTCTCCGAAGATCGAACTGGAATCCGATCCCTACCTTCCCAAGGATGAGATCCTCGCAAGAATTCTCTTCGGGCGGAGCCTCTCCAACGTCACCCCCGTCCAGGCGCTGAAACTTGCCAAGGCGGCGGAAACCCTTTCCACCGGGGGAAATACCCTCGATTTCATGGGCCGCAGCCGGAAGATCCTGGGCCTGGACCAGCTCGACATACGGGAGGCCGAGGGTGAAAGCGCCGCTGCGGTAGGCATAGGGAAATACCTGACGGAAGACATCTACGTGGACGTCCAGAAGGATGTGAGCGGACAGGCCGGAAAAGCGCGGGTGGAAGTCGAGATCACTCCCAATATCACCATCACGGGCGAGGCTGGTTCCGATGCCACCACCGGCCTGGGAGTCAACTGGAAATACGATTACTGACACCTGACAAACGGGCAGGCAATTCACAGAAGGGAGCATCAACCGGAACTTCATGAAGATAAAACGGATTTCGCATTATTTTGCTCCATTATTGAAAAACCGTTATGGTCTTTCAATAATGGAGATTGCTGACGCTGTCTTGGGCAAATAGCCATCTGCACCAATACATTGCTGGAAAGTTGTGTGGCTTAGAACCTATCCAGAAACCACCTGTGGACTTTGGAATACCCCTCTCAGTTCCCCCTCGATGGGGAGGGAATTGAAGGGAGGATTCGCTTTTCAAAATGAGCATTGCTGAGAATTTTTTCGTACGGATGTTTTAGAAAATGTTAAAAGTACAAAAATTGCCATCTTCATGTGGTCGATTCCAGCACACTCCCAGATCGTCAGTAACGCTTTGGGGCAATGAACAAAACCATCAGAAGAATTTTCAGGCCAATACCCTTAAAAAATTAGGATAATCGGGTGTCAGGCATCAGGGATAGTCCCAGACAACGAATTCGAGAGCTTTGAATCCGGCAGTAATAAAGGATTTTAACGGAATAGTGCCCTGAATAAAGAAGGAGACACCCATGAGTAAAAGGCTCGGAACGGCGATGGTGTTGTTTTCAGCATTGATGCTGTTGACATCCGGTATGGCGGTTGGTGCCACGTACCCTGTTATAAAAGGAAAATGGAATGTTTCGATCAACTGTGTTACCTGGGATGAGTCGACGGATCAATTTTCCACGGGGGCTTATATCGGTACTCTCAATATCAGTTACCAGGACCCGAAGACCGGGAATTTTTATGGCAGGTTTGAGTCATACCCTCTCACCGGAAATGTCTCGACTGACGGAACACTTACCGCAATCTTGCGTGGGGCGTATGATTGCGATTTTACAATTTTCACCTGCAAGGTGACAGGAAATAAGAAAATTTTAGGGACCTGGAATCACTATAAAGGTGACCATATTGATACCTGTAAAGTCAGGATCATCAAACAATAAATAACCTGGCGACGGCGAGAGGACCTATAGCCATCCGGGTGACGGGCAAAATCAACTGATTTGTCTTGGGGCGGCTTCCAGACCGCCCTTTTTCTTTGCGGATGGCTTCGCATGACGAAGTGTGGAATCCGTTCAACAATCCTAACGGTCCGTAAATAGCAATGGGATAAAATACTTCATAAAGTATAACTTAATAATTTCAATAGAATGTTGATACATCCTGCAACTCAGCCCCTACCACAACAATTTCCGACAAGATGAACCACCAGGACTTCCACGGAACGGATCCATTCACTCATTGATGCATACAATCCTGGAAGGGGCTTACAGAAATGCCGACTACGGCCTCATCCGTTTGACTTTGGTCAACATCACCGCCCATGCCGTCATCCGACAGATGGAACAGACCGAAAAGAGTTCCTTGCAGCATCTCTTCGAGGAGACGATCAGGAAAGTTCTTCCCATAAGCGAGGAAGCAGGAGACCGGATCTTGGAGCAGGTACGCAACAGGATCTTTGCTGGAAAGAAGTATCGAGATACCGGATAATCTCAGGCAAGAAGATCTTATCTCAGCTGTTGAATAAGCCTGGCTGCTCCGAAATATTTTCCGGACACGACAGGATCAGATCATCCTTTTTCCGGTAAAAGAATGGCCTATACGGACAGTTTTGTCCCAATTTCACTCCGTATTTTCCCAACCTTCCCCATAAATCATCACTTCTCCTGCCACCCCCAGGGCTTTACTCCCCCGCAACGCCCCTATACCCGCACCCCGCCTTGCTTTCGGATTTAAATCCCGAGAAGCCTCTCATCAGGCCAGGTTTTCCGGCGGTAGTCTAGCTTGCTAGACTGGAAGGGGTGGGTAAAGGTCGCAATCCCTTATTCATCAGGTCAGGTTTTCCGGCGCATGAGATAGACGCTAGGATCCTCGAGTGCCTCTGTCGCAATCCCTTATTCATCAGGTCAGGTTTTCCGGCTTAATGTCAAGCAAAAAATTTTAGAATTGCAATTAAGCAAAGTCGCAATCCCTTATTCATCAGGTCAGGTTTTCCGGCTTATCACATTGAATAGGAACCGATTGGTTCATTATCGCAGTCGCAATCCCTTATTCATCAGGTCAGGTTTTCCGGCATGCGATCAAAGCGGGATATCGGCCGTGTGGGATTTGTGTCGCAATCCCTTATTCATCAGGTCAGGTTTTCCGGCACTTTGGATGTATTCCCAAAACGGATGATGCCGCCGCGTCGCAATCCCTTATTCATCAGGTCAGGTTTTCCGGCAGGGGGGAACCGAAAACAAATCAATCCAGCCCTGGGACTGTCGCAATCCCTTATTCATCAGGTCAGGTTTTCCGGCCTCCATATCCTCTACAAGATGGGTGTTCCTTTCGATTGTCGCAATCCCTTATTCATCAGGTCAGGTTTTCCGGCCAGGAAATCTTCGAGAACATCAAGAGAGAGTCAGCCAAACGTCGCAATCCCTTATTCATCAGGTCAGGTTTTCCGGCTTGGAGAAGATGACGGGCATTGATCGTAGGTGCTGGGTGTCGCAATCCCTTATTCATCAGGTCAGGTTTTCCGGCCAAGAGCAGATGAAACAGGTTGAATTTTAGGGAGGAGAAGGTCGCAATCCCTTATTCATCAGGTCAGGTTTTCCGGCGGAATAAATTTACAGGAATCAGTTCACCTGATGTGTGTCGCAATCCCTTATTCATCAGGTCAGGTTTTCCGGCGTTGCGATCAATGGCTGAAATTGCCTTGGTTCTTATGATGTCGCAATCCCTTATTCATCAGGTCAGGTTTTCCGGCAATACAACAACCAAACCAACCAACTAAGATAAAAATTTGTCGCAATCCCTTATTCATCAGGTCAGGTTTTCCGGCGGGCAAAAAGCTGTCTGGTATGGGCGGGGTGTTGTATATGTCGCAATCCCTTATTCATCAGGTCAGGTTTTCCGGCTCAGGGAATGGATACGGAAGCACAACGGAAAGGACGTCGCAATCCCTTATTCATCAGGTCAGGTTTTCCGGCCTTTGAACTTATCAAAGAATACGTGGACGGAATAGATGAGTCGCAATCCCTTATTCATCAGGTCAGGTTTTCCGGCAAGGAAATGGGCTTTGCAATCCGGTGGATATGGGAACGTCGCAATCCCTTATTCATCAGGTCAGGTTTTCCGGCGATCGGCAAGGATACCATATCACTGATGGAAGAAACGGGTCGCAATCCCTTATTCATCAGGTCAGGTTTTCCGGCCCTGAACCAAAAGCTTGAATACTTCATCGGTAGAAGAGTCGCAATCCCTTATTCATCAGGTCAGGTTTTCCGGCCAATATGTCACGGTTTAAAACGCTCAGCGGCACGGTTTTGTCGCAATCCCTTATTCATCAGGTCAGGTTTTCCGGCCTTTCCCTCACGGTTGGAATCATCCGCACCTATGGTTGGGTCGCAATCCCTTATTCATCAGGTCAGGTTTTCCGGCTTTCATAGCCGGTGCCGAAGCGGTTGCACGGCGATACGGTCGCAATCCCTTATTCATCAGGTCAGGTTTTCCGGCAACATCTCACTGGCACCGATCAAGGGATGTGTACCGGGGTCGCAATCCCTTATTCATCAGGTCAGGTTTTCCGGCAACATCTCACTGGCACCGATCAAGGGATGTGTACCGGGGTCGCAATCCCTTATTCATCAGGTCAGGTTTTCCGGCCCAAGCTTGGAATCAATCAAGGTGACCGGCAATCGAGTCGCAATCCCTTATTCATCAGGTCAGGTTTTCCGGCTCACCGGACAGTGGGTCAACTAAGATCGGCAACCGGGTCGCAATCCCTTATTCATCAGGTCAGGTTTTCCGGCAATACAGTTCCATTCTCGGATAACGACATTTATCGGTCGCAATCCCTTATTCATCAGGTCAGGTTTTCCGGCCTTGCAGCGGAAGGCAAGCTCCTACGGGTACTTTTGTCAGTCGCAATCCCTTATTCATCAGGTCAGGTTTTCCGGCATCTTATGAGCAATGCCAATGCCAACGTCATTCCATTGTCGCAATCCCTTATTCATCAGGTCAGGTTTTCCGGCATGGACTAAGATATGGAACGCTTCGAGTATATGACCGTCGCAATCCCTTATTCATCAGGTCAGGTTTTCCGGCTGTATCGTAATCAGAAGGGTGAGCTTGCACGGTACGTGTCGCAATCCCTTATTCATCAGGTCAGGTTTTCCGGCCCATGGAAGGCAAGAAGGACCATTGGGTTGAAGAGCGGTCGCAATCCCTTATTCATCAGGTCAGGTTTTCCGGCAAGGACGAAAAGAAAAAGGCACTCTCGGAAGAGTGCCCGTCGCAATCCCTTATTCATCAGGTCAGGTTTTCCGGCGCACAGAAAGGAACCAATATGAATTTTACCAATCTTTTGTCGCAATCCCTTATTCATCAGGTCAGGTTTTCCGGCATTCCGCATCTTCCGCGGATCGCGCCAACGCTCTCATGTCGCAATCCCTTATTCATCAGGTCAGGTTTTCCGGCTGTGGACCGCTACACCAATCGATACGGGGAAGTATCCGTCGCAATCCCTTATTCATCAGGTCAGGTTTTCCGGCCAAGCGGCATACCGAAAAAATGCTCGAAAAAGCCGCTGTCGCAATCCCTTATTCATCAGGTCAGGTTTTCCGGCGGCAAGGGGGATACTCAAACGGTGGGCAAAAAACAAGTCGCAATCCCTTATTCATCAGGTCAGGTTTTCCGGCTTAGATAGAATAGTAAGTAACAGTGGTATATTATGTGTGTCGCAATCCCTTATTCATCAGGTCAGGTTTTCCGGCGGTAGAAGCTGCTCATGTATGCAAAAGCTGTGGCGATGTCGCAATCCCTTATTCATCAGGTCAGGTTTTCCGGCCTACATGGTCATCCTTGATACCAAACTCTTTACCATGTCGCAATCCCTTATTCATCAGGTCAGGTTTTCCGGCAAACAATCATTCATCAATAGAATCGCCAGAAAATAGTCGCAATCCCTTATTCATCAGGTCAGGTTTTCCGGCATAGGCGAGGGGCAGGCTTCGGCTTGTCCCTCCTCGAGGTCGCAATCCCTTATTCATCAGGTCAGGTTTTCCGGCGATGAGGAGGTTTGCCATGTCATGCGCTGAATGCCTTGTCGCAATCCCTTATTCATCAGGTCAGGTTTTCCGGCCCATAAAGCCCGTTAAAAGGGCAAATAGAGGGCAAGTCGCAATCCCTTATTCATCAGGTCAGGTTTTCCGGCCTGGAAGCGGCGGGACAGGAAACATTGGTTTTTAAGATGTCGCAATCCCTTATTCATCAGGTCAGGTTTTCCGGCGAAGATCATGACTTGGAAATTGAGTGAAGATACTTCTATGTCGCAATCCCTTATTCATCAGGTCAGGTTTTCCGGCTGTAACAGAGGAGTTAAGAAAGCATTGTCACAAAGTGGGTCGCAATCCCTTATTCATCAGGTCAGGTTTTCCGGCAGACTGTAACAAGAAAACAATCTTAAATAAGAAAGAGTCGCAATCCCTTATTCATCAGGTCAGGTTTTCCGGCAGACAGTCCAAGGCATCGTTAGTAGATTCTGTCATTGCGTCGCAATCCCTTATTCATCAGGTCAGGTTTTCCGGCCCGGCATTCGCGAGTACCAAATCTCAGGTCTCTGCGAGTCGCAATCCCTTATTCATCAGGTCAGGTTTTCCGGCTCATGGCTTCTCTCGGTATCAACCTCCCCGGCCTCGGTCGCAATCCCTTATTCATCAGGTCAGGTTTTCCGGCCTCTTACAGCTCCGCCCCACCGACTCCATCATCCTGGTCGCAATCCCTTATTCATCAGGTCAGGTTTTCCGGCATGTCATAAAAATGTTTATGCGGTAATGGTAATCATATCGTCGCAATCCCTTATTCATCAGGTCAGGTTTTCCGGCTTAAAACCTCCGGCGGAGTACCGATCTGCTCCGTCGCATGTCGCAATCCCTTATTCATCAGGTCAGGTTTTCCGGCGTATTAAATACTGGACAATACGTGATCAGCTAATCGGGTCGCAATCCCTTATTCATCAGGTCAGGTTTTCCGGCAGTTACAACGAGATAAAATCAGTCATAGCTACTGCAGAGTCGCAATCCCTTATTCATCAGGTCAGGTTTTCCGGCGAAAAACAGGCGTGAGAAAATAATGTCACAAAGTGACGTCGCAATCCCTTATTCATCAGGTCAGGTTTTCCGGCTTAACAGGGGAGAGCGCAAACATTACAAGGCTGCGTCTGGTCGCAATCCCTTATTCATCAGGTCAGGTTTTCCGGCCCGGTGCTATGCCCTTTCATCCCCTTTTGTATAACCTGTCGCAATCCCTTATTCATCAGGTCAGGTTTTCCGGCCTCTAAAAGGAGCCTAAAATGGCAACAGTAACCCGTGTGTCGCAATCCCTTATTCATCAGGTCAGGTTTTCCGGCTCCAAACCAAGTCTGATAAATGACAGAGGGAATACAATGTCGCAATCCCTTATTCATCAGGTCAGGTTTTCCGGCGCCTGGCCATCTAGTTGCTATGAAATGCTTATGTACATGTCGCAATCCCTTATTCATCAGGTCAGGTTTTCCGGCAAAAAGGAGCGTGGGAAAGGTAAGACAGACAAGAAGATGTCGCAATCCCTTATTCATCAGGTCAGGTTTTCCGGCGCAAAGTCAAGTGTGTCTATGAAGATGTCAAAGACGTCGCAATCCCTTATTCATCAGGTCAGGTTTTCCGGCGAAAGGAAGGAAGATTGATATGAGCGCGAATACGGAAGGTCGCAATCCCTTATTCATCAGGTCAGGTTTTCCGGCACGTACAGAAACGGTACAAACGTCCGCCTTCTACCCTGTCGCAATCCCTTATTCATCAGGTCAGGTTTTCCGGCAAGACAAATCGATCCTTATCAAGCAAGGGCAGCCTGGTCGCAATCCCTTATTCATCAGGTCAGGTTTTCCGGCCAGGCGAACAGCTGGAAAAACAGGCGTGAGAAAATAATGTCGCAATCCCTTATTCATCAGGTCAGGTTTTCCGGCATGCGGTAATGGTAATCATATCGGTAAGACGTACAGAAAGTCGCAATCCCTTATTCATCAGGTCAGGTTTTCCGGCGGATAAGGCCCGGAAAGATACCGTTCCCGTACGCGTTACGTCGCAATCCCTTATTCATCAGGTCAGGTTTTCCGGCACTAACTCCTGAAAGAGGAATGAAACTATGAACTTACAGTCGCAATCCCTTATTCATCAGGTCAGGTTTTCCGGCTCGCTGAGATAGGGAGGTGTGAATATAAAAATCTTCCGGTCGCAATCCCTTATTCATCAGGTCAGGTTTTCCGGCGCAGAAGTTAGCTGACAAGACGGCAGCGAGCAAGGAGTGTCGCAATCCCTTATTCATCAGGTCAGGTTTTCCGGCACTCCGATAAACGACACTAACACTAACACTAACACTAACAGTCGCAATCCCTTATTCATCAGGTCAGGTTTTCCGGCCTAGCATCAGGTATCACCATCAGGCTTTTGCACGCCTAGTCGCAATCCCTTATTCATCAGGTCAGGTTTTCCGGCAAGCCCAGCGAAGGTAGAAAGGGAGTAGTGACGAAGATGTCGCAATCCCTTATTCATCAGGTCAGGTTTTCCGGCCTCGGTCCCCAAAGATATAACCGATGAAGATGTAATGAAGTCGCAATCCCTTATTCATCAGGTCAGGTTTTCCGGCATAGAAATGATCGAAAGATTGAAGCTGTACATCGAACAGTCGCAATCCCTTATTCATCAGGTCAGGTTTTCCGGCACAGAGCGTCATTTCAATTTCCATCGAACCTCGTGTTGTCGCAATCCCTTATTCATCAGGTCAGGTTTTCCGGCGCAAAGGCTAAAATCACACCCTTCAGCAAGGAAGGGTCGCAATCCCTTATTCATCAGGTCAGGTTTTCCGGCTGCGGCCTCATACAGTTGAGGATTACAAGGGGAGTACGTATGTCGTTACGCGAACCTGGACTTTTATTTTGTTTTTGCATCATCTCTCATTCCTCTTTATCTAAAGGATTAGCTGATATCTATTTGAAATCATTTAATTTAATTGTATTGCGCCAACCTGTTGGCACTCGATTTACTTTTACCTGTATCTTCCGTTACTTAAAGATCAACCGCCGTTGTTTCCCTGTTTCGCGCACTCATGTGATGATGAACTCAACTTCATCAACAAACCCCTCACCCAGGCCTGAAACCTCCACACGTCCTAAACATTTATCACAAACGAAATAGAAACGCACGCAGTCTTCCGTGTGGTCGATGGTTTCTTCGATGCGTTCCTTCATTCGCTGAAAATCCGCATCGCTCAAATGGCATTCAAAAACGCTTTTCAGCACCCGGTCGCCATAATCACGCATGATTTTGGCCACACGCTGGAGTCTCCGTGGATGGCTGATATCATAGCTGGCCAGGATATGGTTGATTCTTGTTGCCATGGTCCGTTTCCTCCATAAGAAGATCCCGACTCCATTCAGATGATCTCAAAACCTTCATCTTCCCGGACTTCCCCCCAGCCGCAAATGATAACGTTATGCAGGCACCCCTTGCAGAGGCGGTAATAGCGTACGCTGTCCATCTTTTTGTCGATGAGTTGTTCCACCCCTTCCTTCATCTGCTGGTACATGGATTCATCGAGATCGCATTCGTAGCAACTCAATTGCACTCTTTGCCCGTAGTTCTTGAGATGTTTCATCACGCGGGTCCGGGTTTTATTGTCAACGATATCGTAGGAAACCAGTACATGCATGGACTTCACCTCCAAGCCACGGGACGGTAAACGGCCTCCTCACCTCGAACGACTCGAGCGAAATGGCGCACCTGTTCCCGAATGCAGTCGCGGTAGGAAAAATGTTGGTCCGTCAGGTGAAATCGCACTTTTTCCCCCATCTTTCTTTCGAACTGGGTGATGAATTTGCGAAATCCAGTGTCCGTGAGCCTGACGGGCAGTGCCGCCGGGTTCTTGCCTTGCGACTTTTCAGTTTCTTCTTCATCATCGGCCAAGGGGTCAAGTGGGTCTGGAGCGTCTTCTTCCAGGGATGGGGGAGTACATATGAAATCCTCCAGGGTAATGACCTTGAGATTGAAAACGCTCAAAACGAGAGAGTCCACGATGACCGGTCGCCATTCTTCCATGAGATCCAGGGGCAAGGAAGGCCGACCGTAATCCACGGTATGAAGACAGCCGAGGTAAGGGTCGAAGCCCACCAGGCTCACGGCTGCCATGACCGTATTGAAGAGGAGTGTATACCCCAGGCTCAGTAGAGCGTTTACCGGGTCCGTAGGCGGGCGGCGGACCCGGCGGGCGAAGGTCACTCCTTCCGCCAGGAAGCCCCGTGCAAAACCGTCAAAATAGCGGACCGCCGCTCGGCCTTCATAACCACGCAGGATTTCCAGGTTTTCCGCTTCAACCGCTTTTTGTCCCAACTGCTTCAATTCCAGGATGTGATCGTCCAGTTCCAGGGTTTCCCGGCTGCGGTTGAGCCGCTGCAGCGCAGTGCGCAGGTTGTTGATCTTCCCGGCCACGATGGATCGAGCGGCATTCAGGCAGAAAGCGGAATCTCCCAACCGGCGAAACTGGTCGCATCTCAGGGTGATATTCTTGCTGAGGGGGCTCTGAAGCCTCCCCTTGTAACGACCGTTCAGGGACATGAAGACTGTGTCCACCCCGGAATCCAGCAGGCAAGTCAAGGCCGGGGGCGTAAGCGAAACGTTTCCCATGACAACGAGTTGTTCCAGCTTGAACAGGTGAAGGGCATGGAGGGTGGTGCTGCCTTTACGCACCACCAGTCGCTCTCCTTCCCGATTCAAGGTCACACCTTGCTCCATTACATACGCTACAGCCATCACGCACGCTCCATTTTCCAGGTCACACCATTTTCCTCCTCCACCCGCAGAAGATTGAACTGATCCACCCGCAGGGAAGAGAGCTTTTTTCGCGTGAAGCCTTTTTCCAATATCCTTTCCAACCTCAGGAGAGCCTTTTCCGACTCCTGGAGGTGGAGACGCAAAGCCACATACCGCCTTCCAGCTTCTCGCAGGGACAAATCTTCAGGAACGACAAAGGTTTCCGCCGCAGGGACCATGTGCGGGTGCACGTGCAAAAGGGGTGAAGGGTACTTACCCCCACGCAGGTCGAAGCTGCAATTGCAGTCGAGCACGGAGGTGACTTCAGGTATCAACTCCCGGATCTTGACGCAGCTCATGGGATGGCCCTTGAGGCGGGCCGCCTGGCGCTGGACACTCTCGTACTGGTAGTCGGGACAGGCCTGGAGACACTCGTGCAGGATCTCTGCTCCCTGCTCCAACCAGCCCAATGTGTAGAAGAGAACCACTTTTTCTTCCCGGCGCAGTATGCGCCCGGAAACAGCTTTGCGCACCAGTTCGTTGAGGATCGAACAACTTTCCAGGATCCGCTTGAAGGAAGCGTGGCGCCGGCCTTCCCACACAGCAACCCTTTCCTGGCGTCCGTCGCAATGAAGCCGGGAAGCATGCAGGGAATTTAGAGGAATCCGGCGGATGCGGTGCAGGAGCTTGAGTTGTTCCCCTTCCACCTTTCCTTCCCGGTCCAGGAAAAAGGAGCGTTGCAAAGTGGCCCGATCCAGTCCCAGGGGCATCGGGATGGCCTGTTCCTCCCAGCCGATGCCGACTGGCTGTGTGGGAAGGAGCGGTTCGACCACGAGGGGAGTTTCCGGTTCGGGTGCATGCTCCAGAAAATCCTTTAGAAACCGTTTGACCTTGAGGAAGTGCAGAAATCCGTCAAAAAAGAACCAGAGGCGGCCCTGCACCGAACCCGTCGCCTCCACATAGGCGGGCAAACCCAACTGAACGGCATGGCGAACCAGAAGGACCAGGTGCCGATGCAGTTTTTCTCCGAATAGGGCCACGGTAGAGGCATTTCTCCGGGCGGCTTCCATCATGGCCCCGGAAACGTGCACCAGGACGGCTGCATGACAGACGGTGTTGTCGGAGCGAAGGGAATAAATTCCAAGATTCAAGTCCCCCAGGATATGGGCCGCAATGGTTTCATGAGTGAGGCTTCCCGCTTGAAACACATAACTGCTTTCACCCGTTGTGGGATGAATCTCCTGGAGCGCAAAGCCCTGCTCGCGGCCTGCAAAGAGCTTCAAAAGCCGCTCTGTGTCCGCGCGGCTCACCGATGGCTTGAAGGAACGCAGAGGCGAGGGGGCTTCCTGGGTTGCGGAGGCTGGTTTCAGGGCGGCCGCCTGCCCGGGGAGCCCCATAGCCTGATAATGTTCCGCAAGAAGGGCCTTGCCTTTGACGTGAGAGGGATCGAGTTTCAGGAGTTTTTTCAGGTGCCGGACGGACTTCTCCACATGCCCGCCTTCGGCGAGAAGCGCCGCCAAGCCGTAGAGTGCCCCCGCATGATTGGGACTCAGGCGGAGAGTCTTCTCATAAAATTCCCGGGCGAGCCGGGCCATTCCCAGTTCCTCGCAGATCTCGGCCCAGGCCGTACAGAGCTTGGCAGAACAGTATTCCTGGCTTGCAGCCCGTTGAGCGCAGTCCCGCGCCTGGGATTCATTGCCGGAATCGAGAGATGTTCGGGCTTTTTGGAGCAGGGTGTCTGTTGGCAAAAGCACCTCGGTGATTTTGGTGTGCACTGATCAGTCACCTCTCATAGTCGATAATCTTGGTTGATTATGAAACTCTACCTTGACATCTTAACTTTTCGCACTGAATTCATTACGGAAAAACCCCTCTATGTCCTTCATGACCAGAAGAGGTATGAGCTTGGTGCTAAACTGCCCTGCTCGTTCAATCAAGTGCGATTTGACCTGTCCGCTCTTGTCCAGGATGCTATCCGCCGTGGTTGCGAGGTAGGCTCTCGGTGTGAGTCCGAAACTCTGGCGAAGCGCACCCAGTTTGTAAAGAAATTCGGGGATTCCTATCTTTTCTCCACCGCCCTCCGACGCACTCAATGATTTGCATTCGACGAGATACAAAGCGTTGTCCAAGGTGAACAGAACATCAAATTCGTTTTGATTTCCTTTAGGATCTTTACATACAACGTTGAGTTCCACATTTGCCGAGGAAGGGAGCGCCTCTCGCACGGCCAGATACAGACGGTCTTCGAGCCATCCACCCCGCAGGTAAGTCCAGTCTGTTTTATAGATACGTTTACAGAATCGGTCGCCATCCTTATCGAATTTGAGGTTTTTCAAGAATTCCGCCTCAACATCCGTTGAAATTTGAAAAATACCTGAAAAATCATAACCCTTTTGGACTTGATTGGACTTTAGAGGGCGCAGCTCGTTTCCCAGCCATTTCAACAGGGGGAACAGAGCTTCATAGTTCTGAAAGATGAACCGTGTCATTACCTCTCTGGCTTCGGCCTCTTTACGATATCCAGCCAGCTGGGCTTCGTTACTGACGGTAAATCCGTACGCAGTGAGATATTCGGTCACCGAGAGACGAGCCTTCAAAGGCGTGGGTTTCCGGGGGCGCCGTTTGGGAAAGGGTGTCAGAAATTCGTTTCTAGGGATCGGCACATAGACCATTTCACTTCCGAAAGATGAAAAGAGGTCGTAAGCTGCAATGGACATGAGCTTGGTGCCTCCCGTCAAGTTCACGGTAAAGTCATATTCTTCCGGGGCCTGACTGATCCAACGAGATACAGCAGATTCAAAGCCTAGAAGTGAATCTTCCTGTACTTCCACCCTGGCGTGCCGTTCCAAATAATCATGACCTCGATGAATCAGCGTGTTCAAGATAGCCTGAGTCTTTCCTTTACCTTCCATGAGTGGAGTTGTTACGAAAAGAAGAAAATCCGGCTCAAAGTGCAAGATGACTGTGATATTGGGGATGGTCTGATCGCTTACAAGACATACTAAACACTTTTTCATCTTGGAGGACTCCTTGCAGAAGTTTTACTACACTCCGTATTTTCTGAACCTTTGGTGAACAAAATGATGCACCAGGCGAATGGAACCGTCAGGTAACGGTTCCTCTACAGCCTTTCTTTGCGTGGTGGCATACACCGGTATGAGTCCGTGTTCCATGGCGAAGCGCACCATGAGGTAAGTGGCTCCATAATCTCCCTGGATGAGGACGAAGTCTCCCGGATGGGCTGATTTCCGGAGCCAGTTTTTAAACGGTTCGAGGAAAGGCTCGAGGGCGGCCATATCCGGTGGGATCCGGCCCCAGAGGGCTTGTAGATCTTCCGGTGGATAAATGATGTCACCGACTTCGAGGGTCCTTTCCGCATCCATCATCTGTTCTGCAGTGGGTTGATGGTTGAAGAGAAAAAGCATTTGCTTCACCACGGCAATTTTCACTCCTCAAGATAAAATTCGATTTCTGCCCTGAGCGGATGCTTTTTCCATGTTCCCGCCTGGATCAGCTTGTTCTTGATCACTTCCGCGACCTTGTGAGCTAAAGATTGATCTTCTAGCGCATCAAGAGCCTTTATCAAGCGTTCCAGCGTAATCTTGTCGTTGGATCGGAAACTGGACGCCTGTGAAAGGAGGTCCTTTGAGCTGGGTTGGCGTTTCTCTATTACCCTTGGTGTAGGGGGATGGACTTTTTCCACAGCCTCTCGAGAGGATACCGGCAGAGGCTTCTCTGTGGCAGACACCGTACCGTGGGCGTGTGCATCTTTTGAAACCTCGGCCTTATCTTTTATCCCGGTCAATCTGTCCCGATATTCTACCTCCAGAGCATCCAGCTTTTTCCACACATCTCCGCTTACTTCTTTAAGGGAAACCCAGCCAAAAGGCTTGAGTCCTCCATTGTCCCTGGGCTTGCTGGAATCACCCGTCAGCCACAACGTCGTTGCGGCATTGCTCTGTTTGAATTTTCCGTTGCCAAGTTTTATCCTGATATCCCGGTAGCCTTCGATCGTCACGCATTCCGCCCCGGAATGGCGGCCCAGGCGCAAAGGGATTCCATGTTCGGCAATATTCATTTTGATCTGAGCAGCGCCAATCCTCTCCAGGTCCAGGTTTTCACGCTGACACTCCTTGCGGAAGAAAATCGTCGCACTTTCTAAGACCGTTTTCATATTCAATGGCACAGCCACTCTGGATCTGGGAGGACCCTCGTCTACCGTGATCCATCCTTCGAAGACCGATCCCGGTTGAATGACTTCCATAATCTGGAAGGGCCCCTGGCCTTCAAAGCCTTTAAGTTTTGAAGGTTGTTTTTTGCGGTTGACCGCATAAATGATACGGGTTCTGACTTCGCCCACGGGATGAAAATCGGACACCTTGATGAGCCTGAAAGGATCGGTGTCAAATGAACCTCCGTCCAGCAGGCTCTTTTCCAGGTCTCGGGCGGCACCTTTGCCCTGAGAGGTCCGAATGCGCCCCTTCTTCTGGGCACGCCCATTGAGATAGGCCGTTCTCAGTGCCCCCTTGATGGCCGACCCCGGGATATATGGGCGTTGAGATGCTGGAAGGAAAGCCGTGCGCTGAATAGCGAAATTATTCAAGTCCTGCTGAATGGCCTTTACATTGTTTGCAGGCAGAGAAAGCGTTTTGCGAAAGTTCTCCAAAAGTCCGGAACATACCGAAACCTTGTGCAGGGCCAGGTCGGGGTTGCCCCTGGCCCTTACAAACTTGTAAAGTTCCAGGATGGAGGGGATGGTTCCCCTCTGACAGATCTCACTGAATTTTTTTTGGTCGGCTTCGCTCAACCCTCCAATGAAACGAAGAGGGTCGAACGGGCAAAGGGTTTGAGAAGCCTCATCCAGGAAAAAGGCCGTGGGTTCATAGACTTCATCACATCCGACATGGACAGGGGACAAGATTTGGAGGCAATAGCGGATGGGTTGTGTCATGAGTTTACCTCCAGATGGAAGGGTACATAGGGTGCATAACCCTGCACGACAGAAGACTTCAAAGCTTTGGAAATGTTCTTCACGGCAGTGCCGATATAAGGCTTGAGGAAAACCTCTTCCGTTGCTTCGGTGGCCGGAAGGAACACGGCTCCTTCATCCGCCATGATAACGGGATTCTTGAAGGGATGAGGAGAACGGGCCAGCTCATCGCCGTGTTTTCCAAAACGCACAAAGGGTTGGAAAAAGGCTTTTGAGAATCTCCCCCTTTCCGGTACCACCGGCGCCAGTGCATAGCAGGCATTGAAGGCTTGACCCGATGGCAAGGAAACCTCTTCACGCAGAGATCCCAGTCGAAAGCGTCCCAAACCGGTGGAGGCATTCTTTCCGTAGCCGAACTGTCCCATACGTTCGAGAGCCGTGCAAACACGCTCAAGGTCCGTAGCTGTCTCATCCACAAGTACAAAGAGAGCCAGCTCTGTTTCCGGCATATAAAAATGCACGGTTTCTGCAAAAGGGGCAAAGGCACCTTCTCCAGTGGTCAAAGTCAACCGGTTGATGGTGTTGTGGGGCTGTTCGAAGGAACATCGAAAACTGCCGGATAAATTCTCCCCGGCCACCATTCCAGCAAGATCGGCGTCTGTTCGAAATAGAGGCTTGTCCAGATTTATGGTCAATGATTTCTCCAGGAGCATCCACTTTTTTTTGCTGTCTTCTTTGCGGGCGCTTATTTGTTCACGCTTGTTTGGTTTCTCCTTCAGCTTGTTGAATAGATAGGATCGGGGGAGATCCGGTCGTTTTACGGCATAGGGAGTGGATTGCCCGGAAAAATATGGCATTGCCGAGGAAAAGACGACGCAGGGTTTTTTTCCGTAGCAGTCGATCCATTTATCGAGTCCGCCATTGAGGAGTTTGGAATCATAAGCTGCCTGCCAGCAAAAGTGCCCGAACAGGGTGTCTCCCTTCAGGGGAGTTCCAAACCCCGAAATCGGTTCAAGACTGATGGCATAAAGCTTCAAAGTTTTCCTCCCCTGGAAAAGAGGTCGATGCTTTCAAAGCGCTTTTGGATGCTTTCATCTTCGAAACGAAACTGCACTTTGCCATAGCCACGGCTGCCGCTGCCTCCGAGGGCATCCAACTCCAGGAGCTTCAGACCCTGGAGGAGTGCTTCCAACAATGGTTGTTCCTCCTCTGGTTTGAGAACCTTCAAACACACGGAAAAAGCGAATTCCGTATCCGACGGCACCCGTTCAGTAAAACGAGGGTTTTCGGCAGTACCCTTGATGCGGTTTATACTGTTTTCGGATTTCACTTCCGTGAGGCTCCACCGACTCTGTCGTACCTTCTCTTGCCAGTTCTTGGTGATAGGGCAATCGGCGAAGGACACCCGGCTGGGACCCAATTCCGCCACGGCCTCTCCATCGGCCCCACTGCTCCCGAACAACTTGAGAATGGTCTCGCACTCCTGTCGCTCTTCGCCTTTCAATCCTTTCAACAACCTAGCACTCAATGGGTTGCCGTCCGTTTTGACTACCAGTCCGCTTTTCAATTCCAGTAGCGAACGCACCTTGCCTTTGATGGAAGAGCCGGGAATATAAGGTTCCTGGGTATTAGGATGTTTAATGATGGGGTTGTCTGTACCACCGATATGCATTTCCACATCTCCAGCCCCGATGTGAAGGCCGCTCTTTAGCGTAATGGTTCCCTTGATGTTCAAGATATTCAAAAGTTGCATGGTAATGGTCCCCTTTGCATCAGTTGTCCGACGGACGGTATTTTTTGTAAAATCCCATGAAGGCCTCGAACAGATTGGCAAACACATCCAGGTCTTCTGCATTTTGCACCTGACGAATAGATTCCTTCAAAAATTCGACGAAATCGTTTGTGACCAGTTTCCGTCCTTCGGCATAGGCCGCTTTGGCGATGATCATGTTTACGAGAGGAAGAATTTTGTCCCAGTCCTGGGGATAGCTTCGCGCCTGAGCATTGAGCCGCACCACTTCATCGTAGAACTTTCTGATTTGTGTCCGCTTATTCTTTTTGGGATCAGCCTGATCAATGCACTTTGCCAGGCCTTCTGCCATATTGGAAAAAAGTTCAGGTTTCACTGTGCGTTTAGCCGGATCCTTGTAGAAACTGTAATCCTTCATTTCAGCCAACCCTCCTTTGATGATAGAGAACATCCCACAGAGCCATCTTGAACGTGGCCCCATAGTCTTTCAACCAGACCATGCACTGGGAAAATTCCTCGAGTGCCCTCTTTTTTTCTTCTTTCTGGAGCCCTCTGCCCACGTTGCGTTCCGCCATGTAGTGGAACAGCGCATACCATTTCAGACATTCCATCTCTCTGACGGCAATTTCTTTTTGTTTGCGGATGCGTTGTTCGCCTTCGATCATGCGGATGAAATCATTGAGCCGATAGAGCATGGCATTGTTGACCAGTCCCTCGGCTTTCCAACGGATAAGAGTTTCCTTGATAGTCTGGAGTGCCAAAAAATCTTTCCACTCCGCTGTTTCACCGAAAAGCGTGATCCGATTGCGCCCATCCTTGGCCTGCTTCAAAGCCTCTTCCGATTTCTCCGCCAACCGATCCAGAGGGGTGTGTGGTTTGTGCAGGGTAATCCCTGCGGAAAAGTGAATTTCGGGATTACTACAGGTGTACTCCTCGAAAGTCGATCTCAATACCTCCGCCAGCGTAATCATCCGGTTCCAGGGTCCTATAAGAAAAAGGTCATCACCACCGGCAAATACCGTGTAAACATCCTGGAATCGTTCATCTGTGGCCAAGAGATAAGGGAGATATACGGCAAAATACCAGTGCAACTGGCGGCTCAGAGTGGCCAATCGCGAGAGGGTGTAATGTTCTTCCTTGATGCCGCAGGCCATGAGTAGTCCCAACTGGTCCACGTCCGCTTTGAGTACGCCCAGAGCTTCTACCCCTGTATAGCCATCATCCTGGATTTCCGGCATGCGCAGGGCTTTGCAGGCTAGGTGAGCAAAAGTCTTGGGGATTCCCGGTTCCATCTGTTCGATGAGTTCTTCCTTTTTCTTTTCGCTGCGCCGTCCTGCCAGGAAACGATCATCATAGCGGTCCCTATCGGTATACACCGGCACGTAACCATTGATGAACCGGGCAGTGACATCCTTGGCCACATCCCCGGAGGGATCACAAGAGATATCCCAGTATTTGAGGAGCTGCCCCCGACGCGCTAGATCGTTCAATCCCCCATCCACGAAGCATACCTGATATGCGCCGTATACGGGTTCCAACAACTTCAAGGTGCCGGATTTCAAAGAAGCACCAGGGGTGGTAACGGCCAGGCGTGCCTTTTTGACCAGATGTGTTCCGAGGAAGATATGATCCCGGCAGATGGCGCAGGCAGACCCGTCGCCCCCAATGAGTGGCGAATTTTCAGCAGAGGGATGACTCGGCCGTTTCCCGCAAAAGGGACACAAAGGACGGGCCAGATCATTGTTGAATGCATCCAGGTAGCCATCAACCACTCCCCCATAACGGTCCATATCCACCTTACGGAATTTCCGTTCCTCCATGCTACTGCCCAGACGCTCCCAAAGTTCGGCAAACCGGCCCCCAACAAAATCCCCTGCAGAAGCTTCCACCCCAATCATCCCGAGAGCGCTTTCACCCAGGGATACCTTTATCAGCCAGTCATTGACCCTGCTTTCGACCCTGTCTACTGCCCGGCGCACAGAGTCCAAATTGGGTGCCAGGAGAACAAACTTGCCGGCAGCGTTGAATACCATCGCAGTAGTCGGCATACCGACCTCACGGCATACCATGTCCGCCGCCAATTCGGAAAAAAGCGATACAGCAAAGGATCGGCCACGGAGAATTTTAGATCGATGGCTTCCTGCTTCACCACTGTCGGCAAAAATGAAGTTTTGGATTCCGTAGAAATCTCCAGCGATGAGTAGAAATTTTTTGGGTTCTTCGTCTCGAATGGAGGCGATTTCCATGTTACCTTTCGCTAAATGGTACAGGTAGAGCGCCGTAGCCAGCGCACTAGTGGATCGCAGGTGATCGTAGAGAGAGACGTCCGGGATGACATGACCCGCTCGGGCTGCCGGCACATGAGAGGCAAAAATCATGAGAAGACTGTCAAAGTGTTCCAGCCACAGTTCCAGGTTTTCTTCCCGGTGTTTCAGTTGCCCCAGGGCCTCCACAAATTCTTGGAATAAGGCCCGATATTCTTCTTTGTCATTTTTTTGCTGGTTCCCGTCCTGTGTGGCCCTACGGATTATAGGGAAAATGCTTGTGGGAGAAACCTTGGCCAAAGGGTAACAGTAGTGGTAGTTTTTCAATGTTTTCTCTTTGGTAGTTTCCTCCCTTGATTAGTACTACAACCGCCATATGTAAAATGCCGCACTTCCGGATATATTATAAGGTAGAGAAACCTTCGGAGGTAACGGTCATGACGTTGAAAGAGTTGGATTATTGGGAAGATTCTTTTCGGTCCTTTCATGCTCGTTTTTCTCATCTATTCCCCCGGGCGCAATCTCGGGAACAGTCGGCAAAATACCTTCACTCCTTGCTTGCACCCGTTGAGCGCAAGAACGGCTGGCAGATGGCTGAGGCCATAGGAGATAAGAGACCGGATAAGATGGAAAGGCTGCTTTACCGAGTGAACTGGGATGCGGATGAGGCACGGGATATTTTGGAGCAGTTCGTGATCGAGAATTTTGCAGACCCGGAAGGAATTGGAGTCGTAGATGAGACGGGTTTTATCAAAAAAGGTGATAAGTCTGTCGGGGTGAAAAGACAATACACGGGTACGGCCGGGAAGGTGGAAAACTCTCAGGTGGGAACCTTCCTCACCTATTCCTCGGCCAAAGGACATGTGTTCCTGGACAGAAGACTCTTTCTTCCCGAGGACTGGGCCAATGACATGGTAAGACGCAAGGGGGCGAAGGTTCCTGATGAGGTGGTGTTTGAGACCAAGCCCGAACAGGCCTTCTCGATGCTCGATCATGCCTGGAAAATGGGTGTCCCGATACGCTGGGTCACAGGAGATGAGATCTACGGGGATTCTCCGAAACTTCGAGCAGCTATCCAGGAGAGTGGACACTGGTATGTCTTGGCAGTCTCTTGCAATACCCCCGTTTGGACCAGGCGACCGTTGCTCCAACAGCCCTTGCGCAAAGGGATGGGCAGGCCACCCACAAGGGTACGGTTGGCCAAGGATGCTCCGCATGCCGGGACGGTGGCTGAGGTGGTGATGGGATGGTCTCCTGATGTCTGGAAGCGGTTCAGTGTGGCAAAAGGAGAAAAGGGACCGAGAACTTATGACTGGGCAAGGGTTCGTGTGATCGAGAGCCGTGGCAAGCTCCCCGGACCTGAGGTCTGGCTTCTGGCCAGACGATCTGTAGCCAAACCCGAAGAAATGGCCTACTACCTTTGCTTTGCTCCCGAGAATGTTCCTCTCACTCGTCTTGCCCAGGTGGCATCGACCCGCTACACCATTGAGCAATGCTTTGAGGAAGGCAAAGGAGAAGCCGGGCTTGATCACTATGAAGTCAGGTACTGGCACAGCTGGCATCGTCACATTACCCTCTCTATGATGGCCCATACCTGGCTGAGCTCGATCCGGGCTTCGGAGGAGGGGAAAAAAAGACGCAGAGCTGGCCGAGCTGACAGTTCCAGAGGTGAGGCGACTGCTTGAAATCGTTCTGCCCTTGCCAGTACACTCTCCTGAATTTCGGTTGGCCTGGTCCCGCTGGAGACGAAAAAGAAGGCTTCAGGCCCGACAAAGTCACTATCGTTCTCGATTCTTGGGGTGCACATTGAAGGTATGCTCATTCTAATCATATGGCGGTTGTAGTACTAAGGAGCTTTTCAAAAATGGGGACCAGTCGGGTTTTCCGATAGTCCTTGGGTGTCACGGCTATGTTGTACTTTGCATCGAATTGGGCTCGGTCCCAGCCGCTGCTCAGGCGATCCGCCATAGCGATGATCCACTGAAGAGAGGTTTCCGGCTTGTGATGTCCTGCAGCAAGGTTGATGAAGCTGTCCTCCAATCCCCAATGCTGTCGGTTGAACTGGCTCGGCAGCACTTGCTCCATTTGTTCAATGAAAGCTGCCGTATACACTGCATGGCGATGGGTATGATGTTTGTTGAAGTAGGGTTGGTATAAGTCCGCATGGTTGTTGATGTAATCTTGGGAAACCTCCATCGCGCATTCATCGGCGAGTTTACCGATGTCGTGCATCATTCCCGCAATGCTTATTTTCAGTACATTTTCATCCATTACATTCTCCTGAAATGTCCCTCTCCCTTAACAACGTCCAGTTTCCTGTGAAGATAGAAAGTGTTGGTTTTAACTGCTGCTCTTTTATAGAGTGTAGAGAATCTATTGCACTTTATGATTCCATCAGCCTGTAATGTCCTAACCCGAAAGTCGCGCCTTTGCCCACATGGAGGATCTCCCCCAAGACCAGCAAGGGAAGAAAACTCTGAAACGTTCCTTCAAAAGCAATCCGCCCTATGAATCCGCCCAGGGTCATGCGTTGCTTTTGCCTCGTGGAATAGCGTTCCCAGTCGTACCAGGAGAGTTCTTTCTCCACGGTCTGGATTTCTTGAGCACGGCTGATCCACTCCCGGTAGTCCAGCTTCAAACGCTGCCCACAGTGGAAATAGGACAGGCTGGAAATTCTCCTCAGAAGGGCACGAATGAGATGATGAAATTCAGGTCCATCCAGCAAATGCCCATCTGACTTGATGCGTGTAGGCGTCAGGAATTCCACGCCAAGCTTTGAGGCGGAAGAGAGGGCCTTACATCGACGCATCAAATGTTCAGAGACCACGGGTGGGGCTCCTGCCCGCAGTTTTTGTGTCGTCATGTCATAGATCATTCGAGGAATGCCAGAATCCTCGGAAAAAACGCTTTCAAGAGCGAAAGTACCATGCTCCCGCCCCAGCCCGCGCTCTCCCAACGAGATGAAGGCATAGACAAAATAAGGCAAAAGCTCCAGTGCCCGCCCAACCAGCACCAGTCCAAATTCGAGACATTCTCCTTTGGGAATGTGACATGCTTTTGTTTCCGGAGGTTCCAGAACAAACGGATGAGGGGCGGAAGGATACAACCGCATCATGGCCGCATCCACCGGCGGTGGAGTTTCAAAAAGGTAAACATAGACACAGCGATCTCGCAGGAGACAAGTACCACAGTCCTGACGTTTGAGAGCACAAGTCACTCCTTTGAGTGCCTGTCCGAACCCGCCTCTGAAGGTCGCCCCCTTGTACTGAGGTAACGATAGATCCCCAAGAGCGCGAATTCTGAAGCGGAATCTGTTCCATTTGAGAGAATTGATCATTATTTATCCTCTTGTATAAGGAGCAAAGATAGCTCATCAGGTCTGAAATCTTTGCACCACCCACCCCATGGATTTCTGCGTTGTTCGACTCGACATAATCTATCAAGATACAGGATTCATTGAGAATCCAAGGTTACAATTGATTCCGGCTTCAGGACTCAAACGATATGCGTTTCAGAAGACCTGTCATCGCGATTTAAGTTTTCCCGCAAGTCCTGTAGCCACAGGCAAGGCAGGAAAAAGTCCTCCTCTCCCTCTATCGGTTGATTCCCGCTTGGAAAAAAATTTTTTGCCGGCAAATTTGCCGGATTTTACAATGAGGGCGATGGGCATACATCTCCTGAATCCCCCTTCAAAGGGGGACTTCCAGAGTTTCCGCCTCAATGGCAGGCTACCGCCGCGGCACATTTCGAAGGGGAATCAGACGTGCTTTAAAGTTCATGGATAGCAATCCGTATTACAAGCAAAATGGAACTCAAGTCTGAGGCGTAACAGAGGATCTTCAATGGTACGTCCAGGCAAGATCGATTGATATTACTCGTGTTTTTCTCTTTATTCAATATTTTTCGCGCTATCATACTCTAAACGGCTGAAGCCTTGCCTTTTGCAGGAGCGGCATCCGGCTGCGATTCTCCCGGAGGGGTTGGTTGTTTCTATCGCGGCTGGAAGCCATTCCTGCAGGAATGCCCCCCTCGCTCCCTTTCCCGCTTGTAGGATTCATGGAAGGGGGTTAAGTTTAAAAGCGAGGAAAGTAAAAACAGTGGAGCAAAAACTCCAGGGGAGGAAACTTATGACAGAGTGCAACAAGTGCGGAACGGGTATCGAACCGGGGGAATCCTATGAATTTCAGGGAAAGCTCCTTTGTGAAGACTGTTATATGGACGTGATGAATCCGCCCAAGACCTGCGATCCCTGGGCGGTTCATCTGGCCAAAAGTTCCATCATCCAGGATGGTTTTCAGCTCACTGCGCTGCAGGAAGAGATTCTTTCGCTCCTCAAGGAGCACGGTCCCATGCAGATGGAAGAGATAACGGCAAAGCTGGAAATCAATGAAGCGGAATTCAGGAACGCCTTCGCCACGCTGCGTCACATGGAGCTGGCCCGTGGCTTCAAGAAGGGTGATAATGTCTATTACACGCTCTTTTCCCAAGAATAGGGCGTTTCATATGGAGCCGGGCGGTCCCATCCGTTTCATTCTCAATCGTGAAGATATATCAACCAGTTGGCCTCCTGGGAGTGTGGTCCTGGATTTTCTGCGCAGGGAGTGCCGTTTGACGGGGACAAAAGAAGGCTGCAGGGAAGGGGACTGCGGGGCGTGCATGATCCTCCTGGGCAGGTGGGACGGACAGAGGGTCCGCTACCGGGGGGTGAATTCGTGCCTGCTTCCCCTGGGGGATGTTGCCGGCGCTCATGTGGTCACGATCGAAGGACTCAACGGGCAGGAACTCAACCCCATCCAGAAGGCCATGGTGGAAGAAGGCGCCGTCCAGTGCGGCTTTTGCACTCCGGGAATGATCATCTCTCTCACCGGCTTTTTCCTCAACGCCCCCCGCCTGGATGCACAAGATGCCGTTGCGGCTCTGGATGGGAACATCTGCCGCTGCACGGGATATCCATCCATCAAGAGGGCCCTGGAAAGGGTCTGCCGGGAATGCGTTCCCCCTGCTGAGATGGAGGAGCGCGTCGCCTGGCTGGCGGCGTCCCGGGTCGTGCCGGACTATTTCCTGGAGATCCCGGCAAGGCTGGAGCGGTTGCAGGGGGAAGCGGGGGCGGTTCGAGGCCCGGCCCCCCCGGGAAGCAGGATCGTCTCGGGAGGAACGGACCTCATGCTCCAGAAAGGAGAAGAAATCCTGAATCATCGGGAAGATCTCTTCTTCCTGTCCACCAGGGAAGACCTGCGGGGGATTCGTCTCGAGGGGAACTGCTGCCGCATCGGGGCGGCGACGACGGTCGAGGAGATGAGAAAATCGGACATCCTGAGGAACATATTGCCCGGAATCGATGCGCATCTGCGCCTCTTCGGTTCCACGCCCATCCGGGAGCGGGCCACTCCGGGCGGCAATATCGTCAATGCATCCCCCATTGGGGACCTGGCGGTCTTCTTTCTTGCGCTGGATGCCGCCGTCGGGCTGCGGAACGGAGACCGCCGCCGGGAACTGCCCCTGAAGGATTTTTTCAAGGGATACAAGGAACTCGATAAGGCCCCAAATGAACTGGTGGAATGGGTCCGGTTTCCGGTGCCGGCGAAAAACGCGCTTTTCAATTTTGAAAAGGTTTCCCGGAGAACCCATCTCGACATAGCCTCCGTGAATTCCGCCATGCTCCTGGAGCTCCAGGGCGATGTGATTCGAAAAGTCCATCTTTCGGCGGGAGGAGTGGCTCCCGTGCCGCTCTATCTTTCGGGGACCGTAGAATTCCTGAGGGGCAAATCCCTCGATGCCCGCGTGATGGGCGATGCGGCCGCCGCGGCCCAATCGGAAATTTCCCCCATAAGCGACACGCGCGGCTCGGCCGATTACAAGCGCCTGCTCCTGCGTCAACTCGTTTTCGCCCATTTTATAACCCTGGTTCCCCACCTGGCCGCTACAGGAGGCCCCGATGAAATCTTCTGACACCCTGCTTCATGCCCGTGGCGAATCGACCTTCGTGGACGATGTGGCGCTGCCGGAGGGGCGGCTCTTCGCCGCGGTTTGTGCCTCATCCATCGCCCACGGCAGAATCCTTTCCCTGGATGCGGAGGAAGCTCGGAGGCTTCCCGGGATCTGCGGCATCTTCACGGCAAAGGACATTCCGGGTGAAAACCAGGTGGGCAAGACCATCCTGGATGAACCGTTGCTGGCGGAAGGCGAGGTGCGTTTCGTCGGTCAGCCCATCGCCGTTGCCGTGGGTGAGAGCGCTTCCATCGCTCGAGAGGCGGTTCGCGCCATACGGGTGGAATACGATCCCCTGCCGGCTGTCTTCGATGCCCGGCAGGCGTACGCCGAGGGGCGGCTCATCGCCCCGCCCCGCACCTTTTCCCTGGGGGATGTGGAGAGCGCGTGGGAGCGGTGCCGCGTGGTCGTGGGCGGCACGGCGGAATCGGGGGGGCAGGAGCATCTCTACCTGGAAACTCAGAGCGCTTTTGCCCTGCCGACGGAAAGGGGCGGGGTGAAGGTGGTTTCATCCACACAGTCCCCGTCGATGGTTCAGTTGATCGTGGCGAGAATCCTGGGGCTTCCCATGCACGAGGTGGAAGTGGATGTGCCGCGGCTGGGCGGGGCCTTCGGCGGCAAGGAAGACCAGGGAACTCACTGGGCGGCCCTGGCCGCCCTGGCGGCGTGGCGGCTCAAGAAAACGGTGAAGCTCGTTTTGCCGCGCCGGGAAGACATTCGCATGACGGGCAAACGTCATCCCTATTCGTCGGACTTCAAGATCGGTCTTGATGGGGAGGGAAAGATCCTGGCCTATGAAGTGACGTTCTACCAAAACGGGGGCGCGGCCGCCGATCTTTCCACGGCCATCCTGGAGCGCTCCCTTTTTCACGCCACAAACGCCTATTTCATTCCCAACGTGAAGGCCACCGGGATCAGCTGCTACACGCACCTGCCTCCCAACACGGCATTTCGGGGGTTTGGAGGGCCTCAGGCCATGTTCGTGCTGGAGTCCGCCATCTTCAAGGCCGCCGAGGAGATGGGGATTGAACCCTGGGAGATACAAAAGCGGAACCTCCTGCGCGAAGGGGATGTATTCCCTTACGGTATGCGTGTCGAGAGATGCCGGCAGCGTCGATGCTGGGAGGTTGCTGAGAGGAAATACGGTTTTCAGTCCCTCCGGCACGAAGTCCAGGAATTCAATTCCCGGAACAAATGGCTGAAAAAGGGCCTGGCCTTCATGCCCGTCTGCTTCGGGATTTCGTTCACCAGCACTTTCTTGAACCAGGCTTCTGCCCTCGTGCACGTGTACGTGGACGGCAGCGTGAGTGTGAGCACCTGCGCCGTGGAAATGGGGCAGGGGGTGAACGCCAAAATCCGGCAGGTGCCGGCGCATCTGTTTTCCATCCGTCCCGAACGGATCAGGCTCGAAACCACCAACACCACCCGCATCGCCAACATGCCGCCCACGGCGGCCAGCACCGGAGCCGACCTCAACGGGCACGCCACGCGGCTGGCCTGCCTCGCCATTCTCGACCGGCTGAAGGAAACAGCGGCAAAATCCCTGAAAGGGGCTGCTCCCCATGAAATCGAAATCAGGGAGGAAACTGTCTACCTGGCTGGAAAGGAGACGGAACTCAAGTGGGAAAGCCTGGTCGGCCAGGCTTACTTCGACCGTGTAAGCCTTTCGGCGCAGGCCCATTATGCGACCCCCGGACTCTACTTCGACAGGGAAAAGGAAAAGGGGGAACCCTTTGCCTATCACGTTTTCGGGGTGGCGATTGTGGAAGTGACGCTGGACTGTCTGCGGGGGAACTACCGGGTGGATTCCGTGAGAGTCGTTCATGATTTCGGCAAGAGCCTGAATCCCTGCATCGATCTTGGCCAGATGGAAGGGGGAATCGTGCAGGGTTTGGGCTGGATGCTCCTGGAAGAGCTGATGCATGACGGGAACGGGAAATTGCTCACGGATACCCTGAGCACCTACAAGGTGCCGGACATTCACTTCGCTCCGGGGGAGATAGCGGTCCATTTCCTGGAAGATTCGGAAAATCCTCCGGGAATCTTCCAATCCAAAGCCGTGGGGGAACCCCCTTTCATGTATGGAATCGGAGCCTACTTCGCCCTCCTGAAAGCCATGAAGGCATTTCGCGCGGACCTGCCGGTCCGTTTCAACGCGCCGCATACTCCGGAAAAGGTCCTGCTTTCCCTGTACGGGAGAAAACACTCCTCCTGAAAATTCGGCCGCTCGATACACGTCTACATTTCACACCGTTTTTCATCTAAAGTCTTTCCCTTCTTCAGACGATTCTTCCAACCGGGGGCTTTTTTCGCCTCCGGCGTGAAAGTGGGGAACCGCGTTCCATCTCCCGGTCCGGTTTCCTCGATTGTGGACTCTTGCTGTGACGTGAGCTCAATCCATATGGCGGATCATTGCTATAAACTGACCTTTCGCGGTGAGATTGCCGAGGGGCGGCAGATGGACGAGGTCAAGGAGAATCTCTCCACCCTCTTCAAGATGAGTGGAGAAAAGATAGAGGGGCTCTTCTCCGGGCGACCCGTGACCATCAAGAGGGATATGGACCATGAAACCGCATGCAAGTACTGGATGACTCTGCAAAAGGCAGGAGCTCTCTGCTCCGTGGAGGTGGAAAAAAAGAGGACGGCGCCGAAGTCTTCTCCAGTGAGTGAGGTGCCGCAGCGGCGGGAAGAAAAAGAAGCCCTTTCGGAAAGACGTAAGGTGAAATGCCCCAACTGCGGCCACGAAGGGGAAGATCCCGTGGAATGCATCCGCTGCGGGATCATCTTCAGCAGGTTTCAGGGCAAGTCCCTGGACGGAGCCCGCAAAACCGGCCTTCCGTCCTGTTCCATCAGGATTTATGACAGTGCAAAGGAAAAAAAACAGATTGCCCTGCTGATTTTCCTCATCGTGCTCCTGGGCTGTATTCTTTACTACAACATTTACGTGATGGGGGAAATCAAATACCCGCCCGGCATTCTCATCGCTTCCGAACCGGAGCAGGTGATCATTGAAAAGGGCAAGCCGTGGCGGGTGGGAGAGCGTACTTTCGTGCCCCTGGCCCGGTTCAGCCTGAAGGCCCGGGTTCTCAGTACGGAGCGTTACCGGTTCGATCCCGTTTCGGATATATCCCCCATAGACCTGGCCCTGGGCTGGGGGCCCATGTCGGATCAAAGCGTGTTGAATCAACTGGAAATAGGCCAGGGAAACCGAAGATTTTTCGTCTTTCCCGTGAGGTGCTGCCCCCCCTTGCCGTGGCCGGTCATCATGTCTCACAGTTCCAACATGCACATGATTCCAGCCAACAGTGCGATCGAAAAATCGCTCAAATCCATTCGCAGGGGGGAACTCATCGCATTGAGCGGCTACCTTGTGGGAATTCGGGAAGGGGGGCAATGGACGTGGTTCAGTTCTCTCAGTCGCACGGACACGGGCGACGGGGCGTGTGAGATCCTTTGGGTGAACAACCTGGCACGGTTATAGCTTAGTACTGGTCTTCGTAATTACGCAGCCGTTTACCCCTACGTTTTCGTAGGAGCGGCATCCTGCCGCGACAAGGTGTGCGGTTGCCGGTTCCTGTCACGGCTGGAAGCCGTTCCTACAAAGAAATGGCCGCGTATTTACAATCTTCGGTACTTAGAACCTATCCGGAAACCACCTGTAGACTTTGCGACACCCCCCTTAGTCCCCCCTCGAGGGGGGAATTAAAGGGGGGTGTCCGCTGCCGAGGTAGGTTTTTGGATAGGCTCTTAGAGGCTGTCTGAAAGTTCCTTTGCTTGGGAGCCGAACCTGCTTCGATTCCCCCCTTGAGGGGGGGCAAGGGGGGTGTTTTTCTGGTTCACGAAATCTTGACACCCCCCTACCCCCCTCAAGAGGGGAATTTTCAGACATCCTCTTAGATCATTCAGCACAAAGACCCGATAGCACGTAGGTCGCGTTGAGTTTCGAAACGCGACATGTCATTATTGTTTGTTGCGTTTCATTTCATTCAACGCAACCTACGCACTTTTTTACATAAAGAGTTGCTTTCACCCCCCGCTTTTGTATATGCTCTTTGCAGTTTATGCACCTTAGCTCGACATGGCCGGGTTTTATCTGGACCACGGAGAGCACGGGGATTTCATTTGAAGGTTTTTCTCCGTGCCCTCCGTGTCTCCGTGGTTGATGCGACAGTGTCGCGTCAGGGCGCTTTTTGAAATGGAGCTTTTCCCCTGAAAGGTGCTGGGCGTGGGGGCCTCGAGATCTTACACACCGGGATGACGTATGCGATTGACAATCTTTTGGCGTGCCATTTTGGCTCAAAGCATTCTGATTGCGCTGATCTTGGGGATAAGCTTCTACTCGCATTCAAAATTGAATGAAATCACTCAGCTCGGGGCAAGCATCCTCTCTGTCGATTCCTCCTGCATCACGGAGGAAAAGCAGTTCCTCAAGAGCTTCCTGACGGAAATCCGTAACGCGGAAAAGTATCTGCTTTTCCGCGACAAAACCTTGAACTCGGCTTTTACAAAGGCCGGAAAAGAGTTCACCGAATCCCTCGAGAAGGTTTCTTCCCTCGTGGACACTCCATGGGAGAAGGAGACACTCGCCAAAATCGTTTCTTCTCACGATCTTTATACCGCCGAAATAGAGCGCGCGGTTTCCAGCAAAAGGCCTGAAAAAAACAAAGGCGAGAGGGCTCAGATCAGCGACGATATTTTGGATATGACCAATGCGCTCATCCGGTTTCGGGAAGGGGTCATTGCCGACAAGACGGCCAAAGCCCGGGACCAGGCCGCGTCTGCAGCCGGGATGATCAATCTGGTCGCTTTCAAGGGGATACTCGGTGCGGTTCTTCTGGCTTACCTTTTTGCACGGGGAGTGAGCAGCCCGCTGCGCAAGCTCGCACGGGAAATGCGCAGGGTGGGGCAGGGTGAATTCACTCGCTCGGTGAATATCAAGGCTCCGAAAGAGGTTCATGATTTGGCGAAGACGTTCAATTGGATGACGGACAAACTGGCCGAACTGGACAAGCTCAAGTCCGACTTCACGGCCCACGTTTCCCATGAATTGCGTACGCCGCTCACGGCCATCAAGGAAGGAACGTCCCTGCTGTTGGAGGAAATACCGGGGCCGCTCACACCTTCGCAAAAAGAGATCGTGGAAGTGGTCAGCAGTCATTGTGAGCATCTCTTTCAAAGTATTTCCTCCATCCTCGATCTTTCCAGGATGAAGGCACAAATGATCGAGTACGAGCTCGTGCCCTGCGATTTGTCCGGTTTGATTCGCCAAAGCATTCAAAAGGTGGAACTGATTGCCCGCAGCAGGCGTATCCAGCTGGATATCGCTCATATGGATGAACTGCCGATCACGGTTGCGGACGAAAAAAGGATCCAGCAGGTTCTCGATAACCTGCTCAGCAACGCTCTGAAGTTCACGCCTGAAGGAGGGCGGATTTCCGTTGAAGGTTTTCTGAGCAAAGATTTCAGCAGTGGGCAACAGCAGCTGCAGGTGAGGGTTTCGGACACGGGAGAAGGGATTCCGAAAGAGGAGAGAGAAAGGATATTCAACCCATTCTATCAATCCCCTTCCGGTAATGGAAAAGGCAAGCAGGGAACCGGCCTGGGATTGGCTATTGCCCGCTACATCATCGAGGGACACAAGGGAGCGATTTGGGCTGAAAGCGAGTTGGGGAAAGGCTCTGCCTTCATTTTCACTCTGCCGGTGGTTCCCCCCGTCGGTGAGTCGCCCATGCCCGAACTTCAGAGTATTTCGGGCTAATAACATCATGGAATCAGGATGTTGTAGATGAAAGATTCATTTTTATTTAAAATTTTAAGTCTTATCCTGCTATTGTTTTTTTTCGGCGGGTGCGCCGCCCATACACCGCCCCCTCCCAGGGTCGAATTGCAGCCCGTCTATGTTTTTCCTCCACAGAAGGCCATGGCGAGCAACGACTATGCGGCATTTCTCGAAGAGAATCGGAAAATCCTGGAAGACTGTTCCAAGGACTGCGATATCGCTCTTTTCAATGTGGCATTTGTATATGCATTTCCCCAGAGCCCTTTTTACAACCAGTCCGAAGGGCTCAAGCGCCTGAAGGAAGTCATGGAGAAATACCCGGAGAGTCCCTTTGCCTTTCAGGCCAGGGTAATGACGGCCCTCATAGAGAACAAGATCGTTGCAGAAAAAAAGCGAAGCCAACTCAAGGGCAAGCTCAAATCCAAGGACACCAAGATCCAGAAATTGCAGAAACAGATAGAACGTTCCCGCGCCATAGACCTCGAGATGGATCGTAAAGAAAGGGAATTGCTTCAGTAGAGATGTGCTGGTATGGCTGATGAGAAAATTCTTGTAGTGGATGATGACCGGGGGCTTCTCACTCTCATGAAGGCCCGCCTGGAGGGAGCCGGTTACGGGGTGACTCTCGCGGGTGGGGGGGAGGAAGCTCTGAAATTCGCCACGGATGAAATCTACCATGTTGCCATCCTGGATCTCAAAATGGGAGAGATGGACGGCATCACGCTCATGGAAAAACTGCTTCGCATCCAACCCTATCTTCCCGTGATCATCCTTTCCGCTTATGGAACCATTGCCACCGCCGTAGAGGCCACGAAGAAGGGCGCCTATGATTTCATGACCAAGCCCTTCGACGCGAAAGACTTGCTGTACCGCATCGAAAAGGCCCTCGAGGTGGGCAAGCTCAAAGTGGAAGTGGACCGTCTCCGCTCTCTGGTGCAGGAACGTTATCATTTCGACAATATCATCGCGAGCAGTGGAAAGATGCAGCAGGTCTTGCGGCAGGTCTCGCAGATCGCTCCGACGGATTCCACCGTATGTCTTTATGGAGAGAGCGGGACGGGCAAGGAATTGATCGCCAAGGCCGTTCATACGAGCAGCACACGGTCACGGGGGCCCTTCGTGGCCATCAACTGCGGCGCCATACCCGAGGGGCTCCTGGAAAGTGAACTGTTTGGATACGTCAAGGGAGCCTTCACCGGGGCAGACCAGGTGAAAAAGGGACTCTTGCAGCGGGCGGAGGGAGGAACACTTTTCATGGATGAAGTGGCCGAACTCTCCCTGGCCCTCCAGGTAAAACTTCTCCGGGCGTTTCAGGAGCGTGAATATTATCCCGTGGGAGGCGTTCATCCTCTCAAGACCAATATCCGACTGATCGCCGCAACCAACCAGGACTTGGAAAAAGCCGTCAGCGAGGGCAGATTCCGCGAAGATCTCTATTACCGCATCCATGTCATTCCCGTCTATCTTCCTCCCCTGAGGGATCGCAGGGAGGACATCCCCCTTCTGGCTCAGCACTTTCTGAACCACTTCAATCGAGCGATGAACAAGCAGATTCGGGGCTTTTCCCCGGAAGTGATGCAGCAGCTCATGCTGCACCGTTGGCCCGGGAATGTACGGGAACTGTCCAACGTAGTGGAGAGGGCGGTGGCGCTGGCCTGTGGGGAACAAATCATGCTCGATCATTTGCTGTTGGGGAAAGAAAACATGTCTTCTTCCCCAAGCAGCCAATCGGAGCTCCTGCCCCTGAACGAAGCACGGGCGGAATTTGAGCGCGCCTACCTGACGCAAGTCCTCACCGCGGCACAGGGAAATGTTTCTCATGCCGCGGCTTTTGTGGGGAGATACCGCCCCGAGTTCTACAAGCTCATCAGGAAATACCGTCTCAACCCCAATGATTTCAAAACAGCGAAGCACATCTTGAAAACTCGTTGATTTGCCGCACGCGGCTAAGTACTCCAGCGCGATAATTACGCAACCAGATTTGTTCAACCCTAAGAGGCTCCAGGCATGTTAAAATTAAATAAAAAGGCAACAAACAGGAGAGGAGTACAACCATGCCTGGACCTCAACACAAATACTGCATCTACATTCCTCCAGAGAAACGGAAAGTATTGAAACATCTGAGCGTGAGCTACACAAAACCCTATGCGGAGGTTGTAAGGGCTCGTATCCTCCTCCTATCGCATGAGCATCCGGAATGGAGCATCCGGCAGATCGCTGATGAAGTCGGATGCAGGCCATCCACCGTTAAGAAGTTCCGCAACAGATGGGTCAATGAAGGTAGCCTCAAAAACCACCCCCGACCCGGAGCCCCAAGAAAGCATCCTTCTGCCGTGAGGGCTCAGATCACCTTGTTGGCCTGCTCGAAACCGTGTGATCATGGCAAGCCATGGCAACGCTGGTCTGGAGAGAAGCTTTGTCAAGTCGCCAAAGAAAAAGGAATCGTCAGCCACATTGCCCCGAGCACTATTCGTCTTTGGCTGAAACAGGACAAGATCAAACCCTGGCAATATCATCTATGGCAAAAATCTCCTGATCCAAAATTCGTTGAGAAAGCGTCTCCAGTCCTGGATCTCTATGAGAACGCTCCCCAGTTGTTCCAGCAGGGTGAAGCTTCCGTTTGTATCGATGAGAAGACCTCCATTCAAGCAAGAAGACCTCTTCACGAGACCAAACCCGCCATAGCCGAACACCCCGTTCACGTGGCATCCCGATACAAACGGATGGGAGCATTACAGCTGTTTTGTGCTCTTATCGTCGCCAATGGAATCACCTTCGCCCGTACCTTCGCTCGCAAGCGCTTCGCGGAGTTCAAAACCTTTCTTCTGAGTTTCTTTTCTTCAGCCATTGTCAAGGGATTCAAGGTTATTGATCTCATTCTGGACAATGGCTCTACGCATGCACCCAAACAACTGGGCAAATGGATTGCTTCTCTCAACCTTTCTTTTAATGTTCGTATCTACTGGCTTCCCACATATGCCAGTTGGCTCGATCAGGTTGAGATCATCTTCAGTAAGGTTACAAGGGATGTACTCACTCCCAACGACTTCAACGACAAAAAGGAGCTTTCACAAATGCTTATGGGCTACTTTGATGAGCTCAACAGACATCCAAAACCCATAAAGTGGACCTATACGAAAACAAAGCTCGTGGCCAAGTTTGCTCCAAAATCCGTGCAAATGGCCGCGTAATTAGCGCGTTGGGGTACTAAGTACCGAAGATCGTAAATATGCGGCCATTTCTTTGTAGGAACGGCTTCCAGCCGTGACAGGAACTGGCAACTGCACACTTTGTCGCGGCAGGATGCCGCTCCTACAAAAACGCACGGGTAAACGGGTGCGTAATTGCGATCTTAAATATTAAATACCTGGGCAAAAATTTCTTAACATTTTTACATCGTCATACCGGCGAAAGCCGGTATCCAGAAAATGTGCCGTGTGGCTGGATTCCGGCTAAAAACATGCCGGAATGACGTAATCTGTAACCACCCAAAATGTTAAATAACTTCTGATCAGGTACTTAAGTGCAGCCCCACACAAACAAGTGTACAAAATCGGTGGAGGCTATCCATTGTCATTCCGACGAAAGTCGGAATCCAGGTCAATTAAGCTTTTCTGGGCCCTGGCTTTCGCCGGGATGACAGCAAGTGCATTTTGTTCACCTTTCAATGTGGAGCTGGATTGAGAAAGAAAGCGAGATTTTTCTACTTCGATGTAGTTTCCGGGCTACAGAAGTGTATGTGAGACCATACAGCAGGTGCCCTTGTCACGCGACGAGGGGCATCTGTTCCAACCCCTGGCAATTCTCCTTTGAACCGCATTCTTCAACCATTGCACCGCAGATCGAGCGCCTGAAAGATCTGGCACAACCGTTGCTTTTAAAATATTTGTCCAGTACACGATGGCGGAAGTTTACCGACCCCTCTTTGTTGGCTCAAATCAGCCCCGACCGCCAATTGTATGTTGCCGGGGGAGGGACTTCCGCCGGGCTGTACTGGTGAGCCACAGAGACGTATTGTAATGCATTGGATTTCGTTGGAGCCCTGGTGTCTCGAAACTCTTTTGATGTTCTTGAGAAAAATCACAAGGGGGTAAATCCCATGGCCAAGATCTTGATCGTTGATGACGACGCGACTTTTCGTTCCATAGTGACCGATTTTCTTGAGATGAACGGCTACGAATGTGTTGTGGCCGGCAGTGTGGCCCAAGCCCGCAGACAGCTCAAGCGGAACCATTTTCAATTGATCGTCTCCGACCTGAATATGCCCCTTGAATCCGGCCTGGACCTTCTATCATATGTGCTTTCGGGCTACCCCTTTACGCCCTTTATCATGATGACCGCAAGTTATGACGAGGAAGCCAGAAGTACCGCTTTGAGGCTGGGCGCCAGCGCTTATCTGACCAAGCCTTTCAGGCTGAATGAATTCCTCGCCAGTGTGATGAAGGTCATTGGAAAGTGCACCGCTTTTGATCTTCCGAGAATGTTGTGGTCGCAGAGTTGAAGGCTGTATGTGCGGCTTTTTGTTCTTGAGGGACCTTGCAGATCAGGTCTTCAAGAATCGAATGTATCGTTTCGTGCAGAGTTTCTGAATGCCCGCCTTTGCGCCCATGACGTTGGGAGGACTCGTTCGACGATTACCGACTTTCCCCCCGGTCCCTTCAAAATGGATCTTGTCCCCTCTCCATCTTTGAGCTAATAGAATTCAAAAGCCTTTGTCTTTCATTGTCTTGAAAATACGCAACCTATAGGTCCGGATTCCAATATCCCGTTATTCACCACGGAGACACGGAAGGCACGGAGAAGATTTTGGTTCTTCGAGGTTCCCGGCGTGTTCGGGCGGAGGCGGTCGAGTCGTTTTCTTTGTGAGGGGATGCCCATGGATTTTCCAAAAGAGCTGCTGGAAGAAATGAAACGGCTTGCCCGTGAGGCGGCCAGGAACAGCTACTGCCGCTACAGTCGGTTTCCCGTGGGGGCTGCGGTGCTGACGGAAACGGGTGGGATTTTCACTGGATGCAATGTGGAGAACGTTTCCTACGGGTTGACCAACTGTGCGGAACGTACTGCAGTCTTCAAGGCCGTTTCGGAAGGGTGCCGGGAAATCCGTGTGGTGGTCGTATACACACCGACGGGACGGGCCACACTTCCTTGCGGTGCATGCCGTCAGGTCATCCACGAGTTCGGTCCCAATGCCCTGGTGAAGTGTTTCTGTGATACCGACCACCGCGTCGAGACCACTCTGGACCGGCTTCTTCCCCATGCCTTCGCTTCCACCCGGCTTCCCAGGCTCAATGGTCCACGTTGAGGAGATCAAAGTCGGCTCTTGATCCACTCAACACCTTTTGCATTCCGCAGATATCCCGTTATCCACCACGGAGGGCACGGAGAAGATTTTGGAATTCTTATGGGATTCTTCCGTGATCTCTGTGCCTCCGTGGTAAATGGGGATTTCAAGAGTGACTCATTTCCCTACGAAGGAGAAATACAATGAATGTGGTTTTTATATCTCCAAATTTCCCCCCGACCTATTTCCTGTTCTGCACCTCTCTTCGACAGGCGGGGGTAAACGTTTTGGGCATCGGCGACGCTCCGTGGGACGATCTGCGTCCCGAGCTCCGGGAAGCTCTGACGGAGTACTACCGCGTCCCTACCATGATGGACTATGATGCCATGCTTCGGGCCTGCGGTTTTTTCACGCACAAGTACGGAAAGATCGATCGCATTGAATCCCACACGGAGTTCTGGCTGGACGTGGACGCCCGTTTACGTGAAGATTTCAATGTCTTCGGGCAAAAACCGGGTGACCTCGAAGTCAACCGCCATAAGATGGGGATGAAAAGGCGGTTCGTGGAATCCGGTATCCCCTGTGCCGGGGGCATTCTTGCAACGGACGAGCAGAGCGTTCGGCGCTTCGTCAAACAATACGGCTACCCCGTCATCTTCAAACCGGATCAGGGGGTAGGAGCGGCGGGCACATTCAAGGTTTCCAGCGAAGAAGAGCTCAATGGCGCCCTTCACAACCTTCCGGACGGATACATGGTCGAATCGATACTGACCGGCGACCTTCTGAGCTTCGACGGTCTGACAAATCGTGATGGTGAAATCGTCTTCTGGACGGTGAACCGCTTTTCCGGCGGGATCATGGAAATTGTCAGCGAGCGCGGTCCCATGCATTACTACTCACTGCGTGAGATTCCTCCGCGCCTGGAAGAATTGGGGAGAAAGGCGGTGGAGGCTTTCAAGGTTCGGGAGCGCTTTTTTCATATCGAATTCTTTCGTAAGGATGCGGAGGAGTTTTATGCCCTGGAAATCAATGTGCGTCCGCCGGGCGGCTTCACTCTGGACATGATGAATTATGCCTGCGACATCGATCTCTTCCGCTGGTGGGCGGACCTTGTCGCCGGTGTGCGCAGGGATTTTCATTTCGAACGCAAGTATCACGTGGCCCATGCGTCGAGGCGGCATGGAGTGAATTACCGCTGGAGTCACGAAGAACTGCTGGCCAGCTTGGGCCCCATGGTGGTGGCTCACAGGGATGTTCCCGATGCACTCAGCGATGCTATGGGAAATTATGCTTACCTTTTGAGGACCCCCGAGCTGAATCCATTGCTGGAAGCCATCCGGAAGGTGGAAGAGACGGTTTGAAGCCTGCCCGGAGACTCCCTCTCCCCGAGGGAGAGGGTCGGGGCGATGGGCTTTCGGATATCCTCTAAACCCCTTTGGCATCCTCGAGCAGCCAGGTAAATATATCGGGAAGACGCGCCTGCCAGGCTTCTTCGTTGTGGAAATGATCTTGGGCCACGACATAGCGCAGTTCGTGGTCCTTCAGGCCGAGGCTTTTCAGGTGCTCGTAGAAGTTCTTCGTGGATTCGACATAGTCCAGGTAAATGTTGTAATACCAATAGCGTTCCAGGGAGCCCGTATCCATATAGATTTTGCACCAGTGACCGGTGGGATGATCCCAGAGGCGGAAAATTTCCCCGTTTGCCCACATGACCGATGGAGAAACGGCGCCGATCCGACCAAAGACATCGGGGTGAACCTTCCCGGCCGCAAGGCTCATCAATCCTCCCAGGCTGGCCCCCAGTATCCCTGTCCAGTGCGGTTCCCCAAGCGTTCGGTAGTTCTGATCCATGAAGGGTTTGAGATAATTCACGAGAAAATCGATGAACAGCCAGCCGCGCCCCTCAGCCCCTACCGCGGGCTCATTCCATGGGGAATATTCAGAAAAACGGTCGGGCAGATGATCGATCGCCACGATGATCCAGGGGCGGATGCGGCCTTCGGCGATGAGCCGGTCCATGGTCGTGTTGGCGCACCAGGTATGGAAGACAGCGGACTCCGGGTGACTGAAAACGTTCTGACCGTCCAGCATGTAAAGCACCGGAAAATATGTTGCGGGCTGTGAATAATAAGCGTCCGGGATGCAAATGCGGAGGGTCCTGTTAGCTCCTTCCGGATGGGAATAAAAATCATGCAGAATCTGAATGTCGCTCATGTTTGCTCCAATCGTTCAATCATCCAGGGATATGGTGATAAGGGAGTGAGTCGCTCTTGAAATCCCCATTTACCACGGAGGCACAGAGATCACGGAGGAATCCCAGAAGAATTCCAAAATCTACTCCGTGCCCTCCGTGTCTCCGTGGTGAATAACGGGATATTAGAATCCGCCAACTCCCTGAAATAAAGCGACCCGATATGAGGATCTTCCAACTTCTGTTCGAATACCCGGTAAAGATTCGGTCCCGCGACGCCGGACGTTGGTGTTCCTTGGAAAAATCCTGAATTCTACTGTGCTCTTTTGGGCAAAGAAACGGTGAATACCACATGGTTTTGTTCCGTTGTAAAGGAAAGAAGACCGTCCAGGTACTTGAGCAACCGGTAGCATAGAGGCAGACCGATATTCTGAGCCCCTTCATCAAAGGGAAGAAAGAGGAGGTCGGGTTCCTTGAACCTGGCTTTACCAACCTCGTGTCTGAACTCTATATGGATGTTCTGATCGCTTTCAAATGTTTTGATGTAAAATATCCCGCCCTTTGTCATGGCCTGCAGGGCACTGCGGATAAGAACGGTGAAGATCTGGATCAGTATTTCCGGATCGGTGTAAATGTGCGGGAGTCTTGAATCGAGATGGATCTCGGATGTTACGCCCTTTTCGTTCATCTCCGGAGCCAGCAGTTCCAGGCATTGGGAAATGGTATCATTGATGGAGGCTTCTTCAGCGCGGATCTCTATGGGCCTCAAATAATCCCTGATTCTGCCCAGCAGTTTTTCCAGCCGCTCCGCTTCCCGCAATATGATGTGGGGTTCGGGCAGTTCGGGCATTTTTTTCTGAAGCCTGCGGGCGAAGCCTCCTATGGACATGAGGGGATTGCGAATCTCATGAGCGACCTCCAGTGAAATGGCGCCTAGAGCGTTGAGCGTCTCCTTTTGCACCAGGGCCTTTTCCAGAAAAACACGGTCGGTGATATCCACGATGATTCCTTCCAGGCGCTCTACTTCATGGCCTTTTTCCCAACCACAAAAAGGGATGGACTTGATGATGGCGTGAATGGAATGCCCATTCTTGTGTATGAGGCGGCATTCTGCGGAAAAAGAGAGTTCGCAGGTCTTGAAGGCGGCCATGAACAAATCTTTTATACGCAACTGGTCGTCCGGATGGATGCGTTCCAGAAACCAGTGAGGGGTGCTCATGGCTTCTTCCGGGGTATAGCCGAGCATCATGGAACAGGCCTGATTGATGAAATCCAGGTTGAAATCCCTGCGCAGCATATAGATGAGGGAAGGGCTGTGGCGCACGAGGTGCAGGTAGCGTTCTTCGGCCAGCCGGATCCTTTCCTGGTAGTATTCGATCTTTCTTTTCAAATCCGGCGAGGTGATTTTCAGGTTGCTCAGAAATTCTTCGTAGACTTCTGAAAGTTCCCGTGTTTCCCGGGGAGTGAAAATGGTTCCCTTGCTCACGGCCTTATGGGCTTCCGCCGATCCGATGGAACCGGCCAAAGACTTTTCCACCTCGTTATGAAATTCGAGCAATTCAGTGATGGAAATCTGGTCTTTCCCGGCAATCCCCGCGGCGCAAAGGCATTTTTCAGTGATGGCGCTTACTTCTGAACCGTTGAAGTATTGGCTCAGGAGAGCCTCCACCTCGTTTCTTTTCAGTCCCATGTCGATATAGGCTTCTCTTGCCGCCATGGGGCTTGGAGCTTGGGAGAGTGTGAGGACCCCCACAAATTCTTCGGCCACCCCTCGGTCCTCTTCGCTTTGTTCGGTACACAGGGAACCCAGCACATAGAACCCGATGTTGAAGAGGAGGGTCCAGAAAACCGTGTGGCTGACGGGATCGAGTCCCGTGAGACCGAAAAGATGTTCGGGTTTGAGGAGTTCAATGCCCCAGGGGCCGTTTTGGAGCAGGCCTTGAGAGATCCACCCGCTTTTGGCGAATGAAGGGATCAGGAGTGTATAGGCCCAGGTCAAAAACCCTGCGCTCAAACCGAGCATGGCGCCCGCCTTGTTTCCTCTCCGCCAGAAGAGTCCCCCCAGCATGGCCGGGGCGAATTGGAGCACGGCGGCGAAGGCGATCAATCCCATATTGATGAGGACGTAGGATTCCCCGATCCGTTCTTCAAACCAGTAGCCCATGAGGAGAAAAGCGGTCACGGCAACCCAGCGGCATCTGAGCAGGTGGCGTTTCAGGAAAGAGAGAGGGCGAAGCCAGCCCAGGAGGGGGAGCAGCAGGTGGTTGGCAATCATGGTGGACATGGTCATGGCGCTGATCATGATCATACCCGCAGCGGCTGAAAATCCTCCAATGAACGCCAGGAGCGCCATCCAGGGCTCACCGTGGTTCAGGGGCAATATGAGGACAAACGCATCGGCCAGGGAAACCGGGTAACCTTTCAACAGGCCGGCGATGGCAATGGGAACGACGAAGATGTTGATCAGAATCATGTAAAGGGGAAAGAGCCACATGGCTGTGAGGATGTGCTTCTCGTCGAAGTTTTCCACGACGGCCACGTGAAACTGCCTCGGCAGAAACAAAACGGCGGACATGGAGAGGATGAAGTAACTCATCCATGTCGAGTAGAAGGGAGTGTCCTCTTGCCCGAAGCTCATGAGGTTCGTGTTGTGCAGGTCCTGATTCCATGACGGGCTTTCACGGAGGCGTTGAAATATGTCGCCAAATCCCGTGTAAAGGAAATAGGTTACAAAGATGCCCACTGCGATGAAGGCCACCCATTTGACTATGCATTCGACTGACAGGGCCATGACCATCCCCTCGTGGCGTTCCGTGGGATCCAGCCGCCTGGCGCCGAAAATGATGGTGAAGAGGGTCATGAGCCCGACTACAGTCAGCCCGACATGATCGGTGATCCACGAAGTCGTGAGGATCCCGGTGGCTCTACCGGCCGCGGGCGAATGAGTGATGATACGGAAAGTGGAGATGATCGCCTTGAGCTGGAGAGCGATATAAGGAGCGGTTCCCACCAGGGCGATGAGGGTTGCCAGGGCCGCCAGGGACCGGGATTTGCTGTAACGGGCTGAAATGAAGTCTGCGATGCTGGTGATGTGGTGCATGGTTTTGAGATGGACCATTTTACGCAGGAGGGTCCACCAGAGGAAAACCACGATGGTGGAGCCCAGGTAAAAAGTGGCGAAAAGCATTCCGGAGCGTGCAGCCATGCCCACGCTGCCGTAATAGGTCCATGAGCTCAGATAAACTGCCAGGGAGAGAGAATAAACCACCGGATGGTTGGCCGGGTTTTTGCCCGTGGCGGATTTCCACTCTGTCCAGAGGGCTATCAAAAAGAGGAAACCCATGTAAAGACAGCAAATTATAAGCACCATACCAGGATCAAGCATCGGGCGCCCCTTATAAGAAAAAGGCTCATGGCTCATGGCTCATGATCGAGTATCATAATGTTTTAAGAAACTTTTGCTTTGGTACTTAGAACCTATCCAGAAACCACCTGTGGACTTTGCGACACCCCCCTTGGTCCACCCTTGAGGGGGGAATTAAAGGGGGGTGTCCGCTGCCGAGGTAGGTTTTTGGATAGGTTCTTATTGGTGCTTAAATGGAATTTTATAAATTATAGTGCACTTTGATTGCCGGAACTTCAAGATCAAAGCGTTCAAGATCAGAACACTTTTCAGGAAAAGATTGAATCATGAATTGCAAGCCCAGATATCACATTGGTTTCAGCCGGGAGGACCTGGGGGAGCATCCGCCGGCCTTCGCTCTGCTTTGTGGAGACCCCGATCGGGCCGCACGCATCGCCCGGGAAACCGAAGGGGTCCGGCTCGTAAAAATTTTGTCTGAAAACCGTGGTCTGAACAGCTACCTGGCATCTCTTCCCGGCGGACAACGTATTTTGTCCGCCACCAGCGGCATGGGAGCGCCTTCGCTCAGCATTGTGGTCAATGAACTCTATGATGTCGGGATACGCCGCATCATTCGCGTCGGGACATGTGGTTCCATTCAGGATCATGTGAAAACAGGCAGTGTGGTGATTACCCGTGCGGCCCTCTGCAGACAGGGAGCCGCCAATGACATCGCTCCCGTCGAGTACCCGTCCGCGGCCAATCCTTTCGTGACTGTCGCCCTGGTCAATGCGGCCAGGGAACTGAAGGTCGACTGGCACATGGGAATCACCGCTTCGGTGGATACATTCTACGAGGGACAAGAGCGCACCGAATCGTCGGTCAACAAGCACCTGATGCGCTGGCTGGGCGGTGTTTGCCTCACGAAGAAAACGCTGCGGGCATTGGGGGTTTCCGAGGAGCGTCTTCAAGAGATGCACCGGGATGAGATCCGGGTCGGGGGCATCACGGAAGAATACCGGCATCTGAATGTGCTCAACTACGAGATGGAGTGCGGCACGCTGCTCAAAATGGCCGGAGTGTACGGTTTTGCCGCAGCCTGCATTTGCGCCGTGGTTGCGGATCGCACGGCGGGTGAAGAGATCGCTCGCCCTCTCAAGCTGGCTGCCGAGGAAAATGCCGTCCGGGTCGCTTTGCGTGCCGTCGAAACCATGGACCCCGAATACCTCAAGCCCTGCTATTGGTGATGAAGCCAGGAGCTTGCAGCGGGTCAATCCCGGTAGCGTTTGAGGAGCTCCCCGTAAGCATCGATGCGCCGGTCGCGGAGGAAGGGCCAGATGCGGCGTACGGATTCGCTGCGTTCGAGATCCAGTTCCACAGTGAGCACTTCTTCCGCGTTGCTTGAAGCCCTCGCCAGGAATTCCCCCTGGGGTCCCGCCGCAAAGCTGTTCCCCCAGAAGAGCTGGCCCCTTGCATGGGGTTCGGTGGAGGGTTCGAAACCTACCCGGTTCACGCTGAGGACGGGAAGTCCGTTGGCCACGGCGTGGCCGCGCTGGACGGTGATCCACGCGTCGAGCTGCCGTTCCTGTTCGTCTTCGGCATCAGCCGGGTCCCATCCGATGGCCGTCGGGTAGATGAGAAGGTCAGCACCGGCCAGGGCCATGAGACGCGCCGCTTCGGGATACCACTGGTCCCAGCAGACCAGGACTCCGAGTTTTCCCAGCGAAGTCGCGATGGGATAGAATCCGAGGTCTCCCGGCGTGAAGTAGAATTTTTCATAGTATCCGGGATCGTCGGGGATGTGCATCTTGCGGTATCTGCCGGCGATGGAGCCGTCCCGTTCCAGGACCACCGCCGTGTTGTGGTACAGCCCGGCGGCGCGCCGTTCGAAAAGGGATGTTACGATGACCGTGTTCAGTTCCCTTGCCAGAGCGCCGAAAGCCGCTGTGGAAGGGCCGGGAATGGGCTCCGCAAGGTCGAATTGCCCCGCGTCTTCGGCCTGGCAGAAGTAAAGCCCTGTATGGAGCTCCTGAAGGACGATCAGTTGGGCTCCATCATCGGCTGCCTTACGGATAGCGGCCATGCTCTTCTGAATGTTGGATGCCCTGTCGCTCGAGCAACTCTGCTGGATGAGTCCCGCCACAAGTCTTTTCATGAGAGGGTTCCTTTGGGAAGCTGCATGGTGACACAGTGCAGTGAACCATGCTGAAGGATCAGTGGGCTGCAGTCGATACCGACGATTTCGCGGTCCGGAAAGGCCTTTCGAACGGCGTTCAGGGCTTCCCCGTCTTTGGGATCCCGGTAGGTGGGGACGAGCACCGCACCGTTCAGGACCAGGAAGTTGGCGTAAGTGGCCGGAAGCCGTTTTCCCTCATCGTCCAGGTGGGGTGAAGGCCAGGGCAGGGGGATCAGCCGGTAAGGGCGGCCCTGGCGGGTCCTGAAGCGTTTCAATTCTTCCGTCATGGCCTGGAGGGCCTTGAAATGCATGTCGGACGGGTCGTCGCATGCCGTGTGAAGGATCGTGTCGTCGGGGCAGAGTCTCGCCAGGGTATCCACGTGAGAATCCGTGTCGTCGCCTGCCAGAAAACCGTTTTCCAGCCAGAGGAAATGATCCGCTCCCAGGAGCCGGCCAAGTTCCTCCTGGATTTCTTGCCGGGTCAACTGGGGGTTACGGTTGGGACTCGTGAGGCATTCCGTAGTGGTTAGGATCGTGCCGTTTCCGTCACTCTCGATGCTGCCCCCCTCGAGAACGAGTCCCACGGTCTTCAGGGGAGTGGAATGGAAACCTCCCAGTTGGTGCAGCCTGCGTGTGATCTGGTTGTCCAGGTCCGCGGGAAACTTGAGGCCCCAGCCATTGAATCCGAAGTCCAGGAGAACCGGTTTGCCCTCCTCGAGGATGGTGATGGGACCGAAATCCCTCGCCCAGGTGTCATTGGTATCCATTTTATAGATGTGGAGCCGTTCCATGTGGATGTCTGCCTTCTGCAGCCGCGCGCGAACATCGGCCGGGTCCGGTGCCACCAGGATGCACTTTTCGAATCGCGTGATGTGTCGAATGATTTCCGTGAAAGTGGTTTGCACTGCACGCAGGTAAAATCGCCAGTCGCTGGCTTCGTGGGGCCACGCCATCAGCACTCCGTCCTGCGATTCCCATTCTGCGGGGAGCCTTCGTTTCATTTGCCTTCTGTTTGACCTTTCGCTTTTCAGCCTTTGGACCTTTATGTAAAAAGGCTCATGGTTCATAGCTCATGGCTCATGATATACTCCGGGCGGATGAGACCCGACTTCTTGACGATCTTGTAGGAGCGGCTTCCAGCCGCGACAAAAATAGCCTGCTCCTAAAAAATTCGCGCCTGGAAGGCGCTCCTACAAAACTTACAGAAGTCAAGATTTCAACCGTTCACAGTATAAGATCGCTTTTCAAGAGCGTTTCCCGCTTTCCATATTGGCTTGCATTTCTTTGCCTTTTTCATTTTTCGTTGTGACCGTTCCAGTCATGGAAGTTTTAATGCGAACGGCTTGAGGTATAAATGAGGTTTTCGCGAAAGACAAGCCATTTGAAACATTCTGTAGAGTGGGCTGTGTTCACCATGAATGAGAACTGCGAGCAGAGAATGAATGAGGAGAAGGCTATGACCGCATCCATCGAAAAAGCGTTGCTCAGCCTGGAGGGATTATCGGTAGGGGACGCATTTGGAGAGCTCTTTTTTTCCCTTCCCGCTTCCGTGTTCGAGACACGGAAGCTGCCGTCGGGCCCGTGGCCCTGGACGGATGACACGCACATGGCGCTTTCCGTCGTGGAAGTGCTGAAAAATCATGGAAAGATCGACCAGGACGTCTTGGCCCGGGCATTCGCGCGCCGCTTCATGGAACAGCCATATCGCGGGTATGCAGGCGGAGCCAGGTTGCTGCTCTCTCGCATTCACGCGGGCGAAGACTGGCGCGAGGCGGCTCCTGCCCTGTTTGGCGGGGGTTCTTACGGCAACGGCTCGGCCATGCGCATAGCGCCCGTCGGCGGCTACTTTGCGGGGGACCCCGCCCGTGCGGCTTCGGAAGCGAGGCTTGCCGCCGTCATCACCCATGCCCATCCCGAAGCCCAGGCGGGAGCCATGGCCGTCGCCGCCGCGGCAGCGGTTGCAGGGAGCGCCCACTGCCCTTCGGGCAACGACTTCATTGGGGAAGTCCTCGCTTTCGTGCCCGAATCTTTGACTCGAAAATCCATCGAAATGTCGCTGGAGATTCCAAGGGAAGGTTTGAAGGAAGCCATACGCAAGCTCGGGACCGGCAGACGCGTTTCAGCTCAGGATACCGTTCCCTTTTGTATCTGGAATGCGGCCCACACTCTGCATGATTTTGAAGAGGCTCTCTGGCGCACGGCGGCCGGAAGAGGGGATTGCGATACCACGTGCGCCATCGTCGGGGGGATCGTCGCCCTCTCGGCCCCGGAGATTCCACCACTCTGGGTCCGGTGCAGGGAGCCTCTGCCTGAAGGCTTTGCCGTTTGAACGGGCAAGAGAGGATAGAGGATAATGGAGAAACAGGTTTCGAGGATGAGTGCGTCCGCTTTTACGATGTCATTTTTTGCAGCGGTCGCACGCGGGTTTCGCCGCGAGAACTTTTTCCGGCGCAGAGGAGCCACGGGAGATTTTCAAAGGAATCTTTAAAATGTGCAATCCCGCCTGAACGTGCTTTTTCCAGTCCGCGAATTTTTTCAGCATCTCTCCTGAAACTCGATCCAGGACTGTGGCGGCGAGGTAGGAGAGCGCCAACAGCAGGAGCGCGAGCACAAGGAAGATGCTCAGCTTGTGGGGAACCTTGTTGGGCAGGATACCCACGTAGCTGAACAGAGGTTCATGCACGATATAAATCGCATAGGAATGAAGCGAAAGTTTCTGTATGACGCCCATTTTCCCCAGCGCGGCAACGGGCGTCCAGAGGATGAGGGGCACCACGAGAACCATGCAGAGCGACACATGGTACATATGGGTCCAGGGCATGCCCAGTCTGCCGAGAAAGGGAGTGCCCAGGACGATGCCCGCCAACATCGCGAGAAAAACCAGGGTAAAGGGCCGATCGAAGATCGCAGTGCGCAGAGCGGGCGCCGATGAGGTCCAGCGGGAAGCGAGCCACATGCCTGCGGCGAATTCGGGCAGGCGTCCCGGGAGATTGAAATGCATGAGGTACCCGGCCATTCCCAGGGAAGACTCCGGATACAATGAAAGATAAGCATACAGACCGGCCCACCCGATCCAGCACATGGCCACGATCCAGACGATGGCCTTGTTGGAACCGACACGCTCGAAGAATCTCAGAAAGAAGGGAAATAGCAGGTAAAACTGGGCCAGCATGCCGAGATACCAGAAATGGGAAAAGTTGCTGGCCATCATGGAATAGTCGAAGGAATTTAGAAAACCAAGATGCAGCAGCAGAGTACGAAGGGCCGAATCCAGGGGAACGTGAAAGATCAGAATATTTGCCAGGGAAAAGGGGAGCAGCGCGAGATAGTAAGGGGGAATGATCCGCAGGAAACGCCTGTGGAGGAAGTTCCCGTACCCGATAAAAGTGCGGCGTTCCGGGCCGAGGTACGGCAAGGCGAGCAGGAAACCCGAAAGGACGTTGAAAAGGATCACGCCATCGGATGCCGTGTCGAAGATCACATCGAGCCCCCACTGGAGGGAACCAACGGGAGTCAAAATGACCGTATTCCAGAGGTGGTGCAGGAAGACTCCAAGCATCGCCAGAACACGCAGGGTATGGATCTGGGAGATGGAGGTCCGGCCTGCAGTGCTGGAAGTCTGCTGAATTGTGCTCTGTCCGTTTAGACTGTAGATCATGATACTCCTGATCTACATACGGAGAGGACGTTGAGGTGCCGACGGCTCTCCTGATGGATCTGAACTGCCTGTGCGAATTTCATGGCTTGTCTCCGGTTCCGGATGTGAGCGGGTTTCAAACCGGTGCGAGATATCTGTTCCAGGTGTGCAACAACAATCCGAGCCGCATCCGTGTTCAAGGTTCCGGCGGGATAGAGGAATCATGGATAAAGATACTTTATTCCATTGATGTCGTCGCGTGTCAGGGACCGCTTCTTTATTTCGCTTTCAGAGGAATAGCCGTACATGGTTTTTGCGGTATCACCCGGGCCATAAAGGTCTGCAAGGGAGAGCGAATGGCCCATTTCGTGCGTTGCGATATTTTGTACGTCGTAATATCCGGCAACGCCCGTTGTCGCCCATTTGTAGCGGGTATTGAACTTGATATCGCTATCGTACACCCTGCCCGTAATCGGATTATACCAGTTGTAGTTTTCTGCGAGGGTGCCCAGGGGCAGCTTACCGAAATTCATCAGGTTTTCTCCATCGTTTATACCATACGCTGTACTCGTTGTTTTACCGCCGTATATAAAAATGAATGATGATCCTGTAACATTCGTCCAGGTCGCTGCCGAACGGCGGATGGCCTTGATACTGCCGGACGGTCCGCCTGAGGCGTTAATGCGATAGGTTTCCTGGGGAAACGCCCACTTTATGAGCTTGCCTGAATCGGTTTTGCTAGCTTCGAACGCTCCTGCGTCAGTTGAGGACAGAAAGCAGAAAAGGATCAGGCCGGAAAAGAGGAACAGGGGGAACTTTTTCATTACCGCACCTCTCTTTTAATCTTGTCGACCAGATTGGCCTCGGGAATATCATTTTCGACCGACTCCGATTTACCGGCTAAAGAAAAGCCCTTTTTCCTGGCAATTCCATCCTTATCCACCGTGTATTTTCCCTGCGCCTTCCCAACCAGTTTGTAAGCGCCCCCCAATTGCGAATGCGGTTTTGCCCTTGCCTCAGCGACCTGCTTCGCCTCAGGTTCGAGAAAAACGATTACCTTTTCGCCTCTCGTAAACGTTGCCGAGTCGGAAACTCTGAGCCCCATGTTTCCGACCTCTCCACCTTCGCAGGTAACCGTAACCGTTTGCCCGGGTGAGGCATCTCCTTTCAGAGGTTCTTCCACGCGGATCTCCGCTGTGGTGAAGATCATCGTTCCATCGGCATTCCAATGGGAATTGACCTTTTCGACCCGGCCAACCAGGGCAAGCTCCGAATTGCCGGTGAGTTCCTTTGTACTGAGCCCCACCATCATTGCCTGCGAATGCGTGGGCACACAGAACAGCAGGCCAACCAGAATGAGTAAGGACACCATCAAACGCGAGCCAAACATTTTATCCTCCGCAAGGATCTCCACGGGCTTAAAAAACGATGCACCTTGACACAATTTTTTGCTGGTTCGAGCGAAATGAACTCCCATGACCGGAACAGTCACAACGAAAAATGAAAAAGGCAAAGAGATGCAAGCCAATATGGAAAGCGGGAAACGCTCTTGAAACACGATGTTATCATGAGCCATGAGCTATGAACCATGAGCCTTTTTTCATATAAAAACGTTATAAGCCGGCACTGCAGAATAAAATCCGGTCCTTTGCCCCCGCTTTCCAGCGGAAAATTAACCCGTGATCCTCGATTTTTCAACTCAGAAAGTGCATGGTTGATAGCTCAGCAGCAGGGCTCTCCTCCAGGCTACAACCGGCATGCGACAGTCCGCTCCTTCCTTGGATCCCCGTCCCTCATAGCTCTCGGATTTCAATTCCGAGAAACCTCCCCCGCGCGGGGGGCGACTCTTAATGATATTCACCCTTGCCAGGTATTGAGGGTTTCAATCCACGCCCCCGCGCGGGGGGCGACGCAATGAGGCGATTTGCCCCATCCACCACATTCAGTTTCAATCCACGCCCCCGCGCGGGGGGCGACTACACTTGTCGTTTAACGCCTTCTCCCCCATCCGGTTTCAATCCACGCCCCCGCGCGGGGGGCGACTAACCAGGTCATCGCAGTGCGTGCTCATTGGCAGGTTTCAATCCACGCCCCCGCGCGGGGGGCGACATATGGCCCAGTCGGGTTTCAATCGTCACGTCGCCGTTTCAATCCACGCCCCCGCGCGGGGGGCGACACAACGTGACTCTGCGCCATGACGACCCGTGGTGGTTTCAATCCACGCCCCCGCGCGGGGGGCGACCGTCTGGGACGAGCCGATATTTCCGCCGGATGACGGTTTCAATCCACGCCCCCGCGCGGGGGGCGACGCACTGATCTTCTTTTCCTCGTCGATCACCACGGTTTCAATCCACGCCCCCGCGCGGGGGGCGACCAGGGCCACACTCGACTGCTTCGGAGTTACAAAGGTTTCAATCCACGCCCCCGCGCGGGGGGCGACTCAGGAGACATTCCCATACGGTCGAGTCGTAATCGTTTCAATCCACGCCCCCGCGCGGGGGGCGACCATACAGGGACGCCGACGGAGATACCCAACGGGTGTTTCAATCCACGCCCCCGCGCGGGGGGCGACTTGCATGGATCGAGTTTATCCAGGATACATGACTTTGGTTTCAATCCACGCCCCCGCGCGGGGGGCGACTTCGAAGGGGGACGCAGGGTTAAGAATCTATATAAGTTTCAATCCACGCCCCCGCGCGGGGGGCGACGTGCATTTCTTGCAGCACGATTTGCTGTTTGAATGTTTCAATCCACGCCCCCGCGCGGGGGGCGACCGCAGATCCTCCCAATGGAGCAAGGTTCAGGAATAGTTTCAATCCACGCCCCCGCGCGGGGGGCGACTACTTCATCTACATCATATACACAATTAAAACTGGTTTCAATCCACGCCCCCGCGCGGGGGGCGACTCCCTGCCGGCCGCGCGGAGCTCGTCGTCCAGCTTGTTTCAATCCACGCCCCCGCGCGGGGGGCGACTCCGTGCCTCGCGCGCCGCAAGCCGCTTGGTCTTGTTTCAATCCACGCCCCCGCGCGGGGGGCGACTTCAGACGATTCAGGTTCAGGAGAAACCTGAGAAGTTTCAATCCACGCCCCCGCGCGGGGGGCGACGTGTCGTCGTCCACCGTGTCCAATTGCTCGATGGTTTCAATCCACGCCCCCGCGCGGGGGGCGACCGATACCCTCTTTTGTAGCTGACGTAGCAGTGATGGTTTCAATCCACGCCCCCGCGCGGGGGGCGACATCGTCCTTTGAATGGCTTTGCAGTCGGCCTCCAGTTTCAATCCACGCCCCCGCGCGGGGGGCGACGGTCAAGGATCGAAATATACTGTAGATCCTGGATTGTTTCAATCCACGCCCCCGCGCGGGGGGCGACGGCAGGATCGCAGTACCATCTCCCCATCACACCATGTTTCAATCCACGCCCCCGCGCGGGGGGCGACCCCTAGTATTTTTCAGCGTGTGGAAAAGGAGGGAAGTTTCAATCCACGCCCCCGCGCGGGGGGCGACAACCCGGTCTTCCATGTCTCGTGCGTTTTCCGTGTTTCAATCCACGCCCCCGCGCGGGGGGCGACCAAGGCGGCGATCTGTTTGTCTGTTAGATGGTATTGTTTCAATCCACGCCCCCGCGCGGGGGGCGACCTGATTTCAGTGGCCTTTATTTGGGTTAAGATCTCGTTTCAATCCACGCCCCCGCGCGGGGGGCGACCAGATAAGGGTTATCCTCCAGACGGAAATGGAATGTTTCAATCCACGCCCCCGCGCGGGGGGCGACTCACCGTGTGGGTCTGGTATTGGTACTGAGAGATGGTTTCAATCCACGCCCCCGCGCGGGGGGCGACAGTGCGGCGATTACAAGAGTGACGGGATTGAGCAGTTTCAATCCACGCCCCCGCGCGGGGGGCGACCCAAGGGGGCGGCAATTTTTGCAAATATGGTCTGCGAGTTTCAATCCACGCCCCCGCGCGGGGGGCGACTTTGCCCTTGATGTGCTGGAGTTGCGTTAGGAATGTTTCAATCCACGCCCCCGCGCGGGGGGCGACGCGCCATCTACATGAAGATCACCATCGACGGCGAGGTTTCAATCCACGCCCCCGCGCGGGGGGCGACGTCATAATCTCCCCAGCCTGGGCGCCGGAAACATCGTTTCAATCCACGCCCCCGCGCGGGGGGCGACATTCTCCTTTGACTTTTTTGAGGCCGTTCCACTTGTTTCAATCCACGCCCCCGCGCGGGGGGCGACTCTCCCATTGGTTCATGCTTTTGCTCCTTAGGTTAGTTTCAATCCACGCCCCCGCGCGGGGGGCGACTTGCCACGGCCTGCGGCTCCGTCTGCCCGGTCTGTTTCAATCCACGCCCCCGCGCGGGGGGCGACATAGCCTCATAGACCCTGATGTCGCGTTTTTGGGCGTTTCAATCCACGCCCCCGCGCGGGGGGCGACATGCCAAGGTGCATCATGGAAGCGATAAGCCGTTGTTTCAATCCACGCCCCCGCGCGGGGGGCGACCGCCGTCGATGGTGATCTTCATGTAGATGGCGCTGTTTCAATCCACGCCCCCGCGCGGGGGGCGACAGTGGACAACGTCGCCTATTATGCTCGAGTTGATGTTTCAATCCACGCCCCCGCGCGGGGGGCGACGCCTGACCGGACCGACTCAAGGATTCCCCAATGCGTTTCAATCCACGCCCCCGCGCGGGGGGCGACACCCTTGGAGATGGCAATGATCTTTCGACAATACCAGTTTCAATCCACGCCCCCGCGCGGGGGGCGACTTCCGATCATGTGCATGGGAAGGCGGACGAGCTTGTTTCAATCCACGCCCCCGCGCGGGGGGCGACTTTGAGAGGCACCGGCATCGGAGGCAGTTCGATTTGTTTCAATCCACGCCCCCGCGCGGGGGGCGACATCGTTTCCATAGTGGCTCCTATACTACTAGGCGAGTTTCAATCCACGCCCCCGCGCGGGGGGCGACCCAGGTTGTTGAGGCGATGGGTGGGTGGGTCGAGGTGTTTCAATCCACGCCCCCGCGCGGGGGGCGACAAAACGTTTGGCTTGTCGGGATACTCGATGAGCGTTTCAATCCACGCCCCCGCGCGGGGGGCGACGGCCATGCTCGCATGGCACCGGGCAAGATGTTTTTGTTTCAATCCACGCCCCCGCGCGGGGGGCGACGGTTCAGGCCTGCGTGGTGGCCTTTGGATCTCCCGGTTTCAATCCACGCCCCCGCGCGGGGGGCGACTCCGGGCATGGAATCTCTCCAATCCCACCCACCGGTTTCAATCCACGCCCCCGCGCGGGGGGCGACTTCTTTTGCACTCATCGATTCAAAAGATACGGCAGTTTCAATCCACGCCCCCGCGCGGGGGGCGACTCAGCTTGTCAGGGTTTTGATCCATCGCTTTCTGAGTGTTTCAATCCACGCCCCCGCGCGGGGGGCGACGCTCAAAATCATATCCGCCCCGGAAGTTCCGACAGTGTTTCAATCCACGCCCCCGCGCGGGGGGCGACGTTACACCGCAGGTAATGATCTCGCTGTCACCGTTGTTTCAATCCACGCCCCCGCGCGGGGGGCGACATGGATGCGTGATTGTTGGAGTCCATATACATCTTGTTTCAATCCACGCCCCCGCGCGGGGGGCGACTTTGAAAAACAAAAGGATACAAAGCGTCTCGCCGTGTTTCAATCCACGCCCCCGCGCGGGGGGCGACGCTGCTCCAGGAAGACCGCTCGCTACCGACTGAACGTTTCAATCCACGCCCCCGCGCGGGGGGCGACGGATGTCGGTATTGATGGCAGGCGCTTCCACATCGTTTCAATCCACGCCCCCGCGCGGGGGGCGACACGCAAAACAAAACGAGTTTGCGACGGCATACATGTTTCAATCCACGCCCCCGCGCGGGGGGCGACCACCTCCACATCAGGAGTTTCGCCCAAAATGGGGCAGTTTCAATCCACGCCCCCGCGCGGGGGGCGACTCGTAACGGATATCCATTGATTCGGGATTTGCCTGTTTCAATCCACGCCCCCGCGCGGGGGGCGACTCATGGCCTATCGAATCGGCCCGTTTGGGGGAGTGTTTCAATCCACGCCCCCGCGCGGGGGGCGACCTTTGAGCGCCGCCTTGAGTTGATCGGTTGTGTGTTTCAATCCACGCCCCCGCGCGGGGGGCGACAGATTTTATTGGGATCGTTCCAGGCGTACAGCCCGTTTCAATCCACGCCCCCGCGCGGGGGGCGACTCAGATTATTGGGCGGTTGCGATTGCTTCTTTCAAGGTTTCAATCCACGCCCCCGCGCGGGGGGCGACTTGCAAAACCAGATAGATCTTTATCAGGGTGATCGTTTCAATCCACGCCCCCGCGCGGGGGGCGACCGCTCAGGGGCAATTGGTATCCGGGCTCAATGCGGTTTCAATCCACGCCCCCGCGCGGGGGGCGACTGTATAACCTTCATCTAAATGAAAATACATTATTTTCAAGAACTGATCCGCGAACTCTAATAAAAAAACCGATGTTCAGCCGAACCAGCTGCCTCTATAAAAATTTATCTCCTCCGAATTTTGGGTAAATTACGGGTCCGCGAACCTCCAGGGTTCAAGATGTGAGCTTGGGGTTCGCGGGGCGTTAGGCAATGAGGGGACCTTCCTGGTCAAAAGAGGGCTTGGCTCCGATGTGCTCTACCCGTTTCTGCCAGTTGGCGCCCAGAAAATAGAAGCGCAGGCTGTCTTCAGAGGGATCGATCACATCCTGCAACTTCTGCCGCAGTAGTGTCCATTGGGCTGGATCCACTATGCATTCGAAGACCGAATATTGGACCCTTTGCCCATAATTCTTGCAAATTTTCGCTACCCCCCGCAGACGTTTCTGTCCATTGCTATCCTTGGTGGCTACGTCATAGCTGATCAGCACCATCATGATTCATCACCTCCAGACAAACGGCGGATAACCGTCCAGATCACCTCTCAGGTAGCGTGCCAGCAAAAGCGCCTGTATATGGAAGAGAATCCCGATGGCCACCTTTTCACCGAGAAAAGGGTGCAGAATCTCATCTTGCTTGCGCTTTTGGTAGGCCACGATAACCCCCTTTCGGGTATCGTCCGTCATGGTAACGGCTCCCGTCTCCGATTTGCTGAATCCCTTTGCGTTTACCTGTCCGAGATTGATGAGGGATAAAACCAGTCGGTCAGCCAGGAATGGACGGAACTCCTCCATCAGGTCCAGTGCGAGGCCGGGGCGGCCGGGTCGGTCGCGATGCAGAAAGCCCACAGCCGGATCGAGTCCCACGCCTTCAAGAGCTGAACGAACGTCATGCACCAACAATGTGTAGAGAAACGACAGCAAACAATTGACATTATCTAAAGGTGGGCGCCGGTTTCGCCCTTTGAATCTGAAGCTATCTTTTTGACTGGTGATCAGGTGATCGAAGACGCTGAAATACCAGCGGGCTGTATCGCCTTCGATCCCCCTTACGGCATCCAGGGAATCAATGGTTTCCAGTCGCTTTTGGGCGCCCGCGAGCCAGGCCACGGCACTCTCGACCTCAGATTGAGCGATCTTGTCGCCATGATCTCTAATGGCGCGCTGCAGGACCGTCCTGGCATTGGCGATTTTTCCAGCCACAAAGAACCTTGCCATTGCGGTCGAAAATTCGGGTGCATCGGCGCGGCGGTATTGTTCGCGACGAAGCAGTACATTTCCGGAGACCGGCCCCTGTACCCGCGCCATGAATCGGCCGCTTTCCGTCAGAAAGCTGAGTCCCACATTGTTTTCGGCACAAAAGCCCATCAGAAAAGGACTGCAGCTCACCCGGCCAAAGCAGACAATGCCTCCGAGGGTGTGCACCGGAACCTGCAGGCGCTTTTCGCCTTCCACGGAAACCAACACGGTTTCACCTTCCTTGGACAGGTAAGCACCCTGGGTCGTAACATACAAGGTGTTGAGGTGCTTTTTCATGACCCTCCTTAACTGAACTTCGTAAGATCCACGAGAAACTCCCCCAAAGCCCTTTTTCTAAGGTATGACCAAACATCAAAGTGGCGACCTGCGAGATTAGAGAATGAAAGGGTGAGCATTTACTCGGAATCCCGTTTACCCCCCACAACACGCGGATGTATCATGTCTTCCTATCGTAATGCAGCCCTATTCAATGGGTAACTGACATGTGCCACAAGGCTCAAGGAGTTCCTTGCGGGCTTATCCCGTCTGGCGGTTAACACCCTTTTATCATTTTTTCGTAATCGTCATGGGTGCCAAGCCATACCCAGATGAAGTCATCGCCATCTTCGACAGCCAATGCTCGATGTGCAAGACCAACTCTCACAGACCACAATTCATCGATTTTCTTGAATTGAAGAGAAGGATATCGCGGATTCTTCTTCAACAACTGAAAGTTCTTGTCTGCAAGCTGACGGATCTCCCAGGCAACCTCCAAATCTTGTGTTGGCTTCATCCCCTATAAAGCGCCTGCAAGCATTTTATCACGGCCTTTAACAGTAATGGTACGATACAATCCAGGGCAGGGAAAGCTGTACATGTGCCCCTCAACTTTGCATCATCTCGGCCAGATACCGGGCCACGCTGCGCTTGCCTCCCGTGGCCTTGGGAAGACACAAGGAAATGAAAGAGCAGGATTCACACTTTTCATCATAGACCGCAGGCGGCGTTACGCCTGAAGCGATCAAGTCATGCAATCGACCGGCCGTTTCCTCGGTCTTGCGGCGCAGTTCCGCGTCAAAAACCACGTCTACCCGACGGCGGGTTTTGCCGTAGAAAAGAGCGCCTCTGGGCACTTCAACATCCAGCATCTCTTCCAGGCACATGGCCTGAGCGCAGAGCTGGACCTTGTCCCAGAGCTCCTTTTTGGGCCGACCGCGTTTGTACTCGACGGGGAAAGGCCTCCAGAGGGGTGAGCTGGAAGACCTCTCTCCTCCCGTTTTGCCTTCCTCGCGATGAAACTCCACCGCGTCGGCTTTCCCCGTCAGCCCCAGCCTGAGCGAGCGCAAAGGCAGACCGAACGCCAGGCGGACATCCCGTCGGGATTCGCTGCGACCGGAATCCACTCGCTCGTGCATGACGCGCCCCTCGGCCGTGTATAAGTTTTCCACCCATATCTGCTCGATGTGGATCAGGGCGCACTGCCGCTCACAGAAGAGCAGATGCTGCAAGGCGGAGAGAGGGAGGAGGTCTTCTTCAGTGTACATCGAGTTCCTTCTCTAGAATCACTCCAGCCGGTATAGAGGTTTCGTCTACCTTCACAACATAGTCGGCAAACGATCTCGCCGGTCCCTTAGCGCCATTGACCCTTTCTACTTTGACCAGATCGAACAGTTTATGGGCGGGTGCTTTTCCCATCTTCGAATCGTGTTTGAAAACAATCAGCTTGCGGGTCGCCATTTCTCCACGCGCCGCCGAGCGGTCATGCTCGAACATGCTGGTCAGGGCTTCCCAGAATAATTTCAGGTCTTCGTCGGAAAAACCTGTTTGCTCTGCAAGAGGAGCGGAAACAAAACCGTGACAACGGTAGAGGGCATAGGGCACAGTGAACTTGCGGCCCATGGTGCGGTTGTCGCCCTGCTGCTTTTCAGCTTCCGCTTCGGTGGCCACAGCCATGCGGGTGATGCTGTGTTCGAGCGGAACGATAGGTTCGATACTGCGTGCGAAGGTGAGCTGAACCGGGCCGCGAACCTGGCCGCAGTTGGGGGCTGTCTTGAGCGATAAAACTGCACCAAACGTTCTGATATCATAGAAGGTTTTGCACATCTGGCCTCTACCTTTTGATACCTCCTCCGCACGTGGCCGTCTTGGTTTGGCCTGTTTCAAAGCTTCACTCACTGTTTTTTTTATCTCTTTTGGGGGGTCGGATTCTTTCAGCCAGTCTTTGATCTCCTTTTTGTCTGCGACTGCTGCAATAACCAAGTAAAACGTATCGTCATCATCTTCAAGAATGGAAAGCCCTTCGGGCAAGCCCAACTCCTCAAGCTGTTCGGCTTGCTCTTTGGTGATGAGTTGCCGCGATTCTTCTCCAAGCTCTATTTTCAACTCTTTGAAAGCTGCAAAATGTGCATGCCCTAATATTGCCTTTTCCTTTATATAGATATCATTCGGAGCTGACAGACCTTTTGCCAAGCTCACATAATTCCTAACTTTTCTTTTCAAGCAAACATCCGTCACTAGCCCGTGCCCCGTTTCGGGGTCTATGCGCGGGAGGTTACCGGCATCGGGATCGCCATTAGGGTTGCCGTCTTTCACGTCAAAAAGGAGCACGAAGTCGTAGCGGTTTTGGATCACATTGCTCATGGTCGTTTCCTCCATATCAGTATGTTTGTTTTCATTTAGCGAAGAAGGCTTGGCGTTGATGGTAGTATCCGACCGCGAAACGTCCCTGATCGGGTAAACTTAGGTGTGCCGGAAAGTCGTTGAGAGCGTCCACGATTTCTCCGATCATTTTTTCCAGGTTGACGGCCCGCCCCCGATTCTCCAGCTTGGAAAGGTGATGGTTCTTGAGCTTCATCAAATGGGGGAAGGCTGCCACAGGGGTGGCCGAAGCAGAACCATAGAAGCGGTCCCGAATGGTGGCGTTGATGCCGGGATTGGCTTCCTCTTGAATCTTTTCAAGTACGGCGAACAAGCGACCCAGCCGGTAACCGGCATTAGTGTTTTCGGGATCCAGTGACATACTGACCTCCTTTTCATTTTTGTTGCAGAATCGTGTTCCGAAACGACTGTCTCGTACCAGCACAGCTTTGATGAGTGCTGCGCGAGGATAGGGCACATTCTCAAGAAGCTTTCCTGTGTTTGGGTCTCTTTTGGACTGCTCCGCCCGACAGCGACGCACTGCAGCCGCGAGCAGGGTCTGGGGATAGGGCGTACCTGCTAAAATGGCCTTCATAGTATCGCCAGCGAGATTAGGTGGAACATTGTCATCCTTTTCCAGCAAGGCCGTCGTCCGCAGAAGACTGCGAAGAGTAATTGAGCGCCATTCCTTTGCGCCTTTCACTATTTCAAGGTCGTCAAAGTGGTGCCAAATATTGTCGGTGACTTCTCGCACTTTACCTGCATACCAGAAACGCACGGCAATGCGTGCCGCATTGGGCGATAAGCCGAGAATGTAAAACTGTGTATCCGGATCGAGATGAGGCGATGCGCCGGTCTCCGGAGCTCGGAACATTGCCACAATCGATTTATAGTCTTGTTCTGGTTCACCTTTGGCAGGTTCACCGAAAAGGTTGGCGAAGACGTTCTCTATTTCGTGCCTCTTCTCCGCCCAGAAGACAGCAGTGTCGTTTCCTATAAAGAGCTTTTGGCGCGAATTTTTGGCGAGAACCTTATTAAGAGCAGTTGTATAGGCAAAAGCAGCCTTTTTGCTTATTGGGGCGTTGTAGCTTTGCAACTTGTCATAGGAGTCAAAACCCATGTTCTTCTGGAAAGAAACGATTTTTGCATTGCTCTTCGCGCCGGCGATGGGGGTTCTTCGGTGAAGTCGAGCAACAGGTGCATGCTCGCCGCACACAAGGCAGTTGCCTTCGATTTCCGGCAAAGTACCTTCATCTTCGTCACTCGCAGTTGATGCGCCGGTTGTGGCAATAAAATCCTTGACACTCACACTTTCACAAACGAGTTGCGGTTGCCCTTCAATTTTGAAGGTTAAATTGCAGCCGGGAATTCTTATACATTCATTCCACAGTGGATGCTTGAACACTGCCGCGAAATTACCAGTATTAAGAAAATGATAGACGGCTCTAATTCCTATATCATCAGGGTAGTTCTCATGCAGTTTCTTCACTTCAGACAAAAAAGAGATATGTTGTTTACGTGCCATTTCCTTATGTTCTTCGCTATCTGATTTAGGCCATGCAACAACATAGCCGTAATGGTCCCATAGCTGGTTTGATACCTGCCATGCTTTTGGACCTGCGCGCTCTCGTTCTTCTGGCACCAAAAAAGTTCTTGCCAGCAACTTCTTGCCAGATGGGGTGCGAGTGTCCTGTAGTTCGATAAACTCGCCACGTTCGTTAAGAATTATGAGAAAAGGGATCTCAACTTGCTTGAATCCGTGCGGAGCAACGCTCCCCTCCTCAGCAAGACGGTCGTAGTATTTTGCCAGAGCTTGCAGAATCATCGTCGCACCTCCGCACTGTTCAACGGGGGTACATGCACCCGCCCGTTCTGGATCTGCGCTCGGAACCACATCGGCATAGGCTCCGCGCCGGAGTGATCCATGTCATAGAGCATGAATCCAAGATCGCGATTTTCATCGATGGTCTGAGGCTCTTCTCCTGCATCCGCCAACGGTTCAAAATACGCTGCAAACTCGCGGCAGCCAAGGTAGGGGCGATGAAAGCACTGCCCCTTTTGTGCCCGGCGAAGGAACATTTCCTCGAACTTCTTGACGTTGTCTTCGGCACCGGCCTTTGCTGTCATCTCAAAAAAGGTGTGTATGACATAAGCCACATCGCGCAAGAACAAGCCGGCCCTTTGTTGCCGCTGCTCTTCGACAAAAAGGCCGTTTGTGCGCGGAGACATGACCGCTCCCACCTCGTTGCGCCGCACCGATGTCCAGCGAATGGGGTTGAGCACATCGATTTGAGTGACCTGCCAGCGTATAGCTGGTTTCCATAAGATCGCCTCCAGGATGCCACGGGCGGCCGATGGGGTCATAACATCGTAGGAAACTCGCTCCACCTTCATCTCCGGGCGGGTAAAGCAAGCGTTTTTCCCCCACACCTTGAGGCGAAACGTTCGGCTCTTCAACGCTTCTGCACTCATTGATCCTCCTTTCTTTTGGACTTACCCTATCAGATCATCTGGGTCGTAAATAATGGATTTCTCAGGGCAGAACCCTAAATCATCATTGTAAAGGGCACCGTGTCCCTGGACGTAAATTCCGGCATGAATTTCACGGATGGCGCCTTCTGCAAGCAATCGCTTGTGCAGGTGTTTAGGCAGATTGACCACATAACGCTGTAGTTTGCGAAGCAGCCAGCGTTCAGGCCCTAGACTGGACAATTGGCCGACCAGCTTTGCACCCTCTTCGCCGTAGGTGACGATAACCGGGGCCTGAGCGGTATCGTCTATGAGCTTAAATTTCTCCGCTGCGCTGCGAAAGCTGAAACGCAACTCCCTGTCGGGTTTCAACTCTTTCAAAATGTTTTGGGCATCCAGCCGCTCTTCACCTTGCAGCCAGTAGAGTTCACGGAAAAAGGCCGTGAAACGGTGGGGCGCCAGAGGGTCCGTCACATTTTCACCGAGCAATCGCGTCCCGATCCCGGCCGCCTGCCTTAGAACACCGACCGGCGGACGGCTAGGTGGGATGAAAACAGTCAGCGTGCCCTTTTCCATCAAACCTTCACGGTTGCAGCGGCCGGCGGCTTGTGCAATGGAATCCAGCCCCGCCATGGCCCGGTAGACAGCCGGAAAGTCCAGATCGACTCCCGCCTCGACCAGTTGGGTGCTGACGACGCGGGTGGGCAGTCCGCCATCCAGTCGCGCCTTGATCCTGGCAATCTTATCGGAACGGTGAGCGCCGCACATTAGGGCGGAAAGATGGAAAGTGTCCTTGGGCATGAGGGACCAGAGGATGCGGCAGTCATCCCGGCGGTTGACGATGCAGAGCACCGAGGGCTGCCGGGTCAGTTCCTCGGCCAGATTTTCCCATGTTTCGGGTTCGTGGATATTCTCTGGCAACTTCACTTCAACCCGTTTCAGGCTGTTATAAAGGTTGGCGGGATCTTCCATGACCTCACGAATGCCTTCCAACCCTTCAAAGGTGAAACCTGAAGCCTTGTGCGGGCCGAGGGCTGGCTGAGTCGCGGTGCAGAGCAGGACGGTCACGCCATAGTGTTTGCGCAGTTCGTCCAGGGCCTTGAGTATCGGTCTGAGGAATTCAGGGGGCAGGAGTTGGGCTTCGTCCAATATGACCACGCTGCCGGCAATATTGTGCAATTTACGGCATCGGCTGGTACGGCTGGCAAAAAGCGACTCGAAAAACTGTACGTTGGTGGTGACGATGATGGGTGCATCCCAATTTTCGCAGGCAAGTCGCGACCGAGGGGTTTCTCCCTCAACACCGGCTGCATCGAAGTTGCTGTGATGTTCCACCACGGCATCACCGAAAATCTGCCGGAACTGATCGGCCGTTTGTTCGATGATACTGGTATACGGAATCACGTAAATGATCCGTCGTTGCCCATGGACGGCAGCGTGGTGCAGGGCAAAGGCCATGGAGGAAAGCGTTTTTCCTCCGCCGGTTGGAACAGTCAGGCTGAAAATTCCAGGGGAGTCCTTTGCCTTTTCAATGCAACTGGCCAGTATGCCGGCGCGGATTCGGTTGACCTTGGTGTCTCGTGCCCCCGCCTGTTTGTCGACCATGTATGCTTTGAAGGAATCGTGCAGTTCCGACAAGGTAGGATACCCGGTGCGCCGAGCAGCCTTTTCCGGTTCGAAAAACTCTTCCGTGTCGAGAAAATCTGCATCTACAACGCAGGAAAAGAGCATGCGCAGCCAAAAGGCCGGATCACGTCCAGCAGGTTTTTCTTCGGGAAACGGCTGTTCGAGAATTTCAGCCGGAATATTACCCGCCAGGGCGGAGGCAAGGAGATCCTTGTTCAACAGGCGCTGAGAGAGCGCCGCAAGGCCCGTGCGGTCGGCTTCCCAGTCGGGCAGCCCGGCGTGATGGCCGGCAGCGATGTAGGCAAACAAGCGCCCGGCCATTTTGAACTGTTCCACGGCGTAAAGCCCGCCGGCCGTGGAATGATCAACCCGGGCTTTGGCCTCCAGGTGCGCTTCACCTCCGGCGGCCGCCTTGAGCTTGTCTTGAAATGCCTGGGAGTATTTGCCGAGATCATGCCACAGGCCGCACAGCCGGCCCCATTGGCGAAAACCGAAGACGGATGCAAAGTCGGCGGATCGTGCCGCAGTATTGAAAAGATGTTCCCTGAGCGTGTGCACTCGGCCATCTTCTGTGATATGAGCAATGGGTTCGTTAAACATGTTTGAACTCCTCCTCTTCAGGATAGGCACTCGATATGAAGTAAGCGCAAAGGTCCAGTGCGTAGGGGTTCAGTGCGTAGGGGGGCGGAATTCGCTCCCAAATCGAGCTTGGCGTACCTGTATTATATTTTGAGGCCGTTGGCTATCGAGAAAATCCTGATTTTGAAACGATGGATTCAGGGTTATAAAGATCCAGATGTGAAAAGAATTTTCAGATTATGAAAAGGGATATTTCGATCTGGGCCGGGATTGGCAATGTTATACCGTGAACGGGTGAAATCTGGACCAAGCCCGGGAGCGAGGGCGTCTCGCCCTCAAAAAGAGAGGGCAAGATGCCCTCACTCCCAGGATAAGGCGGAAAGTCCAGATCTAAGCCGTTTGAAGTATAATTCAATTTCAAGGACTTCCTGTTGAAGAAGCCGATAAAAATGAAGAATCCCAAAGCGGTACACCACGAGAGGGGACGCAAAATCCACCCCGAGCTTTCACCTTCAGAGGGAGTGGACTCAGCGAAGCCCCATCTCATGGACGGCAAGACCCGCATGCTGGTCATCGTCGCTTCTCTGCTGGCCCTTTTTCTCGGCGCCCTGGACGCACTGGTGGTGGGGGCGGCCATGCCCACCATCGTTGCGGAGCTTGGGGGGCTCTCCCTCTACAGCTGGGTGTTTTCCTCCTACCTGCTTGCCCGGGCTATATCCCTGCCCATTTTCGGGAAACTCTGCGATCTTTTCGGAAGCAAGAAGCTTTACATCGCAGCCATCGCCATTTTTGTGGTGAGCTCCATTTTAGCGGGCGCCGCCCGGAGCATGACGCAGCTCATCGTGTTCCGGGCTCTCCAGGGGATCGGCGCGGGTGGAAATTTCGCTCTCGCCTATATCGTGGTCGCCGACCTCTCATCCCCGGAAAAGCGCGGCAAGATGATGGGATTCATCAGCTTTGTGTGGGGCATCGCCAGTCTGATGGGGCCTGCCATGGGGGGATTCATCGTCTCCTACTGGTCATGGCCCTGGATTTTTTATATCAATGTACCTGTAGGTGGGCTGGCACTCCTGGGAATCATGTTTTACCTCAAGGACACGCATCGCGGAAAGGCGGATGGCACCGTGGATTATGCAGGAGCGCTGACCCTGTCCGCGGCCGTTTTGGGGCTGCTCACGGCATTCATGCTCGCCGGGCGGACTTACACCTGGCTTTCACCACAGATCCTCTGCCTTTTGGGAGTGAGCGCCGCTGCGGTTGCCGCCTTCATTCATGTGGAGAGAAAGGCGAAAGACCCGATCCTGGAGCTTTCTTTTTTTCGCATTCCAGGATTCAGCCTGGGCAATGCGGGAGCCTTTTTCAGCAGCTTTGCCATTTTTTCTCTTTCATCGTTCAGCCCCTTGTTCATTCAGGGGGCTCTGGGGAAAACTCCCGCCCAACTGGGAGTGGCCATGATTCCCCTCAGTTTGGGCTGGTCGGCGGGAGCCCTGCTCTGCGGACAGTTGGTCAGGCATCCCCATGAAAAGAGTTTCAGCCTGCTGGGGGCTGTCACGCTTGTCGTGAGTTCCGGTCTGACTTTGACGTTTTCTCCATCCACCTCGCTTCCCGCATGTGCCCTGGTCTTCGGCCTGGCGGGACTGGGAATGGGGTTCGTATCCATAGCGACGCTCCTCATCGTGCAGCGCAGCCTGGAACCTTCGGACCTCGGAGTGGCCACATCCTCCCATCAGTTTGCGAGAACCCTGGGGGGAACTGTAGGAATCGGGGTTGCGGGGAGTTTCGTTACGGAACGCATCACTCAGTCTATGGATACCATGATGAGATCTCCTCTGGGCAGTGTGGTGCCGGAATCTCTTGCGGCCCAGCTTACGGAGAACGTTCAGAGTCTTTTTCAGCCGGAGATACAGGCAGTGCTTCCCGAAGCGGTACTGAATGCACTGCAGGGAGCGGTGGGGCAGGGTATGGAAATGGTTTTCCTGGCGGTTTTCGGCGCATCTCTCGTGAGCCTTTTTTTCTGCCTTTTTCTGCCGGCCTTTAAACGGTCGTCCTGAGTACCGAAAGTTGTAAAGATGTACGGGTAAGCGGGTGTGCAATTGCGATCATGAGGACTGACCAGACCTTTATTGAATCTGAAACGGCATGGCCTTTGCCCATGCGGAATGTTTGAAATGGATCGATTTGAAGGAGAAACACATGAAAGATATCGAGCGCGAGAACATGGAAAAGCTGGTCCGTGTCCTTGAAACGACAGCGGCAAAAATCAGGGCACTGGAAGCCGAAGCCAAAAAAGTCCTGTTTTCGGAAGACGACAAGGAAGCTTATACTCAAAAGCTCACCAACAAGGCCTTCCTCCTGACGGAACTTCCCGAGATGGGGGAACCGTTTTTGAGCAAAATGGAGAGAGAAACCGCGCGGGAAATCGGTGCCGCATTGAACGACTTTGCGCGCAGGGCCGCTCAGGCCATGGAAATATCGAGTATTTTCTACATGTCGGCCCTTCTCTATCCCGACGACTACAAGGAAGGGGACAGAAACGATCTGGAACGGTTTATCGACCGTCTGAAGGAAAAGTTCCTGGAATAAACCAGGGCGCATAAGGGATAAACGCTATTTGAACAAGGGGTTGGAGGAGATGAAGGGGAAAAGGGTCAGCGAAAGCAGTGTCATCATGGCTCAGAAAATGAACCCGCAAGATGCAAATCCCGCCGGCAACGTCCATGGAGGCGTCATCATGAGGCTCATCGATATTGCCGGTGGAGTGGTGGCCATGCGGCACGGACGCAGCAATGCCGTTACCGCATCCATCGACCGGCTGAGCTTTCATCATCCGGTGTATGTGGGAGACCTTGTTACGCTGAAAGCGAGTTTGAGCATGGTGGGGAGGTCTTCCATGGAGGTCGGGGTACGAGTAGAGGCTGAAAACATCATCACCGGCGAGGTCCGGCATACGGCTTCAGCTTATCTCACTTACGTTTCTCTGGATGAGAAGGGACGTCCCAAAGAGGTTCCCCCTCTCATTCTGGAGACGGAAGAAGAACGCCGGCGCAACCTGGAAGCGAAAGCAAGAAAGGAATTGCGGCTCCTTGAAAAGAGGAATGAGGAACACTACCAGGGCAGCGGATTCAGTTCTGCCCTCTCCAAACAAGACTATAGAAAAATAGAGTAGAGTCCTGGTGGATTTTATATTCCGCGCGGATGAGATCCTGACTTCTTGATGATCTTGTAGGAGCGGCTTCCAGCCGCGACAAAAATAGCCTGCTCCCCAAAAAATCGCGCCTGGAAGGCGCTCCTACAAAGCTTACAGAAGTCAAGGTTTCAACCGTTCACAGTATAAGCTCATCCGGCCTCGAATCCTTGTATACCAGACACTTCACATAGCAAAGGGCCGTTGAAGAGGAGAAAACGAGTGAAAGTTCCGCCGTTTCGATTGGAGAGGTATTTTGCAGAGCATGAATTCAACGCACCCTTCCTGCTTTGCTGTTCGGATTGTGAAAGCCTGACGGTCAAAGAACTTCTTGCCTTAGAACCCGGAGCGATGGAAGGTTTGCAGGACCTTTGGCTCGGCTACACCGAATCCCAGGGGGGAGCGGCGCTGAGGCAGCGGATTGCCGGCCTTTACAACACGATTTCTCCCGAGGACATTCTTGTGCATGCGGGGGCGGAGGAGGCGATCTTCAACTTCATGAACGTTACCCTCGAACGGGGAGATCACGTCATCGTGCATGCTCCCTGTTACCAGTCTCTTTCCGATGTGGCCGCGTCTATCGGCTGCCAGGTGACCGAATGGAAAGCATCCAGGGAAAGAGACTGGGAGCTGGACCTGGACGTCCTGCGCAAGAATCTGAAACCCCATACGAAAGCGGTGATCATCAATTGTCCTCACAATCCCACCGGCTACCTCATGGACCGTGAGACCTTTCAGGAACTGGTCAGGCTGTCCCGAGAGCATGGTTTTATCATCTTTTCTGACGAAGTCTACCGCGGACTGGAATATTTGGAAAGCGACCGTTTGCCCGCCTTGTGCGATGTGGATGAGCGGGGAGTTTCTCTGGGGGTGATGTCCAAGAGTTTTGGCCTGGCCGGACTTCGCATCGGATGGATTGCAACGCGTAATGCGGACCTGAGGCGGAAAATGGCCGCTTTCAAAGATTACACGACCATCTGTAGCAGTGCTCCCAGCGAATACCTGGCAACCGTTGCCCTGAAACATGCGGATTTTCTGATTTCCAGGAATTTGCGGATCATCGGCGGAAACCTGCAATTGTTGGACGCATTCTTCGAAAGGAATGGGACTCTGTTCCGGTGGGTCCCCCCCAAGGCCGGTCCCCTTGCATTTCCCGGGCTTTCAGATGCCGTCAATGTCGAGGCTTTCTGCCGGGATGTGCTGCAGAAAGCCGGTGTCCTTCTCCTGCCTGGAACTATTTTCGGTAAGGAATACAACCACTTCCGTATAGGGTTCGGTAGGGCGAATCTGCCGGAATGCATTGAAAAATTCGAGGATTACCTGAACCGCTACAGACCGCGGGGATAGACATTCGTCCAAAGGGAATCCATCCAAAGGGGGGATGCATGAACGAAATAAAAATCCGGCTCAGGATTTTTGTCATTTTCTTCTTTTCACTCATGGTCTTGGGTACGGTGGGTTTCATGCTCATCGAGGGTGCCACCTTCCTGGATTCTCTCTACTTCACCATTGTGACCATGGCGACGGTGGGCTACGGGGACGTACACCCCGTCACGGAATTCGGCAAGGTGCTTGCTCTTTTCGTGATCATCATGGGGGTGGGGATTTTCCTGGGAGTTGTCGCCAACGCCACCGAGCTGATGCTGAGCAGGCGGGAAAGGGAGTCGAGACTGGAAAAACTGAACATGGTGATCGGTGTTTTTTTCAGTGAAGTGGGGACGCACCTCCTGAGGATGTTCGCGCATTATGATTCCAGGTTCAGTGAAATCAGAAAGGATCTCATCATAACGGAAGAATGGACGTCCAAGGATTTTCTCACGGTTACCGAACACTTGAAGCGGTATGCGTTTGAAGTGGAGCCGAAGCGGGTCGATTTTGAAAACCTGCTGAACTTCCTCATGGAAAAGCGTGGTTTCATGCTGAGGCTCCTGGAAAATCCCGTATTGCTCGAACATGAAGCGTTCACGGAATTGCTGCGGGGAGTCTTTCACCTCACCGAAGAGCTTGCCTGTAGGCAGGATTTGCGGGATTTGCCCGATACCGACAAGGCGCACCTGGCAGGGGACATCAAAAGGGCCTACCTGCTTCTTCTCAATCAGTGGCTCAAATATATGGAACATCTGAAGACGAATTATCCCTATCTCTATTCCCTCGCCATGAGGACCAATCCTTTCGACCTGAAAGCTTGTCCCATCGTGAAGAAGTAGCTTGCGGGTTGTATTTTGTAGGGGTATGTTCCCTTCGCTCGAAATCGAAAACAGGCATTACATGGATTGCGAAAATTGGATAAATAATGAAAAAACGAACTCTTAGAGCTGATATTCTCCTTATTTTGACAGCAACGATCTGGGGATTTGCTTTCGTCGCTCAGCGTGTGGGTATGGATTATGTGGGTCCGTTCACCTTCAATGCCGTGCGGTTTGCTCTGGGCAGTCTGTCTCTCATTCCCCTTCTTCTTTTCAATCACAGGCAGGAAATCAAGTATCGGAAGATTCTCCCCGGCAGAAATAGAAAAATGAGCCTGTCGGCAGGATGTTTTGCGGGCCTTGCCCTTTACCTGGGCGCATCGTTGCAGCAGGTGGGGCTCATCTATACAACGGCGGGCAAGGCGGGCTTCATTACGGGGCTTTACGTCGTTATCGTGCCGATCATGGGCCTCTTTTGGAGACAGCGGCCTGAACTGGGGACCTGGGCCGGAGCCCTTCTCGCCGCCGTGGGACTCTACCTGCTCAGCGTTACGGGGAAATTCACGATTTCCTACGGGGACCTGCTGGTGCTCGCCGGAGCCTTTTTCTGGGCGTCTCATGTTCACCTGGTGGGGTGGTTTTCGGCCAGGGTGGGATCCATCAAGCTTGCTTTCCTGCAATTTGCCGTCTGCTCGTTTTTGAGTTTTATTACGGCGTTTGCCGTGGAATCTATTTCCCTTCAGAGTATCTTACGGGGGTTGCTGCCCATTCTGTATGGAGGGTTCATGTCCGTTGGGATCGCTTATACCCTGCAGGTGGTCGCGCAACAGGAAGCCAACCCCGCCCATGCCTCGATCATTTTGAGCCTGGAATCGGTTTTCGCGGCCGTCGGGGGATGGATTCTGCTGAGCGAAACCCTTCCTGTGCGAGGGTTGATCGGGTGCGGGCTTATGCTCTCCGGGATGCTTCTTTCTCAGTTCAACATCACCGCCGATTCTTTAAGAACCTTTATGAAGGCTTTTCCCACCAGAACAACTTCTACTTGAAAAGAAAGCAGACCTTTGCCGCTTTGAAGGTTTCCGAGAAGAGGAGTGCAGGAAGTCAAGCGGGAGGGTATCCGTTGGAGAGAACAAATGATATATAATTGCCTGGAAGATATGGGGGCGCTGAATGTTCCGTGCCTTGCCGGCATCTGTGAGAATTCAATGAATGGTTGAGTGAATCAATGGCTGTGATACCTAAAAATCTGAATTCAAGCGGGCCTTTTCGCTGTAAGATTTTCTGTTTCTGTTTTGCGGTGTTTTTGAGTGGGATTCCATTTCTTTCGGGCTGTTCCAAGGAAGTTTCGGGGGAGGGGAAGGGAGGAGATCCCAGGAAGAATGTGGCGGTGCCCGTGCTCGTGGCCCCTGTCGTGGAAAAGTCTGTCCCCGTGGAGCTTCGCGCCATCGGGAATGTTCAGGCGTATGCCACCGTTGCCGTCAAGGCCCAGGTGACGGGAGAGCTGACTTCCGTTCAATTCAAGGAGGGACAGGAAGTCAAGAAAGGGGATCTCCTTTTCACCATTGATCCACGCCCCTTTGAAGCGAAGCTCAAACAGGCCGAAGCCAACCTGGCCAAAGAGAGGGCGCAGATGCAGAATGCGCGCAGGCAGGCGCAGCGCTACGGTTCGGTAGCCCGGAAAGGTTACGTGTCGGCAGAGCAATATGATCAAGTCGCGGCCAATGCGGAGGCTTTGGAAGCGAGTGTTCGCGCCGACGAAGCGGCCGTGGAAAGTGCAAGGCTGGAACTCAAATACTGCTCCATTCGCTCGCCCCTGGACGGCATAGCCGGTGCCGTCAAAATGGATCGGGGCAATATCGTCAAAGCCAGCGACAAGGACAATGTCCTTGTCGTCATCAATCAGGTCCGTCCTATTTATGTGTGTTTTTCCGTTCCTGAACAGCATCTTCCTCAATTGAAGAAACATATGGCGACCCGCAAGCTTGAGGTTCTCGCCACCATTCCTGGAGAAGAGGACCATCCTTCCCGTGGAGAGCTTTCTTTTTTAGACAATACCGTGGACATGGCCACGGGCACCATACAGCTCAAGGCGACCTTTTCCAATGCGGACAAGGTCCTGTGGCCAGGGCAGTTCGTGAATGTGCTGTTGAAACTCACCACTCAGGAAGGTGCCCTGGTGGTTCCCGGTGAAGCGATACAGACCGGCCAGGATGGTCCTTATGTCTACGTGGTGAAACCCGATCTCACCGTGGAATACCGTCCCGTCGTTCTCGGGCGTTCCACGGAAAACGCAGTGGTTGTGGAGAAAGGGATCAGCGTGGGGGAAAAGGTCGTCATGGAAGGACAGTTGAGATTGGCCCCCGGAATGCAAGTCAAAATTGTTGATGAAGAGGCCGGCCGGAGCGAGGAAAACCACCCATGAGCATCCCTGAACTGTTCATTCGACGGCCCGTCATGACGACTCTGGTCATGGTGGGCATTTTAGTCTTCGGCGTGATGGGATACAGGGCCCTTCCCGTGAGTGAACTGCCCAACGTGGATTTTCCAACGATTCAGGTCACTGCAAATCTTCCCGGATCCAGCCCCGAAACGATGGCCTCTTCCGTTGCGACCCCTCTCGAACGGGAGTTTTCCACCATTGCAGGCCTCGATTCCATGACTTCCACCAGTGCGCTGGGTGTGACTCAAATCACTTTGCAGTTTACCATGGATCGGGAATTGGATGCGGCCGCTCAGGATGTACAGACGGCCATTTCCAAGGCTCAGCGGCTGCTTCCGGCCGATCTTCCGACGCCACCCTATTTCAGGAAGGTCAATCCCGCGGATCAGCCCATCCTTTATCTCGCGTTGAGTTCCCCCATTTTACCTTTATCCACGGTGAACGAATTTGCAGATACCCTCATGGCGCAGCGCATTTCCATGATCAGTGGAGTCGCCCAGGTCAATGTCTATGGGTCACAGAAGTATGCCGTTCGAGTTCAACTGAATCCCGACGTCATGAACACTCTCGGCATCGGTCTCGATGAAGTTGAAAATGCCATTGCCAGGAGCAATGTCAATCTGCCCACGGGCACCCTGGATGGGAAACATCAGGCGATAACGGTACAGGCGACGGGGCAGCTTACACGCGCGGATGCCTACCGGCCCCTCATCGTTGCCTATCGAAACGGCTCCCCCGTTCGTTTGCAGGAGATCGGGACGGTTATAGACAGTGTGGAAAACAACAAGGTTGCGGCCTGGTACAACAACACCCGGGCCATCGTGCTCGCCATTCAGCGTCAGCCGGGCACGAATACGGTGGAGGTGGCGGATTCCATCAAGGAGCTGCTTCCCACGTTCAGGGCTCAGCTTCCCGCTTCCATGAATCTCGATATTCTTTACGACCGATCCGAGTCCATCCGGGATTCCATCGAGGATGTGAAGTTCACATTTCTCCTCAGCATTTGCCTCGTCATTCTGGTGATTTTTCTCTTCCTTCGGAATCTTTCGGCGACGGTCATACCGAGCCTTGCCCTGCCCATGTCCATCGCCGGGACCTTTGCGGTCATGTACCTTCTCGGCTACAGCCTGGACAACCTCTCTCTCATGGCCTTGACTCTTTCCGTGGGTTTTGTCGTCGATGACGCCATCGTCATGCTGGAAAATATCGTAAGGCACATGGAAATGGGAAAAGATCGCCTGCAGGCAAGCTTCGATGGAGCGAAGGAAATCGGCTTCACGATCATTTCCATGACGCTCTCTCTGGCTGCCGTATTCATTCCTCTGCTCTTCATGGGGGGGATCCTGGGGCGGTTGTTCCATGAATTTGCCGTGACCATCGGTGTGGCCATCCTGGTGTCGGGTTTTGTATCGCTGACGCTCTCTCCCATGCTTTGCAGCCGGTTTCTGGCATCCGCTCACGGAAAGGATGCCAGGCACGGGCGGCTTTATATGGTTGCCGAACGTTTCTTTGACGGGATGCTCCATATCTACGACACGAGCCTGAAATGGGTTTTGAAGCACAGTTCCTTCACTTTGGCCTTCTCCATATTGCTGCTCGGAGCCACGGCATATCTTTTTACGATCGTCCCCAAGGATTTTATTCCCAGTCAGGACACGGGGCAGATCTTCGGTATGACGGAAACGGCCCAGGGGACGTCCTTCGATGCTCTGGTACGGCATCAGAAAAAGGTCGCTGAAATTGTTGCCCGGGAACCGGCCATCGAGGGATTCATGTCCGCGGTGGGAGCCAGTGGATCGAGTGCTACGGGAAATACGGGGCGGTTGGTCATGCACTTGAAACCTCGTTCCGAGCGGAAAGAGGGGGCCAACGAATTGATTCAGAGGCTTCGGGCAAAATTGTCGGCGATTCCCGGAGTGAAGGTCTACATGCAAAATCCGCCCGCCATTCAAATGGGTGCGAGGACCGCCAAGAGTCTCTACCAGTACACCATTCAAGGTCCGGATACGGCGGAGCTTTATAAATGGGCTCCCCGGGTGGAAGAAAAATTTCATGAATTGCCTGCCCTTCAGGACATCAGCACCGATTTGCAGATCACGAACCCTGAAGTGCTCGTGGACATCGATCGGGACAAGGCCCTGGCTCTGGGAATCAGCGCGGAACGGATTGAGAATACTCTGTATAACGCCTACGGCTCACGGCAGGTTTCGACGATTTATACTCCGGCAAACCAGTACCGGGTCATTATGGAAGTGCAGCCGCAGTTCCAGCTTTCACCCGCCGCTCTCTCCAAGCTCTACGTGAGGTCGGACGCAGATCGATTGGTTCCCATGGATTCTGTCGTGAAAATCCACCAGAGGGCCGGCCCTCTCACTATCAACCACACGGGGCAGCTTTCCTCCGTGACGCTTTCCTTCAATCTGAAGCCCGACACTGCTCTGGGGGATGCGGTGACTCAAATTGAGAAAACGGTACGGGATCTCCGTCTTCCCGCCACTCTCACCACGAGCTTCCAGGGGACCGCTCAGCAGTTTCAGTCTTCCATGAAAGGGATGTGGCTTCTTCTCATCATGGCCATATTGGTCATCTACATGGTTTTGGGAATCCTCTACGAGAGTTTCATCCATCCCCTGACCATCCTATCGGGATTGCCATCGGCGGGAGTGGGGGCATTGCTGACTCTGCTCATTTTTCGCACGGATCTGAGTATCTTTTCGTTTGTCGGGATCATCATGCTGATCGGTATCGTCAAGAAAAACGCGATCATGATGATCGATTTTGCCTTGAGCGCACAGCGCGATGAGGGTAAAACGCCTGCTGAAGCCATTTACGAAGGTTGCATTCTGAGGTTTCGCCCCATCATGATGACCACCATGGCTGCCCTCATGGGGACCTTGCCCATAGCGATGGGAGTCGGAGCGGGGGCCGAAGCGCGGCAGCCCCTGGGCCTGGCGGTTGTTGGCGGGCTTTTGCTGTCGCAATTCCTGACCCTCTACATTACGCCGGTGGTTTACATTTACATGGAGGCGGTCCAGAAATGGCTGAAGAGCCTTTTCAAGCTACGCACAGGCCGAAAAGAAATGGAGGGTGTGCAGACCTCGATGCCGCTGGAGGCCAGGAAGCACATACAACATTAAAGGAATTTATATGAAAAAAGGCTCATGGTTCATAGCTCATGACTCATGATAACATCGCTTTTCTGTAACACGTTGTTTTCCTATCGGCATACCCCTCTCACCACGTCTTGAACAATCAGAGGTATTCATCCCCTTTTTCCCTCGCGAACTTTTACCCCTTTCCTTGGTGTTCGACAGCCTTATCTTTACAAAATGCTCCACCGGCACGGCACAGTACAAAGCCGACGCAGTGACCGTATCATAAAGGAAGGATTGCCCGTTTATGACCAGCAGATTGTTTTCAACGCTTCATTTGCGAGAGATCACGTTCAAGAACCGCATTTTCGTATCGCCTATGTGCCAATACTCGAGCCTGGACGGCATGCCCAATGACTGGCACCTCGTCCATCTCGGGAGCCGAGCCGTTGGAGGCGCGGCGCTCGTTATTGTCGAGGCAACGGCCGTATCGCCCGAAGGGCGCATCAGCCCCATGGACAGCGGTATCTGGTCACCTGAGCACGTTCCCGCCTTCAGGCGAATCACCGATTTCATCAAGGGTAACGGCGCGGTCCCTGGAATCCAGATCGCCCACGCAGGACGCAAGGCCTCGACTGATGCCCCATGGCGTGATAACGGTAAGCCGCTCCCGGAAGATGCCGGAGGGTGGCAGCCCATTGCACCGAGCTCTATTCCGTTCGATGAGATTTCTCCCATTCCCCGTGAGATGACTCTAAGAGATATCGATGAAATCGTTTCTCAGTTCGAAGAGGCTGCAGCGCGAAGCCTGGATGCGGGATTTCAAGTGTTGGAAATCCACATGGCCCACGGATATCTCCTGCACGAATTCCTTTCCCCCCTCTCCAACAAGCGCTCTGATGAGTACGGGGGCACGCTGGAAAACCGCATGCGCCTCCCGCTGCAAGTGGCCGAGGGCGTACGAAGGGTTTGGCCGGACCATCTGCCCCTTTTCGTTCGACTCTCCTGTACCGATTGGATCGAAGGCGGATGGGACCTCAGCGACTCAATTGAGCTCTCCAGTCACCTCAAACAGATCGGCGTTGACCTCATCGACTGTTCCAGTGGGGCGCTGGTTCCTTATGCAAAGATTCCCGTCGCGCCCGGCTATCAGGTTCCTTTCTCCGCCGCGATACGAAAAGAGGTGGAGATCCCCACAGGGGCAGTGGGGCTTATTACCCATTCCGTTCAGGCTGAACAAATCATTGCAACAGGGCAGGCCGATGCCATCCTTATGGCGCGGGAATTTCTGAGGCACCCCTACTGGCCCCTGGATGCGGCCAGAGAACTCCACGTGGATATTCCCTGGCCTAATCAATATGCGCGGGCTAAGCGTTAATCGGTGTGTACCTTCGGCTTCCTTGACCACTGACGAATCATCTGGACTTGCTTCTCAGGAATACCGAGGGAGAGCAAGAAGGCATGGTGAGCTTCGGGAGCCCGGTGCTTGAATTCGGCATGCCATCGATCCATTGCCTGATCATCTCCGGTGAAATAAAAAAATCTCAACCTGTCCGAGTATATACTCCGCGTGGATGAGATCCTGACTTCTTGATGATCTTGTAGCGACTTTCAGCCGCGACAAAAATAGCCGGCTCCCCAAAAAAAATCGCGACAGGAAGGCGCTCCTGCAAAACTTACAGAAGTCAAGGTTTCAACCTTTCACAGTATAACCTTTTTCTGTTTGGTAATCTTTGACGGACAGGAATCGCCACCTGCCGTATCCCTGCAACTCGAGCACATGATCATGATAATCCAGAATACTGCTGCGATGCCCCACGCTGATATATTGAATGTCGAGAGCCTTCAATTTGCCATAGAGGTTGGCCTCACTTCCCATCTCCAGGGCGCTCGTTGCTTCATCCAAAACGGCAAACCCCGGTCGATTGAGAAACAGGCGTGCAAAAGCCAGTCGCTGCTGTTCGCCCAGGGACAAGACGTCTGCCCAGTCCAGTTCGATATCGAATCCTCCCACTCGCTCGGGAAGATGCTCGAGCTGCACCGTTTCGAGGACATTTCTCAGTTGTTCTCCCGAAATTACTCTCTCGATCTGGGGATAGAGCAACTGCTCCCTCAACGACCCGAGGATCATATACGGTTTCTGGGGCAGAAAGAATATTTCCGACAGCGGCGGTCGTTTCACGACCCCTTCACCCTGAGTCCACAATCCGGCGATGGCCCTGAGAAGTGAACTTTTGCCGACACCGCTCGGGCCGACGACAGCTAGGTTGTCCCCGCATTCCAGATCCAACGTCAAATCATGAATCAGAGTGCGCGTGCTGTTAGGCGTGAGAAGGGTGAGATGGGAAAGGGAAAAGTGGTCTGCTTCCTCCGATGCGATACCGGGAACGGATGTCTGTTCAGGTGCGATGGTCTCGGCAAAGGATGAAAGACGCTTCACACCGGCGGCAAAGTTCGTGATCTGTTCGAATTGAGAGACGATGAGTGACAGCGCGGCGTAAATCTGGGTGAAAGCGAAGTTGGCCTGCACCATGTCACCGTACTCGATCTTGCCGCCGAAGTATTTTGGAAACAGGACGAGGAAAGGCAAAACGACAGGAAGGTAGCTATAGGCTGTCGTAAAGAAGGACAAGTTCCTCTGCCAGCCGATGAGCAGGCCGGCCGCGATGATCAACCATTTCCTGGTATGGAAGATGTTTTCCGTCAGGGACAACAGACCGGCCGCTATTTCTCTCCGGTGAGTATGGGAGCGAAATGGCCCCCGGCCAGGATAATCCCGGCGACAATCATGAAGAGGACGTCGAAAAGAAAAACGAGCAGCAGAGTCATGAGCAAAAGAGTCATCCATCCGCCACCGCGAATACGAGGGAAAAAATAGGGTTGGGCAATCGCTGCAAAGCGCATCCAAAGGGAACGGTCAGTCTCACCCATGAACTTGATTTCCTTTCTTGGGCTCCGTTTTAGAAGCAGCCTAAAAATAATCTCGTCTTTGGGTTTTGTCAGAAAAATCTATGCCTCATGCTGGTACACGTCGCTTTAGTCGATATCCATGCTTATTTTTCGAAGTTGATAAGCCTTTGTTCTCCAGGCACGCTCTTCAAATGGTTATACCCCGCTCGAATGAGATCCTGATTTTTCAATGAGCTGCAGAAGTCAAGGTTTCAATCGTTCAAAGTGCAGTTTTTTAGTGTCGTATGAAAGATCTGCCGTGTGCAAACAAAAGTAATGGAGAAAGGAGCAAATCATGCCAGTCGAAGGCCCCAAACATTTTGGTTGTAATTTGAGGATCTCTTTTTTTCTTTGTTTGTTTGTTTTGGGTGTGCTCATGACTTTCATGTCTGTTCCAGTGCGGGGAGAAGATGCGCAAAAAGGGGCGGTCGATCTCGTCACCGCAATCGAACAGGTCGCCAAGGAAACCATCCCATCTGTGGTTCACATCGAGGTTACTGAGCGCCAGGAAATCGCAAACCCTCTTTTCCCATTTGAAAACGATCCGTTTTTTCAGTATTTTTTCGGACATCACAAGATGCCTAAGAAGTTTCAGCGGGAGTTGGTGGGAATTGGAACCGGAATGATCCTCGATACGGAAGGGCACATCCTCACCAACAACCATGTCGTGGGAGGAGCAACCAAAATACAGGTTCTTCTCGCAGACGGCAGGCTGTATACGGACAAAGCGGTCAAGATGGTGGGGACAGATCCGAAGACGGATCTGGCGGTGATACAGATCGTGGAAAAGGGAACCCTTCCCCATGTGACCCTGGGGGATTCGGACAAGGTCGGAGTAGGGCAATGGGTCGTGGCCATCGGACATCCCAGGGGGCTTGATCAGACGGTCACACAGGGTATCATCAGCGCCAAGCACCGCCAGGGCATTTCCGACCCGAGCAGCTATGAGGACTTCCTGCAGACCGATGCGGCCATCAATCCGGGTAACAGCGGAGGACCGCTTTTGAATCTTCAGGGAGAGGTGATCGGAGTCAACGCAGCCATCATGTCTGAATCGGGTGGTTTTGAAGGACTCGGATTTGCTATCCCGAGTAACATGGCTTCTCACATCGTAAAAGAGTTGCTTACCCATGGAAAGGTCATCCGCGGCTGGATCGGCCTCAGCATTCAAGATCTGACCCCCGAGCTGGCTCAATCCTTCAAACTGCCCAACAACAAGGGCGCCCTGGTTGCAGATGTCATCAAAGGGGGGCCGGCAGCTCAGGCAGGCATCCAACGAGGCGATATTATCGTCGACTATGAAGGCAAACCCGTAGAAGATGCTTCCTCGTTTCGAAACGAAGTGGCCATCACACCCGTTGGACAAGAGGTCAAACTGACGGTTCTGCGCGGTGGAAACAAACAGGATGTCAAGGTTAAAATCGGCAGCCAGGAAGAGCAGGACAAGGTGCTTCAAGCCACTCTAAAAACCCGTCTGGGGGTTGTGGTTCGAGCGCTCACTTCAAAGGAAGCGGAACAATATGGCCTCAGCTCCCAGCAAGGTGTGTTGATCGTCTCGGTTGACGCCAGCGGACCTTTGGGAAAGGTGGGATTTGAAAAGGGAGATGTGATTCTGAAGATCAATAATCAGCCCGTGGAGGGCCCCGACGATCTTGCAGCCTTGCTGGATACTCTCCCGGCCCACCAGCGAATCAATATTCTTGCAGTGGATCACAGAACAGGTCAGAGCGGCTATGTTCCCGTGACGCTCCCTTAAAATCTATCCGGAAACATCCTATGGACTTTGGAATACCCCCTCAATCCCCCTCAAGGGAGACTTTGTTCTAAAACTTTCCCCCTTGAGGGGGTAGGGGGTATAGGTTTTTCAAAATGAGAACCGCTGATGTTTCGGGTACGGGGTATGTGCTACGGGGTGTCCGGAGGGCGCAATTGCAATGGGAAATAAGCCATGTTTTCCCGTCCCTCCAAAGACATTGAAAGAATTGCCAAAAGCATTGAAAAGCAAAGGAGCCAATCGATGAAGAAATTTGTCTCTCAAGATGAGAACTACGAATTGCGAGTGCGAGAGAGCTTCTCGAAACAGAATCTGATGAAAACCATTGGAGCGACTCTCACGAAGGTGCTGCCGGGGGAAGTGGAAATCTCTCTTGAATTTCGAGACGATTTGACCCAACAGCATGGCTTCGTCCATGCCGGGATTGTTGCCACCCTTGCCGATACCGCCTGTGGCTATGCCGCATTCAGCCTGATGGCTCCTGATGCGGCGGTGCTCACCGTAGAGTACAAAATTAACCTGCTCTCACCTGCCGTAGGGGAATCATTGATTGCATGTGGAAAGGTGACCAAACCGGGACGCACCCTCACAGTGTGCTCAGGAGATGTATTTGCCTTGAAAGATGGAGAGAAGAAAATGGTAGCCGCCATGATCGCCACAATGATGAGCCTTCGTGGTCGGGAAGGGTTGGTGGGGTGACCGGGAGGGAACAGGAAGGTATTTTTCCCTCAGATGCTCCATTGACTCAATGGTAATGTGCGGGCAATAATCCACCACATCAAGTGCCTGCCTATATACTTCCATGAAATAATCCGCTTTGCTGCCTCTCCGGAGCTCACCACCGGATATTTCTTCCGCATTTGCCGGCCGGTCTAATTGATGGATATATTTACAATTACATCATAGCAGAGTTGCCTGAAAACCCGGAAGAGAATTATGATCCGGCAGTTGCAACAAAAAATCTTGAAGAACGTGAACGTGAATGGAATAAGCGGGTTTCCCGGTGGAAGTCGGCGTTAAGCACCTGAGCACATATTTTTTGACATTTTCATACCGTCATACCGGCGTAAGCCGGTATCCAGAGAATTTGCCGTGGGGCTGGATTTCGGCTAAAAGCATGCCGGAATGACTTAATCAATAAGGCTCGAGAATGTTAAATAACTTCTGCTCAAGTGCTTAGCTGGTAAGCGGAAGGCGGTAGGGTATTTGGGTAGGATGCTGGAGATGGACGATTTCGGTCCTGCCGGGTACAATGCAAAGCGTAATCAATTTTTATTTGAAGTCAGGGAAATCAGTAGGTTCCCCTCTTGAAGGGGGCGGGGGGATGTAATTCTCAAAACATCCCCCTTTTTAATCCCCCTTCGAAGGGGGAATTTTCAAGCAGACTCTGAAAGGGAGAAAAATCTATATGTCCGAGTTGGATCAATTGATGGCACAGATCAAAGGCAAGTATGATGTGGAAGTCGTTCCATTGAAGATCGGGGATAAGGTAATCAAGCTCTTGCAGCTCAGGGATTTTGAAGAATACATTGAAAATCTGGTCCATTCAGAGTCTGTCGGCATCATGGATCTCCCTTTTTGGGCCAAGGTCTGGGATTCTAGTTTTCTGCTGGCTTACTTTTTGGGTAAGCGTCCCGTGGTGCTTGGACAACGCGTGCTGGAAATCGGCGCCGGTATCGGAGTGGTAGGTATTTATGCAGCTCTTTGCGGCCATAAAGTGACGATCACGGACATCAATGAAGATGCTCTTCTCTTCGCTCGCGCCAACGTCCTGCTGAACGGTGCCGCTCAAGCCCAGGTTCAGAAGTTGGACTGGAACGAAGAAAATCTTCCCGAGCCTTATGACGTGATTGTGGGATCCGAAGTGGTTTATGATCGAAAGAGCTATCCACTCCTGGTTGACTTCCTGAAGAGAGCCCTGGCGCCGGAGGGTATGATTTTTTTGGCCAAGAATGCGGACCTGCATGCTCCCAAGTTTTTTGTGGAACTGACGAAATACTTTGAATTCAAGCAGACGACCCAGACCTTGGGGGCCGGTGAAGATGCGCAGCAAATCAGCCTTTACGCTATTCGGCGCAAGCAAAACAAGGTGGATGAAGGAAACTGAATAGCGAACAAGCCCTGGCATCAAGCATTTTTGATGCGACATTGTCACATTAACCCCCATGACGGGGCGGTCACAACGAAGAATGAAAAAAGGCAATGCGATGCGACAGGGAAGGCGGGAAGCGCTCTTGAGAAGCGATATTATCATGAGCTATGAGCTATGAACCATGAGCCTTTTTTCATGGAGAACACAGAGATTTCATTTGAAGGTCTTTCTCTGTGCCCTTTGCGCCTCCGTGGCTTAAATGAAATTTGACAATGTCGAGTTATGTTGTCTGACAACCGCTCAACGCCCTTTACGACAGGAAAGGAATGTTATGGACTCAGAGGCCATTTCCATTGCGACGTCAGTCGGTGCCCTCGCTGCCGATGTGCATTTTCCGGAAGTCCTTCCTGCCCCGGTAGTGGTTTGCTGTCATGGAATGCTCAGTTCCAAAGACAGCATGAAATACATTTCCATCGGCCAGGCCTTCCGAGAGGCTGGTATAGCTGTCCTTCGGTTCGATTTTTCGGGTTGCGGGGAAAGTGAGGCTTCGCCGCAACCGAACCTTATCACTTCGAGGATCCGCGATCTGCAGGCCGTTTTGGAGTATGTCGAAAGTGCGCACTGGGCAAAGGGTCCCACTGGATTGTTGGGCTCCAGCATGGGCGGGTATATCGCTTTACTCACAGCTGCATCCCTGGAACATGAAATTCGAAGTGTTGTCTGCTGGGCCAGCCCCTTCGATCTGACAAAGATCCATGGCGCGCGGGAGATCCAGGAAAATCACAGACAGATTTTACCCGGGGGGGTGGGTATCGGGCTTCCCTTGAATTTGAGATCCATGGCGCCGGTGTCGGGTGTTCTTGTGATTCACGGACAAGAGGATGAAATCGTTCCGTGGGAAGATGCACTCGATATTTACAGGCAGGCTTCAGAGCCCAGGCGTGTGGTGGTGATGAGGAGCGCCGATCACAGGTTCCTTGATCCCGATTTGCGTTGGATGGCCACGAGATTGAGTCTGGAGTGGTTCCTCGATCACGGGTTTTCCTCAAAGCCTGCCGGTATTGCGTGAGGCCTCAAATGTGCCGGCGCCCCCGTGAGGGTGGGCAAAAAGGTTTTATCCTGCCCACCAGAACGGCGAAATGTCAACGTAGGGTGGGGGGCATGCTTCGCGTTTCCCTCGCCTTACATGCAAAGCTTCTGTACCTTAAAATAAAAAGGGCGCGGAATCCGCGCCCTTTTTGACTTCATCTGTACCTTACCTTATTCTCTTTCGGAAAGTTCCACCAAAACACCGAAGGTGGATTTGGGGTGCAGAAAAGCGATTTTCGCTCCGCCTGCGCCTTTCCTCGGAGTTTCATCGATCAGTTTGACTCCCTTGGCCTTGAGTTCCTCCAGGGCTTTTTCAATATTATCCACCCTGAAAGCAATGTGCTGAATGCCTTCGCCCTTTTTTTCGATATATTTGCCGATGGGGCCGTCGGGGGCGGTGGATTCCAGGAGCTCGATTTCCGTATCGCCTACGGGAAAGAAGGCGGTGGTCACCTTTTGTTCTGCTACGGTTTCACTGCCGGCATGGAGCAGACCGAGAATGTCGCTATAGAGTTTCTTGCTGTCTTCGATGCTTTTCACTGCGATTCCGATATGATCCACTCTTAAAACCTTCATGATGCCTCCTTGTGACATTGGGGAAGTGAAAGCCAATTTCCTAATATCTCTCGCATGATACTGTATGGGTCGCGTTTGTGTTCCAGTATATCCGTCACCAGATTATCCAATTGCCCGCTCTCTTGCAATTGCTCTCGCACGATGCGGAAAATCTCGTTGTGGATCATGCGCAGGGTTTCATTGCAAATGCGTTCCCGGCGTTTCTGCAGGAAATTGCCGCTGGTTTCCAACATTTTTCTGTGGTCATCAATGGCCTGCCATAAATCATCCAACCCCTGGTCTTCCACTGCGATGGTCTTCACCACGGGAGGAGTCCAGAGTTTTCTCTTGATGTGCCTGTCCTGATCGACACGGGCAGAAACCTCGGCTACGACCTGGTCCGCTCCCGGTCGATCCGCCTTGTTCACCACGAAAATGTCGGCGATTTCCATGACACCGGCCTTCATGCTCTGGATTCCGTCGCCAAGACCGGGCACCAGGACCAGGCAGGTAGTGTCGGCCAACCCGATGATATCGACTTCATCCTGGCCCACGCCCACTGTTTCAATGATGATCACATCCTTGCCGAAGGCGTCCAAAACCTTGACAACATCCGCCGTCGCTTTGGACATGCCTCCAAGAAAACCGCGTGTCGCCATGCTGCGGATGTACACTCCAGGGTCTACACTGAGTTCGCTCATCCGCACACGATCCCCCAGTACCGCCCCGCCGGTGAAAGGGCTGGAGGGATCCACAGCCACGATACCTACGCTAAGTCCTCTTTTCCGGATGGTGCGGGTCAGCTTGTCCGTAAGAGTACTCTTCCCGGCTCCGGGAGAACCGGTGATGCCTATGATATAAGCTTTCCCAGTATGGGGATAGAGCTGCTCCATACAGGCATGAGCTCTGTCATCCTCATCTTCAAGCCAGCTCATCACACGCGCTACCGCCCGAGGAGAACCTTGCAGGATTTCTTTAGCGTAATCCATGTTCATTAAAGTGTATTTCCTTTCACCGCTTGCCCTTGACCGCCACCGCTATCGTTATCAGGCCCTGTAGGGACGGGATCTAAACCGGCGAGATCCGTCGGTTGTTCAAGTATCCACTTGTGCTTGCTTCAGTGCTCCCCTTTCGTTCTCACACAAAAGAAAAATTCCAGGGAATATGCGGTGTGATTTACATGCTGTTTGGAACGTCCCGCCACCTTTGGTTATCGTATTGCGCAGAAGTCGACTGAAATTGCCTCCCTCGATGGGAGGGGCAGGAAAGGATGATCTGGATTTAACCTTTGCTCGCATTCAACCCCTCTCGTCCCTGCCGAAGCATCGGGAAGGGGCGGCTTGAAAAAACGCTCCCTTTACACTTTCTTCAGCAATCTCGAGGGGATCTGCTCCAACAAAAACACATCAAGGGGGGACCTGGCCCACGGCGGGGCCAGGCCCTGATCCTGACATACTAACGAGCGCGGACGTTCTTCTGAATAAAGTCCACGATTTCCGTGGTGGGAGTTCCCGGTCCGAAGATGGCGCTCATGCCGGCCTTCTTCAGCCCATCGTAATCTTCCAGGGGAATGATGCCGCCACCGACGACCAAAACGTCGTTCAATCCCTTCGCGCGAAGGAGTTCAACCACTTTGGGGAAGAAATAGTTGTGCACACCCGAAAGACTGCTCAGGCCCACAACATCGGCATCTTCCTGGAGCGCCGTTTCAACGATCATCTCGGGAGTTTGACGCAGCCCTGTATAAACAACTTCCATTCCGGCTTCTGCAAATATTCTTGACAAAAGCTTGGCTCCACGGTCATGTCCGTCCAGACCGGGTTTTGCAACGATTATCTTTATCTTCTTTGCCATGGAATTTACCTCCAAATCTTGTGTCGTTTGCTAACAAATGAAACTTTAAGCCATAAGGTCTTATGGATTAAACATATTCCTTCGGGCGATACTGTCCGAAAATGTCGCGCCATACGTCGCAGATCTCACCGACGGTGGCTTTTGCCTTAACCGCCTCGATGACTGCGGGCATAACATTTTCATCCGTCTCGGAAACCTTGCGCAGGTTGTCCAACGCCGCTTTCCACTTGGCCTGGTCTCTTTCCGCGCGGAGCTTCTTCAACTTCGCTGTCTCAACTTCACCCACGGACATGTCTATCTTGAGAAGACCTTCTGGTGGGGGTTCCTCCATGGTGTATTTGTTGATACCTACATAGACGCGTTCATTGTTCTCGATCTCTTTCTGGAACCTGTAGGCGCTGTTCTGGATTTCCTTCTGGATGAAACCCTGTTCGATAGCGACAAGAGTACCGCCCATAGCGTCAATCTTTTGGAGGTAATCCATGATTTCGGCTTCGATCTTTTGGGTCATGGCTTCCACGTAGAAGCTGCCTGCCAGAGGATCGATGGTATCGGTGGCGCCGCTTTCTTCAGCGACTATCTGTTGCGTACGAAGTGCGACGGTGACCGCCTGCTGGGTAGGCAGACAAAGAGCTTCGTCGTAGGAATTGGTGTGGAGGGACTGACATCCGCCCAAAGCGGCCGCATAGGCCTGAAGACCAACGCGAACGATGTTGTTGAGGGGTTGCTGAGCGGTGAGGGTTACACCACCCGTCTGTACATGGAAACGGAGCATCATGGAGCGCGGGTTCTTGGCTCCGAAGCGGTCCTTCATGATCTTGGCCCAGACTCTGCGGCCTGCACGGAACTTGGCGACCTCTTCGAGAACATTGGTGAACGCGTTGAAGAAGAAGCTCAAACGGGGTGCAAAGGAATCTACATCCAGACCGCGGTCTACGCATGCCTGTACGTATGCGATACCGTCGGCAATGGTGAATGCCATTTCCTGAGCGGCCGTCGAACCGGACTCACGAATATGATATCCGCTGATGCTGATGGTGTTCCATTTGGGTACATTCTTCAGGCAGAATTCAATGAGATCGGTGGTAAGTCTCATGGTATGCTTGGGGGGATAGATGTACTGACCGCGAACGGTGATTTCCTTGAGAACGTCATTTTGTACGGTGCCACCTACCTTATCGAAAGATGCGCCCTGTTCTTCCGCAATGGCCAGATACATGCCCAAAAGAACAGTGGCTGCAGCGTTGATGGTCATGGAGGTGGTTACTTTATCGAGGGGTATTTGGTCGAAAAGGACCTTCATGTCTTCGATGGAGTCGATGGCAACACCGACTTTTCCAACTTCGCCCATTGAAAGGGGGTGATCGCTGTCGTAGCCCGCCTGGGTGGGGAGGTCGAAAGCGACGCTCAATCCCGTTTGACCCTGGCTCAGCAGATAGCGGTAACGGGCATTGCTTTCCTTTGCACTGCCGAAACCGGCATACTGACGCATGGTCCAGAAACGTCCACGGTACATGGTCGGCTGTACGCCACGGGTGAAAGGAAATACGCCGGGGTATCCGAGGTCTTTCTCGTAGTCCACCTCAGCGATGTCGAGAGGCGTATAGAGGCGCTCTACCGGTGTCCCTGAAATGGTGGTGAACTCTGCTTTGCGTTCCGGATTCTTGGCAAGGGTTTTGCCGACTACATCATTGTTCCACTTTTCCTTACCGGCTTTGATCTTTTCTAACGCTTTTTCTTCAAACATGCTTTCCCTCCTCAACACGATTGCCACACGATACTGCCCGCCGATTTCCCCGACGGACTCTGTCAAAAACAGCACGAACTTGATAGTTCGATCGCCTTGGGGCCACCCTCGTTATTTTTAAGCTTAATGAATGCAGCGTCATAACTCGAATGGACCTGAACAGTATAAAAAGAGATGGGGGTTAATGGGATTGAGTCGCGCAGTGCTTCAGAATCCAGAAAACGCTACCCGGTTTCCAGCGCATCAAAAAAGTTTTCCCACACGTCTATAACAGCAAGAGCGTCAAGAATCAACTTTAATTGATATATTACCGTGAAAATGGAGCAATAAAATGTTAGGTTAACTCGTCAAAATCGCAATTGCGCGGCCTGTTCCATGCCCGCAATGGTTGATAACCGCACTTCTGGAAGAGCGGCATTCTCGCCGCAATGAAGGATATGTTTATGCCGACACTCAATGATTTGGTTGAAAAGGTCAAGGCGGAAATCGACGTTTCCAAAGTTGGAATGATCGTCTGTCACAACGGAATAGTGAGGGGTACCAGCCGTGAAGGCCTTCCCGCTGAATATCTGGATATCGATGTGGACACTGCTAAGTGGGAATCCATCCTTCGGGAAATGCGCACCGAGGAGGGGATCGCCGCCGTTGAGGCGTACCTTTTTACAGGTCGCCGGCAAGTGGGGGATGATGTCATGTTTGTCGTTGTGGCAGGGGATATTCGGGAAAATGTCTTTCCCGTTTTGGAAAAGGCCGTGAATCGATTGAAAAAAGAAGCGGTACTCAAGAAGGAGAAGCTCGCCTGATCCTTCTTCGATGGGACCGGATCGCGAAAATCCTGGAAGAGCGCTTTTTGCCCCCGCCGGCTCCAATGGTCAAACCGTGGTCGGAATGGACTTGACACGTCATGGGAGGGCATTTTATATGAGTGCCCGCCCGAAAAGTGGAAATCGAGTTCATTGCATAACCATTTCTTCACCGCTGGGAGGATCGCGAGGATGAGGTCACTCTTTTCTAAAACAATTGAAAGCCCGTGTCGTAACTGTGAAAATGAGCATTTAAATAAAGAGGATTGTATCGAGAATTGCGAAAGGCTTCGAGCATTTCAAAATGCATTGAAATGCCTGGATGAACGCAATATCAACGAGTACAGCCTGAAATTCGGTTTCTCCAGGAATTGAGACTATGGGCGGGATGTCTCCGGCGACAGAATGTTTGCCGGAAGGGGAGACGAACCGATTGCATCGGCATCGATAAGATGCCGGTGAAATGAAGAGTATCGAGAATCGAACGATGGGATAATCCTCACAGGGGAGGCAGCAAAGATGCAGCTGCCGCACCCTATGAGGTATTGGAAGATTTAGCCGACGAGATCTTTTACCGCAGCTTGTTCTTCGAGGAGTTCCTTGAGGGTTGCATCCATCTTTTCACGTGAGAACGCATCGATCTCAAGTCCCTTCACTCTTTCGTATTTTCCAGGAGTACAAGTCACGGGAACACCGTAGAGGATGTCTTCAGGGATTCCGTAGGAGCCATCTGAAGGAAGGCCCATGGTCACCCATTTGCCATTGGTTCCCAAGGCCCAGTCACGCATGTGCGTGATGGCTGCGTTGGCAGCGGAAGCGGCCGAAGAGAGCCCGCGCGCTTCGATAACGGTTGCGCCGCGCTTTCCGATCATGGGGATGTATTCGTTGCGATACCAGGCTTCGTCCACCAGCTTGGATGCGGGCTGACCTGCGATGGTAGCGAAACGGATATCGGGGTACATGGTGGGGGAATGGTTGCCCCAAACGACCATCTTCTCTACGTCATTTACGGTTTTGCCTACCTTTGCGGCAAGGTGATACACGGCGCGGTTGTGGTCCAGACGCATCATGGAGGTGAAATTGGCCTTGGGCAGATCGGGGGCCGATTTCATGGCAATATAGCAGTTGGTGTTGGCGGGATTGCCGACCACGATGACGCGAATGTCGCGCGAGGCCACTTCGTTCATTGCCTTGCCTTGCTCGGTGAAGATCTGAGCGTTGGCGGAAAGAAGGTCCTTACGTTCCATTCCGGGACCACGCGGTCTGGCTCCTACCAGCAGTGCATAATCCGCATCCTTGAAGGCAACCTTGGGGTCGCCCGTGCCGACCATGTCGGCGAGGAGGGGAAACGCACAGTCCTCGAGTTCCATCATGCAACCCTTGAGAGCCTGCTGAGGTTTTTCCAAGGGAAGTTCGAGCATCTGAAGGATGACCGGTTGGTCGGGGCCCAACATGGCGCCTGATGCGATCCGGTAGAGCATTGCATAGCCGATCTGGCCTGCGGCTCCTGTCACTGTAACGCGAACGGGTTTCTTAGCCATTCTAAACTACTCCTCTCTCACTTTGATTTTGAGTTTCCACTAGCCGATTACAGCAAGAACATCGTCTTTTTGAACGCTTTCACCGTCTTTGAAGTTGATTTGTTTCACAGTTCCTGCACAGGGAGCGGTAATAGAATTTTCCATTTTCATGGCTTCCAGAATCAAAACAACATCGCCTTCTTTTACAGTAGCGCCTTCTGCTACCTCATAGCGAATGATCATGCCGGGCATGGGAGCTGTAACAGCGGTGCCGCCTTCTACAGGAGCTGCTGCCGGCTTGGGAGCGGGGGCAGCTGCGGGGGCAGGGGCGGGAGCTGCTGCAGCAGGTGCGGGACGGGGGATCACGGGGGCTGCAGGAGTGATGGAAGTAATAGCGGGAGCAGCGCCACCAATTTGTTCTACTTCGACTTCAAAATATTCGCCATCAACGAAAACGTTGAAAGTACGCAGTCCAGGTCCTTTGGCGGGGGCTTCTTTTGCGGGTTTTTCGACGAGCAGGCCTGCTTTCGCTTTCTTGATCAACTCTTGTTCCCTCATTACATCCTCCATGGTCTTGGGTTTCACTTCATTGGGAATTTCTTCCAGTCCGTACTTCCACTTGAGGAATCGCTTTCCAGTGGTGGGATAAATGGCGTAAATCAACACATCATCGATATCTTTGGCCAACCCTTCAACGTCCTTTTCCGCCTTCGGGAGTTCCGGATCGAGATAATCGGCGGGACGGCCGGTGATGGGAGTTTCGCCTCTGGGATAGCCTTTGAGCGCTTTCTTCTGGACTTCAGGATCAATAGGGATAGCGGTTTTACCATAAAGACCGTAACAAAGGTCCTTAACCTGAGCCGTGATCATTTTGTAACGTTCGTTCGGAGTATCGAAGAGAACGTTGTTGACCGTCTGAATACCCACGATCTGGCTGGTGGGAGTGACGAGGGGCACCTGGCCCAGTTCACGGCGCACGATGGGCAGCTGTTTGAACACTTCGTCGAGCTTGTCGGAAGCGTTCATGTCGCGGAGCTGATTGACGAGGTTGGAAAGCATGCCGCCCGGAGTTTGGTGCAGCAATACATTGATATCGATGATGGACATTCTGTCGTCCAGCAAATGCCGATACTTGGGTGAAATCTTCTCGAAGTATTCACTGCACTTGGCCAGTTGCTTGATGTCGAGACCGGTGTCTCTGTTCGTGCCGCGCAGAGTTGCCACCAGGGGTTCGACGCCGGGGTGCGATGTCCGGTATGCCCAGGGGGAGAGACAGGTGTCCACGATGTCGACACCGGCTTCAATCGCCTTCAGGAGGGACATATCCGCCATGCCTGAGGTGAAGTGGCTGTGGAGATGGATGGGGATCTTGACGGTCTCCTTGAGGGACTTGATCAAGGTATAGGCGTCGTAGGGGTTGATCAAACCGGCCATATCCTTGATGCAGATGGTGTCGGCACCCATGTTCTCCAGATCTTTTGCCTTTTGGAGATAGTATTGCAGATTGTAAACGGGGCCGCCCATGCGGGATTCGGTCAGGGAGTAGCACATACAACCCTGGAAGTGCTTGTTACATTTCTTGATGACCCGGACCACCGTTTCGAAGTTGCGGTAGTCGTTGAGGGCATCAAAAACGCGGAAGATGTCCATACCGTTGGCGGCAGCGCGTTCTACAAACGCTTCGGCCACATCGTCAGGATAGTTGCGGTAACCTACAAGGTTCTGGCCGCGCAGAAGCATTGAGAACGGTGTGTTCTTGATGACCGTCTTCAAGTCCCGCAGGGACTTCCAAGGATCTTCATTCAAAAACCGGTGCATGGTGTCAAATGTTGCCCCGCCCCAGACTTCCATGGAGTAAAAGCCTACCTTGTCCACTTCTTCGGCGATTTCCATAAAGTCTTCATTTCTGCCGCGCGTGGCAAACAGCGACTGATGCCCATCACGGAAGGTCAAATCCTGAATTTTGACAGGATTGGTCACCGGAACCTTTTCATCATCCAACAGCCCGGAAGTAAGCACACCATGCTGAACCTTCTCCATCCTTACATCTCCTTTTTCCATTCGAAATATTCTACTCAACGCACTTCAGCACTAGATTCCGTATCCTCAAGAAGTGAAATGAAAAAAAACCTTCGAAGCTCCTCAGGATATCCTACATTGTCAGGAAATGGTCATTTCAAACCGATTTCAACGGGAAGCGCCTTTCCCCTCAATTTTTTACCTTATCATTCAATATAAAATGAGGTAAAGCAGAAATATCACTCAACGGACCAGGCGCAACTGCCACGTCCGCCTCATTTCCATGGAAGCAGCCCGTCCAGCCATCGCCCATGGACTATAGGGCGGGGTAGGTGTTTGCGCAAGCCTTTTCTGCTGTTGAGCCAACATCGCGGCCTCATCATCTTGAATGTATGTATTTACCGCTGACGCAATTGCCGCAATCACACTTTTTTTAACTGGCATTATTCCCCTCCTCGTGAAGTGCTGCTGTTTCCACTCATCTGATCCATTATTCCTCAAAGGCCCATTTGGTCGCTGATCGAATTCATGGCGTTGATGCTCAATTCAATGAAGTCCATCAGCGGTATATCAATCCGTTCACAAAGAACTATGTGTTCACGGTTGACGTTTCGTGCAAAATCCTTGCTCTTCATGCGCTTCCGAACGGATTTTGGGTTGATGCTTCCGATTCTCTTGTCCGGATGCACCAGAGCCGCCGCTACAATCAATCCCGTGATGGTTTCAGCGCAGGTCAATGCATAATCGAAAGCCGTTTCCCTCTCCAGCCCGAGGGCTTCGGCATTGTGCCTCAATATGGCGTTCAAAGCTTCTTCTGGGAATGCAAAGGGGGTGAGCAATTCAACCGTCTTGCGCCCATGCTCTGTGGGATTGTCTCGAGTGTACTCAAAATCCAGGTCGTGAAGCAACCCCGTAACGCCCCAGAGGTCACGGTTCTGGCCCAACTTCTCGGCGAGCGCGCGCATGACGGCTTCGGTCGCCAGACTGTGCTTTCTCAAAGTGTCCGTTTGAACGTGGGCTTCCAGGAGTTGAAGTGCTTCGTCTCTTTGCATGGATCTTTCCAAGAAGTAAATCGGGCCAAATACCCAAAGTACCAACCGTCGCAATCACGCAGCCGCTTCAGCCGTTTATTCGTGCGAAGTGATCGCGTATTTACAATTTTCGGTACTGAGCGCATCCCGCTGAAGTTCTTTCTCTCAGTTGCCGGGTGAACCGGTGAATCATGGTGTTACCACTCGTATGCAGCGACCCGACGCGTTTTCTTTTTGATGTTGCTGATCCTGCGGCGCAGAAAATCGACAAGCTTTGGATTGCCCGCTTCTTTTGCCTGAATCTTTTTCTCTTTGAGTTCGCGAATCCTGGCCTTTAACTGACGAACATCGATATCGCTCTTCTTGCTTTTTTCTTCTACGATCCCCTTGACTTCTTTGATAGCGGAGATCAGCTCGTTTTTGTTCATGGCGTGAACCCCCACGATGACCTCCAGGCCGAGGGCCATTTCTCGGAGTTCCTTGGCGGTCATTTTTTCCAGGGGTTTTTCCTTGGCGACTTTTTCTTTCTTCTTACCCATTTTGCTTTGCTCCTTACCTAAAAAAACAGATCTCCGGGAGCTCGTTTTCACCGTTCAGGGTACCGCTCCCGAAATGACAATTTACATGAAATGGTAGGTCGGGTTTCCCTACCCGACTTCCTCATGCAGGGAAAGAATCCCGACTCCACTTTCATCCTTCGTCGCGACTCACCGGGTCATGAGGGGTAGCCTCTTTCTGCCGAGACATTTCAGTTAAACTGATAAACGGTTTAAAAAGATCAATAGGAACGGGGAAAATTGTAGTGGAGTTGTTTTCGGCAGCAATCTCCCTCAGTGTTTGCAGGTAACGCAGTTGTACAGCCACAGGATGGTCCTGAAGAATTTCCGCTGCGTCTGCAAGGCGAGCTGCGGCCTGGTATTCCCCTTCGGCGCCTATGACCTTGGCACGCCTTTCCCGCTCCGCCTCGGCCTGCTTGGCCATGGCTCTTTGCATTTCCTGGGGAAGATCGATGTACTTGAGTTCAACGATCGTGACCTTGATTCCCCAGGGGTCTGTGTGCCGATCGAGAATCTCCTGTATGTGGGCGTTGATTTTTTCCCGCTCCGACAGGAGATCGTCCAGCTCAGCCTGACCACAAACACTTCGCAGGGTCGTCTGTGCGAGCTGGCTCGTGGCGTAAAGATAGTTTTCAACGGAGATGATGGCCTTCACGGGATCGATTACTCTGAAATAGATGACCGCGTTGACCTTTACCGAGACGTTGTCCCGGGTGATGACATCCTGGGAGGGTACATCCGTGGCCACAAGGCGTAAACTCACCCTCTGCATCCGATCCACCAGGGGGATCAGAAGGATCAAGCCGGGTCCCTTGGCGTTGATGACGCGCCCCAGACGGAAGATCACCCCACGTTCGTATTCGTTGAGGACCCGTATGGCGTTCGCTAAAAACATCACTCCCAAAACAACGATGGCTACGATACCGTAGAAAGGCATGCGCCGCTCCTTATCTCTACCCATTTTGCTTTGTGGGGATAAAAAAATAATTTGCCCTATCTAACACTGATCCTCTTCACTTTCAACTTTAAATTATCCACCGACACCACCTGGACTTTTTCTCCCTCGCCTATTTCTTCATCCGCTACGGCATTCCAGAGTTCACCGTTGATGAACACTTTTCCTTCCGGGCAAAGGGATTTGGTGACCTCCCCCACAAGACCCTCGAGAGCCTCCTTTCCTGTTTGTGGTTTGGCCATTTGTGCACGAAAGGCCAGCGCCGCTACCGCCACGAAGAAACCCGATACGGTGAGAACCGTGGGAATGAATACCGATAGAGCCAGCCGGCTTGTGTTGTCCGGGGACCTGAAGAGCATAAGGGAGCCCAGTACGAGGGAAATGATTCCCGCAATGCTGAGCATGCCGTAGGAGGTTACTTTGATTTCCAGGATGAAAAATAGGATCGCCAGTAAAATGAAGAGGAAACCGGCGTAGTTGACGGGAAGGGTCTGCATGGCGTAAAGGGCTAGAATCAGAGAGATGCCTCCAATGACTCCGGGAAAAATGGCTCCCGGTTGGGAGATTTCAAAATAAAGGCCGGCGAGTCCGATCATGAGTAAAATGTAAGCAATATTTGGATTGCTGATGGCTCGAAGAATCTTGTGCTGCCAGCCTGCTTCGATTGTCCTCCGTTCGATTCCTTCCGTATGCAAAGTTTTGATCAACCCTTTTTTTCTGATTTCCCAGCCATCCAGTTTCTTTATGAGAGAAGGGAGATCCGCGGCAACCATGTCGATGACATTTTCCTCGTATGCCTCTTCCGCAGTGATGGAAACACTCTTTCGAATGGCGTCCTGGAGCCACTCGGCATTACGGCCCCTCTCGCTTGCTATGCTCCGTGCCATGGCCAGCATGTCGTTTACGACCTTTTCGTTCATGACGCCGGGAACGTCTTCACCTGTCGATGTTACGGGATGGGCTGCGCCGATGTTGCTTCCCGGAACCATGGCGGCAACGTCGGCCGCGACGGTGACGAATACGCCCGCCGAAGCCGCCTGTGCTCCACTGGGATAAACATACACCACGATGGGCAGCGGTGAATTCATGATGGATTGGACGATTCCTCGCATGGAAGTCATGAGCCCCCCCGGAGTATCCAGGAGGATGATCAAGCACTCGGCGCCATCCTCTTGTGATCGATCAACGGCATACTGTATGAAATCTTCAACGCCCGGATTGATGCTGTCCTTGATTTCAATAATATTCAGGTGGGATGTCTGTGAAAGAACTGCACTGCAGAAAAGTAGCGGAAATAAGAAAAAGAAAACCAGCAACAATATCTTGCTCATCTTCAATGCAACCTTCAGCATTTAATGATCCTTTTCGTTTGCATGCAGAATTTGATGGACGATCAGCAAGTCTTGCCATGTGGCGCCTTTCTGGGCGGGATTTCGCAGTAGATAAGCCGGGTGAAAAGTAGAAACCAGGGGAATCCCCCGCCATGAATGGACCTTTCCGCGCAATTTCGAAATAGCGCTGCTGGTGCCGAGAAGCGTCTGCGCGGCACAGGCTCCCAGAGCGCAGATGACTTTAGGACGGAGGGTGGTGAGTTGCCGGGTCAAAAAAGGGGAACAGGCGTCGATTTCGTCCGGATTGGGCGTACGGTTGTTGGGAGGGCGGCATTTGACGACATTGC